>NZ_CP187479.1:600000-900000 GCF_049818055.1 Desulfosceptrum tomskiensis
TGAAAGGCATGGGCCTGGCGACCGTGGTGGCCATCTGTTTGAGCCTGGTCTTCAAGCTTTTGGATGTCGCCCGGTTGACTAACGAGTAAGGATATTCAAACGGCAATACGCAGAGCGCTGGTTTTTCCCCGGCGCTCTTTCATTTTGTCCCCTCGCTGGATTCCAACGGTTCCATGTTTACCACAGGTGGGGGATGATTTGCAGGACCTCCTCTTCGCGCCCGAGGAAGTCGCAAAACAGGGTCGTCAGGGTGTAAGGCGCCTGCCCCATCTGCGAGTCAACGGCGTGGATGGCCCCCTGGACCACGTCCGTGGCCGTGCCGGGACGGAAGACGAGTGTAAACCCGGCCACGTCGTACAGGGTCTTGCCTTCGGCATCCAGCACGTCGGTGATGTGGGAGAAGATGATGCGAACCTGGTCGGCCACCGACGTTCCGATCCGGATCGCTGGGCCGACGGGACCGGTAGGGACTGTTTCTGCGGTGGCTGTGCGCACGTGGTAGTCCGGGTTGGCAATGATGCCTCCGAGGGCGGAGAAGACGATTTTCCCGTCCTTGACCACGGCCGGCGACCAGAAGTCGTTCATAAACCCGTAACCGGGGGCGGAGACTTTCCTGGCGGGCATGTCGCTTACCTCCAAAACACTTTTCCTTAGAACAGCATTCCCCGGGAGCGGGCCGGGCATTAGATAAGTGATTTTTATGCGTACCGGGAAGGCGTAAAGCAATAGTTTGGCGAAAGGTATTCTGGTTAGCGTTAGCAGGGAAGGGGGTATTTTCCTGATGCTAAGCAAGCTGAAAGAACCCGTAAGCGGTCTCACGCATCTGATCGGGGCCTTGCTTTCGGTGGTCGCCCTTGTGGTCCTGATCGCCAAGGCGCATGGGTACGGGACCCCTTGGCACCTGGCGGCTTTCAGCGTTTTCGGCTCAAGCCTCGTTTTGCTCTATACCGCTAGTTCGCTGTACCACCTGCTGCCCCTTTCCGAAAAAGGTTCCAGGATGTTACGGCGTATCGACCATACGATGATTTTCGTACTGATAGCCGGGACATACACCCCCATATGCCTGATTGCTTTGAAGGGCGTGTGGGGGTGGAGCCTCCTCGGCGGGGTATGGTTTCTGGCCGCCGCGGGCGTGGTTATGAAACTGCTCTGGCTGCACGCCCCCCGCTGGCTTTCGACCGCCTTCTATCTCCTGATGGGCTGGCTGGTTGTGGTGGCCGCCTGGCCGCTGGTTGAGGCCTTGCAGCCTTTAGGGCTTGTATGGCTGGCCGCGGGCGGGCTTTTTTACACCGCCGGCGCGCTTATCTACTGGCTGAAGCGTCCCAACATCCGCCCCGGTTTGCTGGGGTTTCACGAGATATTTCATCTTCTGGTGATGGCCGGGAGCTTCAGCCACTTTTGGATGATGTACAGGTACATCTAGAAATCTTCCGGGTCGCTTGATGGCGCCTGTGTGGTATGATGGTTGCAACAGCGAGCCCATGGGGGAAGAGGTGACAGGGTGCGGGAGATCTGGTTTGACGGTTCGAGGTGTGTGGCGTGTCTGACGTGCGCGCTGGCCTGTGCCATTGAACATACACCTGAAAAAAGCCTTTTCACCGCGCTGCGCAACCGGGCGGCGCTGCGTTCAAGGATGGAGGTCCGGGTGACGGAGGGGTTCCTCTTGCCCGTCCAGTGCCGGCATTGCTCCAATCCTCCCTGCCTGTACGCGTGCATGGCTTCGGCCGTCAGCAGAGACGGAGAAACGGGGATCGTCAGCGTGGACGGCCGCAGGTGCGTGAGCTGCTTGATGTGCGTAATGGTCTGCCCTCTCGGGGCTATAAGCGTAAGCGGCGACGGAATGGCGCCGTTGCGCTGCGACCGGTGTCCGGAAAGGGACGTGCCCGCCTGCGTGGCGGCCTGTCCGACGCAGGCGCTGACGTACGAGCGGTGGGACGGGCGCATGGCCCGGCAACGGAACGCCGCGGCCGCCGGCGTGTATGCGGTCAGGGGGTGGCGGGAATGAGGTACGTGATCATCGGCAACAGTGCCGCCGGGACCTTTGCCGTGGAGGGGATCCGTCTCGCCGACCGCGCCGGGGAGATCGTGGTCCTCGGCAACGAGGCGCGGGCGGCCTATTCGCGCTGCCTGGTGACGCATTACATCGAGGGGCGGGTGAGCGAAAAGGACATGGCCCTGCGGGGCGAGGACTTCCCCGACCGCATGGATGCCAGGATCTGTTACGGCTGTCGGGTGACGTCGGTCGATGTGGAGAAGCGGCTGGTTTACTATAACGAAGATATGTCCCTGGCTTACGACCGCCTGCTCATCGCTACCGGCGCCTCCCCGAAAGTACCTGAGATACAGGGAATTCAAGGGCCCGGGGTATACACACTGCGGACCCTGGACGACGCCAGGCGGATCAACGTGGAAATAGCCAAGGGGGAACGGGCGGTGGTGCTGGGCGCCGGTCCGGTCGGATTGAAGGTGGCGCACGCCTTGCGGCAGCGCGGGATGCGGGTGTCGGTCGTGGCCGGCTCGCCGCACATCCTTTCCCGGATTTTGGACCGTCAGGGCGCCGAGATCATCCAGGACGTTTTGACGCAGCACGGCATGGAGTTTCACCTGGGAGCCGAAGTCCGCGAGGTCGCGCGTGATCCCGCGGGGCGGGTTAGCGGGGTTGTGCTTGCCGACGGCGGGGAACTGGAGTGCCGGATGGTTGTCGTGGGCAAGGGGGTGCAGCCCAACGTGGCCTTCTTGAAAGATACCCCCATCGCCGTAAACCGCGGGGTAGTGGTCAACGAGCACCTGGAAACAAACGTTCCGGGAGTGTTTGCCGCCGGGGACGTCGCGGAGACTTATGACTTGGCCTGCGACGAGGCGCGGATCAACGCGACCTGGCCCAACGCCGCCGAGCAGGGGCGCCTCGCCGGGGAGAACATGGCGGGACGGAGGGTAAAATACGCCGGTTCGATCGGGATGAACGCTATCGGCTTTTACGGAGTACCCGCCATTACCGCGGGGAGGGTTCGCGTTCCCGGACCGGGGTTCGAGATCCTCGAGCGGTTGGACCGGCCCAGGAGAACCTACCGCCGGCTCGTGTTCCGGGACAGCCGCCTGGTCGGCTTTGCCATGGTGGGCGAGGTTGACGGCGCCGGCGTGCTCACGGGCTTGATCAAACAAAAGGTAACGATCAGGGACAAAGAGCGGCTTCTCGAAGGCATGCTTCTGCCGCCGGTCAAACTGGTTAAGGCGTAATGAAATTAACTTGTCAAGACGAAAGGAAGACGCCGAGGTTGTAGAAGGCGGCGGCAAGGGCCAGCTCCAGAAGCCCGATGAAGATAAGCGTCGAGGTAGGAAGGTTGATAATCGACTCCAGGAATTGCCTGTCCAAGCCGGGAAATAAACCCGCAAGCCAGCGCAGGTAGCGCCGCCCGAAGATCGCGGCCAGGGTAACGTCAACGGCCAGCAGGACGGCGATGGAGAAGGCCAGGTTGGCGAGAACAGTCATTAAAAGCATCACCTGCCGAGCTTGCACATCAATAGCATAGTATATCAACAGGAGCTCCTCGCAACGGAAGGGCTCCTTTCTTTTTTATGTTTATGCGCCTGTGTGACCTCATTTTAATTGTATCCTAGGGAGCGAGTCCAAGGGCCTGCCGCTTCTTGGCAATGTGTTTCAAGGCGAGGTCTGCGGCGCGGTCGGGGTCTTCCTCGACCGCGAAGCAGGCGCCCACCACGTCTTCGGCTCCCCGGGTCAGGAGATCGGCGACGTTCCTGCTGCCCAGGACGGGCGGGACGGTGCCCAGGATGGTGTAGATCCCCGAAGCCACGGCGTAGACGCCGATCGAGACGGCCTTTTCCGACATCCATTCCGGAGCTGCGGCGACGACGGGCAGGTCGCTGATATCCACGTCCAGGGCCTTGGCGATGGCCGAGGCGACGAAAAGAATACGGCTGATATCCACGCAGGAGCCCATGTGCAGTACCGGGGGAACGCCCAGGGCTTCGCAGGCCCTCATCCACGTCCCTGTAGAGGGCGCCGACAGGACAGGCTTGAACGCAAAGGGCGTCCTCGCAGTGGCGACAGTTCAGCGGCAGGCAACGGCCGCCGGCGGCCGTAACGAAAATGCGCTTGCGGGGCGGCGAGGATTCGGATACGGCGCCGAAGACGCTACGCGTAAGCGAGTGTTCCACGGCGCAGGCGATTTCGCAAGAGCAGCAGCCGACGCAGCGTTCCTTGTTGACGACGAGCTCGCTCAACGGTCCACTCCTCCTTCCGTCAAGTCGGTTGGAAAACACTTCTGTAAGAGGATGCCAATTCTTCTGTGCGATCCTTACGACGGAGTAAGCGCAACCGGTTTGCCGTCGGCAAGGATCCTGATTATCTGGGCCCGGGCCGCCAGAATCCTGGCCTCGACGTCGAGGCTTCGGTTCTGTTCAAGCAGACGGCCTGACCCTTGCGGGACGAAAAACTTCTCAATCCCGTATTCGACGTGTATTTGCTCCGCAACGTATACAAGCCTGCCCCTGACCACTACCTCGCCCGTCTGCGCTTTCGGGGGATGCCTGTAAACGCCGGCGGCCGTGTGGTATTTCCCGTCTGGTCTGAGGACGACGTAGACCGTCTGGTTGTGTCTTGTGTCGAACGGGGTGACGGAGAAGTCCCTCGCCAGTGCTAAGGGAATGTCGGATATCTCGTAGTTGAGACGTACGTAGTCGCCCATCATAGGGTCAAAGGGGTCGACGGGAGCGGTCTTCAGAACAACGGGGGTTCCGAACGCCCGGATAATGTAGCTGTTCAGGGCTATGGCGACAAGGAAGAGGATTTGCAGAACGACGAGACCGATGAAGGCACGGCGTCGGTTAATCGTCACGACCTCGCCTCCTTTACATGCTTCGCCAGCAGGCGCCTTTGTTTCTCGACCATTACGCCCACAGCGAAAACGATGATTCCTGCCCCGAAAAAGAAGGCGGACTTAGCCAGCAATTCCCAGGCAAAATGGAGGTAAGCCACCAGAACCGTTACCAGGAAACAGGCTGCGCCGGTGTTAATGAAGTAGAGCCTCAGAAGGCGTCCTCCCGCCACAATCAAAGCCACTGCGGAGGCGGCCATAACGATAATGTAAGTAAGGGCCAGGGTCTCAGCACTAATGTTTTCGTTCAGGGCGATGCCGTAAAAAGGCACAAAAATCAGCAGCGGGACCAGCAACAATAGGGCCTGGCCCCGCCTTAACACTGTATAAGCAAGCGGCAACAGCAGAAAAAGGTTGATGACGGACAATCCGGCAGGGATGTCGTAAAAGTGCGGTTTTCCTATGCTGAAGACAAAGGCTCCCAGGAACGCCCCAAGGATACCGGAAGTTTGCAGGCAGGTCGCATACGGGCCGGCAGGCCCGACCTCGCCGATCGTATAGAGGACGAGCCCGGCAAGGACAAAGATTGCGACCGAGAAGCCGAAAGTGTTCAGGGATGCTATAAGAAGCGGCACCATGCAGGCAAGCGTCAGAACCGCCGCGGCGAGGGAATGGTTGCGCGACAGGAACAGCAAAGCGGCCGCCGAAAAAAAGGGGACAATGAGCCACGGGTTCTGCTGGTTAAGCGCAATGACACCGTAGATAGTCAACTGGATTATTCCGGCAGAATAAATGACCGTATTGCCGAGCGTCAGAGCAACGGCGAGAGTGGCGAGAGCCCAATACAGGTAGCCCACGCCGGAGTAAGCCGAGATGTGGAAGGTCTGGCCGGTCAGCCAGATGCCGGCGCCAAAGAGAAGGGTGCTGAGGAAGACCAGCCCTGCGCCGAGGTTTTGGCGTTCAACGAGAAAGTAGAAGTAGTAGGACGTACCGTACGCCAGGGTAAGAAAAACCAGAACCAGCCCAAGCTTTCCTGCAGCCGGTATGCCCTGCCAATTTGCGGCCAGGAACAGGATTACGCTCAGCCCCACCAGCAGCGCGGCAAGAAGATAGAGAATGCCGCTTGTACTGGGCCGCGGGCGCGGGGGATATTTCGCCAGCAGGAGTTGGGCCTGATCGGCCGTGATCAGGTGTTCGGCGGTCCACTGTTCGATCTGTTCCCTGAGCCAGCGGTTCCGGCCGGCCAACGGTCTCACCAGCCTTTGCGCGCAAGGTGCGCCTTTTCATCATTGTACCAATAAACCGGGGCGGCAGGGCAACTATCTTTGTCCAATATCACCGGTAACGGGTTCGGAAGACCCCCGCACGCTCCAGGCAGGGAACGCGCCGGCTTGCGTAGAAGCTGCAAATATAAACTTTTTCTGCACGGGATTTAGTTGTGCACGAAGCAAAGCAAGGGGGTTAATCCATGGTTAAGGCTGCGGTAATGAACGGTCCCCACATGCCGCTCGAAATCCAGGAGTTTCCGGAGCCCGTCCTGGAGGCGGGCGGGATAGTGTTAAGGACGCTGTACAGCGAGGTTTGCGGAACAGACGTCCACCTTCAGCACGGGCGCCTGGCGGGCGTGCCCTACCCGATCATTCCGGGGCACATCAACATCGGCGTCATCGAACGGACCGGCGGCGAGGTAAGGGACGTCGACGGTGCTTTGCTGCGGGAGGGGGACCTGGTTACTTTTCTTGACGTCCACGAAACCTGCAACAACTGCTGGTACTGCCTCGTTGCCCGGGCTTCTACCCGCTGTCCGCAGCGCAAGGTTTACGGCATTACCTATTCCGCGCGGAATGGGCTACTGGGCGGCTGGTCGGAGAAGATCTACCTGCGGCCCGGAGTGAAGGTTGTCAAGCTTCCGGAAGGGCTTGCGCCGGAAGCCTTCATCGGGGGCGGGTGCGGTTTGCCCACCGCCTTCCATGGCGTTGAACGGGCCGGCATCCGCCTGGGGGATACGGTGATTGTTCAAGGCAGCGGCCCCGTCGGCCTGAACGCCGTTATCCTGGCCCAGCTGGCCGGCGCGCTGCGGGTCATCCTGGTGGGCGGCCCGTCGAACCGGCTGGAGCTCGGCAAGAAGCTGGGGGCGGATCACGTCATCAACATCTTTGAGCGGTCGCCGGAGGAAAGAGTGGAAATGGTCCGCCGGCTTACGGGCGGCAGGGGAGCCGACGTTACCATTGAAGCCACGGGGGTCCCGAACGCCGTTAAAGAAGGTCTGGCCATGACCCGCGACGCCGGCACCTACGTGGTTGTGGGGCAATACACCGACAACGGTACCGTAACGATCAACCCGCACCTTGAGTTGAACAAAAAGCACCTGGACATTAGAGGAACCTGGGGTATCGACTTCAGCCATTTTTATCGCTCGATCCAGGTGATGGCAAAATACAACGGCCGGTTCCGCTGGGAACAGTTCATCTCCCGGCAGTATCGCCTGGCGGAGGTCAACGAAGCCCTTGCCGACGTCGAGGAGCAAAAAGTGATCAAGGCGGTGATCAAGCCCGGCGATTGAGGGTATGCGGCCTTTAGCTTCCTGACGTTAGTGTTTCGATAACGTTATCAATGCCCAGCCGCTGGAGCATCGCCGCAAAACGCTCTTCACCGGAGCCCTGCTGCTGGTACAGCCTGATGCATCGCTCCGGCAGGAGGGCGGCCTTCTGTTCGCTGACAAGGTGGGCCACTTCTTGCGCGAGCCGGGGATGGCGCCCCAGGCGCCCCCCGATCAACACTTTGAGCCCTTTTGGGCCGGCATCAAGGACCTTCTCGGGACAAGCCGCGACGCACTGGCCGCAGTAAAGGCACAGCCCGTAAGGGACTGCACCATCCTCTCAATCGCTACATTGGGAATCCGGCCGTTGCCGGCGGGTTCGGCTTTAGACTCTCGGTTACGTGCAGGAACCAGTTCTTGGCGCGGATAACGTCCGCTTTAGTGACGCAATTCCGTCCCTCGGAGGAAACCATCTCCTCAACCAGTCTTTTGGCCATCCTGCGCACAAAAAACGGTACCTTTTCGAGTTGAGCCAGGGCATCCCGATCCCAGTCCAAGCCTGGCACCTCCGTTGCGGCTTTGCCTCCATTATCATGGCAGGGAGATGCGACAGCAGTGATCCACGTCACAGTTTCCAACTAATCCGTCTCCAGTCGACGGGCGGCGGTCTGAAAGGGGGCCGCGGCGGGCGTATCCGGGAAAAGTATGCCTGTTGTCGTGAGCAGCGCCAAAGGAAGTTGGGGCTTGTTAAAGTTTTCACGATGTGTTATGGTAAATTTAACTATACTATGTTTGCAAGGAGGGTGAAGGACAATGAAAATCCTGGTTCCGGTAGACGGGTCCGAACAGTCCATGCGGGCCGTTGCGTACGCCCTGAAAAAGGCCAAGGATCATCCCTCGATAGAGGTTACGCTGCTTACGGTAGCGTACCAGTATGATGTTACCGCTTTTGACGGCGCGGTTTTGCTGCAGCAGCTCGCCACCGAGAGGTCTCAGGAGGTGTTCAGGGAAAGGCTTGAAGATGCCAAGAAAATCTTCGATGCTGCCGGAGTTAAGGTCAATGCCGAGCTCCTGGTCGGCGACCCTGCGTCCGTAATCATCTCCTACGTCGAGAAGAAGGGCATCGACGAAGTAATCATGGGCAGCAGGGGCATGAGCCCGCTCAAGGCCGCCGTCATCGGCAGCGTGACGTACAAGGTGCTGCAGAACGTCGATGTGCCTGTCCTGGTGGTGAAGTAGCGATGCTCCGGGGTTGTCCGTAAAGTTTTTCCGGCACCAGCTGTTGTTCTATACCGGCGAACTTAAAGCAAGAAACAATAAGGGTTCCCGTTTTGACGGTGAACCCTTAAGTTTTTTCGTCGTTTAGTGCGGCAGAGAAGATTTCGGCCTCCACAGGGATAATTTCCAGTAGGGTACGGCAGAAAGTTAATAATAAGTTTGGTGTCTGGCACCGTCTGGTTGTGAAAGCATTAAACGACCGGCCCCGGGTCTAAGGCTTTATGTAGGCGTATCCCATCGCCTGCTTCCGGACGATTTCGGTGATCCCCGCCGGCACCACGGTAACGAAGGGGGCCAGGCTCTCCTCCGGGATGTTTTGCATCTGCAGGGCGTTGCGGCAGGCGACGAAGGCCACGCCCTTCGCGTGCAGTTCATCCATCTGCCGGAGCGCATCGTCGCTGCCCAGTCGGTAGGCGATTACGGCCGGCCCGTTGGCCACCACCTCGACGGTGACCTCCCCGGTTCCCACGTCCCGCAGAAGATTCGTGATGTTCAGAAGGGCGTGCGCCCAGCGGTCCAATTCATTAACGTGAAAAAGGGCCTTCATCTTGCACCTCCAACGCTAATACCTAGAAGAGTGCTGCAAAAAGCCAATACACTGATTTCGGCATAGGCATCTTTCAGGGTACGGCTATGCTTCGGAAGTTACCCTGAGACCGCTCAAAAGCAAGCATGGCGCGGAAGGCGAAGCCGGCCGGCGCGGAGCGTACTGGGTCGTACGTGAGCACTGGACGGCGAGCCTGACAAAGCCAGGCGCAGTTTTTCAGCGGTCTCCTAGTACCTCCTGATTATTAGGTATTATACCTAATCTAATCTATTATACCTAATCCAAATCATAATCCAAATCACGGACTTTGCGCCACCGGGATAGGGTTTTTGCCCCCCGGTTATCCCTGCACGGAAGAGCCGGCCTTTTCTGGGATAGGTGCTTGGCACCTTACCCTCTCCTGGCGGCGCCCGCCTGCTGGCCGACCGCTGCCTGGCGGTCAACAACATCGACGCCACCGTCGTTGGGGATAGGTGCCAGACACCTAACTTACTAACTTTTTCTTGAATTTGCAAAGAATCTCCCACTACAATGATATGGGAGGTTCTTGTTATGGGTCGGAAGCCGAGGATTGAGTACGAGGGCGCCATATACCACGTCATCCAGAGAGGAAACAACAGAGAGCACATCTTTGCGGACGATTCAGACAAACAGTATCTGCTCAGGCAGATAGAAGAGTGCAAGCGAGGTTTGGGGTTCAGACTTTTCGGTTACGTAATCATGGGAAACCACTATCATCTTGTCTTACAGACATACGACAAACCTTTGCACAAGATCATGCACCGGATCAACGGCAACTATGGTCGCCACTACAACCTCAAATACCAAAGATCGGGGCACGTTTTCCAGGGACGGTACAAAGCCATTCTCGTCCAGGACGAACGCTACCTGCTGGCAGTTCTCCGATATATTCACCAAAACCCTGTATCAGCGGGGATATGCGGAACTCCAGATGACTATCATTACAGCAGCGACACCCACTATCGCAGGAACCGGGGCGAGCTGGTTGACATTGACCTGGTTCTGGATTCCCTTGCCGATGACCGCTTGCTAGCCATCAAATGTTACTGCCACCCCATAATGTCCGGGGATAGACGGTGTTAATTGTCCAACAATTGACGAATAGTTGGCCGGTAACCATCGGCGGGCGGAGCAGGGAGAGCTACATCAGCTCTCCCTGAATCACCCGCTTTACCATGTGGTCGTCAACGATCCGGTTGCCGTTCTGCGCCCCGTAGATCAGGCAATGGGTACAGGCCTTGTTGATCAGCCGCGGGGTCCCGGCCGAGAAACGAAAGATCTCATCCAACGCACCATCCGAGAAGATGTCTCGGTCCGCACCGGCGTATGCCAGGTGCCGTTTCACATACTCACCGGTTTGCGCCCTGTCCAGGTGGGTTAGTCTACACTGCAAGTCGATGCGTTGCCGGATGGCGGCGTAGGCTTGGAGCTGGAGCCGTTCCCGCAGCTCGCTCTGCCCGACCAGGATAAGGGCCATGGGGCTTGTGGAGTCCATCTTGAAGTTGAGGAGAAACCGGACCTCTTCCAGCATCTCCTTATCTAACAAGTGTGCTTCATCCAGGATCACCACCGGCTGCAAAGAATGAACGCCCCGCATCAGCTCGATCTCCCGGTGCAGTTGGCGCTTGGCATCGCCCCGATAGAACTTGGCTTCACACCCCAGCTGTTCCAGCAGGCCTTTGTAGAAATGCCGGGGTGTCAGTTTGGAATCCGCCAGGTACATTACCAGAAACCGGGCCGGGTCGAGGATATCCTTGAAACGCCGGATGGCGGTGGTCTTGCCGGTCCCGCTGTCCCCGGTGAACACAACAAACAGTTGGCGCTTGGCGGCATGTTCCAGTCTGCCCAATGTCTCTTCCAGCATCATGGACGGGTACAACTGGTCTGTCGGAATGTCGCGGGTGAACGGGGTATGGGCGAGGCCGTAGAATTCTTCAAACACTGCCGCCGACCTCCCCCTTGCGTACCGCCCGGTAGATGACGGCAGGGGCCTGCTGCTCTCTCCTCTGTTTGTTTCTCTTTGCCGCTGCAGACAGGAGCCTGGATGATTCGGCAGTCTGGCTCTGCAAATACTCTGGCAGTCGCGGGCGCTCTCCGGTCCGCTCTCCAATGACCAGTGGCTTAACCTTAAAGGGCACATGCCCCTCGTACTCGATGGTCAGTTCGGCGGTATCAGCCGGGTCGTAGACGACATCCACCTTGCAACCGATGAAATTCAGACCGACCTCGTACTTCTTGCCTGCGAAGCTGATGCAGCCCGCCTTGTCGACCTTCCTTTCCTCGCAGTGCAGAAAAGCAGATGCGATAGTTTCGGCATCCAAAAACCTGATCGCCTTGCTGTCACTGCGGTAAGCGGCAGCCGGGCTCTGATTGTTCGCCAGGGCTGAATGGGGCTTGTTCTGGTAACACTCCTCCAGCCAAACCCAGAACAGCTCATTGAGCTTGTCCAGCGACTGCGGTTTCTCCAAGGCCGCCTCGGCCAGGAAGGCGTCCACCACTCGGTTGAAGCGCTCCACCTTGCCGGTTGCTTCCGGGGCATACGGCTTGGCATACAGCAGCCGGATGCCCATCTTGGCGCAGGCCCGGGTCATCCACCTGGTCCGGTATTGTTTACCGTTATCAAAAAACACCGCCTCGGGCGCCCCGTACTTCTGGATCGCCTGCCGGAAACAGTTTTCGACGATGATCTGGTCCAGGGTGGGATAGAACTCTCCGTGCATGACAAAGCGCGTGGCGTCGTCAAAGAAGGATACCAGATAGACCTGCTTCTTGGCGCCATCCGGGCCGATGGGCAGGTACGGCCCATACTTGATATCTGAATGCCAGAGCTGGTTGCGGTGCCTTTTCTGAAACCGCCGGGCGGCGACGCCGGTATCCGCGTACATCCGCATGTGCCGGGCGCTGTAGCCCTTCTCCGCCAGTTTCTCCTGCAGGGTGCTGCGTTTGATCCGGCCGGGTTCGGCCAGTCCTTCCCACTCCAGAATCTGAATGATCTGCGCGACACTTCTTCCCGGCGCCTCGCGGCGCAAAAGGATGGCCTGCTCCAGGATGTTGGCCGGGACGGCCTCCTGGTTCAGGCGTTCACCCTTACCCTTGGGCTTGAGGCCCCCGAACCCGTTTTCCCGGTACCGGGCCAGATACCGGCGCAAGGTACGCTCGGATAGCCCGGTCTGTGCGCAAATCTGGGCCCTGAGTTTTCTGGCTTTGGCCGCATCCACGTCTTCCGCCAACAGCGGGGACAAAAGCTGCATCCGCTGGGCGGCGATCTCTTCGGCCTTCCGGTGGTCTCTCATGCTGAATACCCTCCTTAAAGTTAATTCAGCACGAGTCTATGCCAAAGCCGTCAGGACAGGAATGCCGAACGGGTCTGTACCCAAAGATTTGCATTGGCCACCGGGCGGACAACTCTGGCCAGCCAGCCGGGGGCATCCCCTACCAACTGCCAGATCCCGTGGAGCGCGGACCGGGGAAGGGTGGATCGTCCTTCCGCAGACGCTATCGCATAACGGGCGGCGAGGGCGGTGAGGCAGCCAAGGAAGTACGCAGCCAGTGCCCGAAACCATCTCCGCCAGCGCCACAAGGTGGATTCATCGGCCGTGACGCTAAGGGCCGGATCACCGCCCACGGCTGCCTCAATGCTATCTCTTATGTGACGCTTGTACGGTACCAGCATGTCCGGCAGTTCGTGGTGGATGCGACGGCACGCAACACAACGAAGGCGGCGGATGATAAGGATGATCTTGTCCCCGAGGCTGTCGATACAGCTCCGTTGGCGGCTGCCAATTACCTTTAAATGCCCGCTACAGCAGGGACAGGGAATCTGCTCCGCGCTCCTCACAAAAAACACCCCTGTCGGGGTTCTCAACGAGCTCATATTTTGTTACAATGACCATACGGTGATGGGCGCCTCTGGTGCTGCTGCTGACCACGGTGGCACAACAAACAGGGGCGTCTTTCCTTTCTAAATGATATGGCCATTATATCCAGCAGCCCCCGGTCAGGCAATCCCGTCAGCTTTCGGACGTTTCAGGTTAGCCCTAACAATCAAAAAGTACGTCGAATTCATGGCAGAAGAAGATGATGCCGATTATGAGGAGACAGATGTCATCGGAGACGACAGCTTTCTCCTGGCGTCTGCATATCGGACCGAAGCACCTGACAGGAAGCGGCTGGACGAAATCCTTATCGATACAGGCTTAAGCCTTGACGACTACAGGCTGGTTAAGGCCGGGTCACGCCAAAGACACCTTACCGCTTACAAGAGACTTTATATTAAGGCGGCATTGGAGCAGAAGTATACGCTTAAAGAAATCGGTGCCAACATTGGCCTTTCAGACGTTGCCGTTTTCAAGCTGCTTCAAGGCAGGTAGCTGCATCGGCAGTAACCAAGTAACTAGGCTGATAAGTTAATAAGTTAGGTGCCTGGCACCTTGGCACTTGATCCCGTCAATGGGTGTCAAATAATCCTGGCGCTAACACCAGGGGAGCCGGGCTCAGCAATGCCGAGATTCGTAAGAT
Organism: Desulfosceptrum tomskiensis; assembly: GCF_049818055.1. Lineage (GTDB taxonomy): Bacteria > Bacillota > Desulfotomaculia > Desulfotomaculales > JASEER01 > JBFLVT01. The sequence goes on from NZ_CP187479.1 coordinate 613,739, forward strand.
AACCTATCTGGATCGTAACCAGGTGTTCCGCTTAATGAGAGAGCTGATGGTGGAAAACCGTGAAATCAAGCTGACTAGCCGGGGTCGGTACGCACGGTATGTCTGGAACGGTAATGCGCGTGAGCATTAAAACGAGCATTAATTGCAGCTTAATGCTCCCGAAATGTTTTCTTAGCATTTGATTGGCATTGAAAGATGGCTATTGCAAACGGCAAGGGATTTATTATTACACGAAGACTCCATTAGAGGGATTATTTAGCAATATGTCGAACTGACACCCGGATCCATCTTTGAGGTGAGTAATTATGCCGGAGCCGCTCGCGGACCAGGTCATGCGGAAAATCGACCAGGCAGCTGAGCTTTACTACCGGCTGGTACTGGTGGTCGGGCCTCCGGGCACCGGGAAGACGACCGCCCTTCGGGAAGTGAGGAAGCGGACAGGAGCACCCCTCGTAAACGTCAATCTGGAACTGTCCCGACGTATGCTCGACCTCACGGAACGGCAAAGGGTGCTGCAAGTCCCGCGGCTCTTGGGAGAGATCCTTAAAGAGGCCGAAGGGGACAGGATTCTGCTTGATAATACCGAGATTCTCTTCGATGTTTCTCTCAGACAGGACCCCCTCCGGCTTCTGCAGGGGCTTTCCCGAAACAAAACACTCGTTGTTGCCTGGAACGGCTCGGTCGAGAGCGGTCATATCACCTACGCCGTACCGGACCACCCGGAATACAGACGATATCCGATCCGTGACCTGCTGATAGCTGGCCCGGAGGCCATGGCGTGAAACCAATGCTGTAAACCGCATGGGGGTAGGCGCGATGAAATACGGTGACCTGATCCAGTTTGATCCTATCGAGTCTGTTGTTCAGCTGCGGGATGCCGACCAGGCGGATGCCGCCCGGCGGCTTATCAGGACCTACGTTATTTCCGGGGAGATGGCCGAGAAGCTTGTTAACCTGGTCTTTCCACAGCTCCAGTTTGACAAGCCCGTCGATAACAGAGGGCTTCTGGTAGTCGGGAATTACGGCACCGGTAAGTCTCACCTCATGTCGGTGATTTCCGCTCTTGCCGAGAACACGGAATTCGCTTCGCTTCTCAATAACCCTGATGTAGCTGCGGCAGCCAAGAAGATTTCCGGCCGCTTCAAAGTGGTCCGTACTGAGATCGGAGCAACCACTATGTCCTTACGCGACATAATCGTGGCTAGCTTAGAAGAGCACCTTGCCGTCATGGGCGTGAACTATGTGTTTCCCTCTGCCGCTGAGGTTTCAAACAACAAGCGTGCGTTCGAGGAAATGATGGCGGCGTTCCACCGCGAGTATCCGGACCACGGGCTGCTCCTGGTCGTTGATGAGTTGCTCGACTACCTGCGTACGCGCAAAGATCAGGAACTCATCCTCGACCTCAACTTCCTGCGGGAGATCGGCGAGGTCTGCAAAGACCTGCGCTTCCGATTCATCGCGGGCATCCAGGAGGCCATCTTCGACAGCCCCCGCTTTTCCTTCGTGGCCGACAGCATCCGCCGGGTAAGAGACCGTTTCGAACAAATCCTGATTGCCCGCCAGGACGTCAAGTTTGTGGTGGCCGAGCGCTTACTCAAGAAAACCGCCGAACAGCAGATGAGGATCCGCGAGTATCTGACACCCTTTGCCAGGTTCTACGGGCGGATGAATGAACGTATGGACGAATTCGTCCGCCTCTTCCCCGTCCATCCCGACTACATCGATACCTTCGAGCGGATCACGGCGGCGGAAAAGCGAGAGGTTCTGAAGACCCTTTCCGTGGCCATGAAGAAGATCCTCGACCAGGACGTCCCCGACGACCGGCCCGGGCTGATCGCCTACGACAGCTACTGGACGAACCTGCGCGAGAACCCGTCCTTCCGCGCCGTGCCGGACATCAAGGCGGTCATTGACTGCAGCCAGGTGCTTGAGTCTCGCATTCAACAGGCGTTCACCCGCCCGGCCTACAAGCCCATGGCGCTGCGGATCATTCACGCCCTGTCAGTCCACCGGCTTACCAGCGGCGACATCCACGCTCCTCTGGGTGCAACGGCCGAGGAGCTGCGCGACGGGCTCTGCCTGTACCAGCCCGGCATCGAGGACCTGGGCGGCGAACCGGACGATGACCTGCTATCTCAGGTGGAAACCGTGCTGCGGGAGATTCACAGGACGGTGAGCGGCCAGTTCATCTCCTTCAACCCGGACAACCGCCAGTACTACCTAGACCTCAAAAAGACAGATGATTTCGATGTGCTCATCGAAAAGCGGGCCGAGAGTCTCGATGCCTCTCAGCTCGACCGTTACTATTACGAGGCCCTGAAAAGAGTTATGGAGTGCACCGACCACACCTATGTTACCGGCTATAGGATCTGGCAGCACGAATTGGAGTGGCCGGGACGGAAAGCGGCCAGACAGGGGTATCTGTTTTTCGGGGCCCCCAACGAGCGTTCCACTGCCGTTCCGCCCCGGGACTTCTATCTCTACTTCATCCAGCCCTTCGATCCGCCGCATTTCAAAGACGAGAAGAGGTCGGATGAGCTTTTTGTGCGTCTGAAAAATACCGATGAGGCGTTCCGCACGGCGCTCAGGAACTACGCCGCGGCGCTGGATCTGGCCTCCACCGCTTCGGGACAGAACAAGACCACGTACGAGTCCAAGGCGTCGAACTTCCTGCGTGACCTGGTGCAGTGGCTGCAGAAGAATATGATCACGGCCTTCGAGGTCACTTATCAGGGCCGGACCAAGTCCTTCGTCGAGTGGGCGAAGGGCAAATCGATCCGCGAGCTTTCCGGTATTGCTTCGCACGAGCGGATCAACTTTCGTGATCTGGTGAACACGATTGCCGGCATTTGCCTGGAAGCATATTTTCAGGATCAGGCCCCGGATTACCCCTTCTTCTCGGTACTTATCACGGGCGCCAACCGGGCCCAGGCGGCGCAGGACGCCCTGCGGGCCATCGCCGGACAGAAATGCACGAAGCAGGCCGCCGCCGTACTGGATGCGCTGGAGCTTCTCGACGGGGAACGGCTCGATCCCTACCGGTCGAAGTACGCCAGGTACATCCTGGACGTTGTGAAAAAGAAGGGCCACGGGCAGGTGGTCAACCGCTCGGAGTTGATCCAGGATGTTCTCGGAGTGGAATACCTGGCCCCGCGGACCTTGCGACTGGAGCCGGAATGGGCGGTAGTCGTCATCGCAGCACTGGTCTACTCCGGCGACCTGGTCCTGGCGGTTCCGGGGAAAAAGTTCGACGCCACCAGCCTGCCCCAGTTGGCCGGAACCAGCGTTGAGGATCTCGTGCAGTTCAAGCACATCGAGCGGCCCAAGGACTGGAATCTCCCGGCCCTCAAGGCACTGTTTGAACTCCTCGGACTCGCTCCCGGAATGGTCCAACTGATCACCCAGGGGCAAGAAGCGCCGGTCACGGAAATGCAGAAAGCAATAAGCAGGGTGGTCGAAAGGCTCGTGCTTGCGCAGCAGAGCCTCCAAAGCGGGCTGTCCTTCTGGGGCCGTAGTCTGCTTGCCGAAGACGAAATCCGCAAACTGCGCTCACAGCTCGAAGAGACCAAGACTTTTCTTGAATCATTGCAGCCCTTCAACTCACCGGGCAAGCTCAAGAACTTCCGCTACGACACCCATGATGTAAGCGGCCACCGTGAGGGCCTCCGGGCCCTGGAGGAAATTGAGTCTCTGCAGGGACTGGTGGCCGATCTTGGGCCCATGGCCTCGTACCTTTCCGCCGCCGAGGCGGTCCTACCCGGCGGGCACGAATGGATCGACAGGATGAAGGCGGCCCGCGAGGAGGTCCTCGCCCAGATCAGCGATCCCGCCAGGCGCGGTGCGGCGGCCTTCCGCCAGCAGACACAGCGCCTGCTCGCCGAACTCAAAAAGGCCTATATACAGACCTATCTTATGCTCCACACCAGAGCACGTCTGGGGGTAAACGAGGATAAGCGCAAGGCCCGACTTATGATTGACGAGCGGCTCAAGACGCTGCAAAAGCTCTCTACCATTGACTTGATGCCCCGCCAGCACCTGACCGATTTCCAGAACCGCCTGGCCGGCCTGAAGAGCTGCTTCACCCTCACCGAGCAGGAGTTGGATGCTTCCCCAGTCTGCCCGCACTGTGGTTTCAAACCCGTAGCGGAAGCGCCGGAGGCACCGGCCGCTGCGCGGCTGGACGGTTTGGACGGCGAACTCGACAACTTGGTCGAGAACTGGACCCAGACGCTGTTGACCAACCTGGATGACCCCACAACCAGAAGCAACCTGGACCTGCTGAAGCCTGAACCAAGGAAACTAGTTGACGACTTTATCAAAAGACGGGCCTTGCCGGAAGAGCTGACCCAGGACTTCATCCACGCCCTGCAGGAGGTCCTCTCCGGACTCCTCAAGGTGCCGGTGAAAACGGCCGAACTGCGTGCGGCGTTGCTGAAAGGCGGTTCGCCCGCCACCCCGGCGGAGATGAAAAAGCGGTTTGAGGAATACGTGGACGAACTCACCAGGGGCAAAGAACCCGGCAAGGTGAGGATTGTGTTGGAGTGAGTGATGGAAGTGAAATGTGTATAACTCAACTGACGGAGTTACTGATCAAGTTCCACCGTATTAGGATTGACTTGGTCACTGTACAAGTTAGGGAGGGGGAGTCTAATGAGACTTACACACTTGCGCATACGAAACTTTCGGTCCTGCCGTGATGTGACCCTGGAAATTGGCGAGATGCACGCCTTGGTCGGTGCGAACAACGCAGGGAAGTCATCGGTACTACGGGCCTTGGATTTCCTCTTCAACCCCAGCACTAAGTCATTAAATGAGGAATCTTTTTGGAATAAAGACACCAGCCTAGAAATCAGGGTGGAAGCCATCTTCTCAGACCTCACGGATAAGGAAAAGGAATCTCTGGACGCGTACCTGAAAGCTGATGGGACATTCCATATGGCCCGTTCGGCAAGAATGGGCGCAAAGAGTGATGACTCGGGATCTTATTCGGAACAAGGCGAAGATAAGATTACGATAGGGCAGCATTATAGGAAGCCGATGCCGGAACCGGAATGGTTACAAGAGTCCTGCATTAACAGCAACAGCATCAAAGAATGGTGGAAGAACAAAGACCAGTTGGCTGCAGGTGGCATAAGCTTCGCCGATTTCCTCGGGCCAATCAAGTCACCGACGGTAGGAGACTGGAAGGAGAAAGCTAAGGAGTTCGTCGCTGCACATGCCGACAAGATTCCAATGCAGGAGGTATGGATTGATAACCCCAAGGGGTACGCCAACGTCCTGAAGGGCACGTTGCCTTTCTTTGTTCTTGTTCCCGCAGTTCGAGACGTTACCGATGAATCCAAAGGAACTAAGAATAGCCCCTTTGGAAAGCTGTTGTTTGCGATTCTGGACACCGTAACCCAGGAAAAGAGAGCCAAAATTGAAGGAATTCTCTCTGAAATATCAAAGCAGATGAATCGAGCCGGAGGTATTGAACGTGTTGCCTTGATTGCCGATACGGAGAAACAACTTAACGCACTGCTAAACGACTTTTTTGCCGGATGCGATCTGGAGATCGAATTTGAAACTCCAACCTTGGAGGTTCTTCTCAGCACACCAAGACTCTATGTCGATGACGGGTTCAGAAGTGCCGTCGAAAACAAAGGCCATGGCCTCCAAAGGGCTGTTATCTTCACAATTCTGAGGCGTTATGCGGAATACATGACTTCGTCCGCCGATGGAAAGAAGCGCAATCTTATCCTCGCCGTTGAGGAACCAGAGCTTTACATGCATCCCCAAGCGCAACGCACCATCCGGCGCGTATTCCGCAAAATCGCAGAAGGCGGGGATCAGGTTCTTTTCTCAACTCACTCATCCCTTCTCGTGGACGTGGCCTATTTTGACGAAATCATCCGCATGGAAAGCAGATTCGAGAAAGACAATGGGAAGAGGACAACGGTAAGCATGGCATGGCAGTTACCTATGTCGAAAATGATTGAGGACCTAGTAAACCGGTTTCCTAACCTCAAGGGCAAGGTCACAACCGAATCCATGCGCGAACTGTACTCCCATGCTTATAATCCCCGCCGCAACGAGGGGTTTTTCGCATCCAAGGTTATCCTTGTTGAGGGGCTGACCGAGGAGTATAGCCTTCCGATTTATGCCGACGCGCTTCCGAACTGCGCATTCGACCCCCAAGGAATCAGCGTCATTGAGTGTGGCGGTAAAGGTGCAATGGACCGGCTTTTTCGAGTATTCAACGAACTCCATATCCCCTGCTACATCCTCTTCGACTACGACAGTAGTAACACAGACAAAAACATTATCGCCAAATCAAGGGAGCTTCTTGCTTTGGCTGGCGAATCCCAAGATGCGCCTCAATCTCTCTTTGTGGGCGATTGTATTGCATGCTTCCCTAATAAGTGGGAGTCTGATCTGAGAGGCGAAATCCCGGATGCTGACACTCTAGCGGGTGAAGCCAAGAAAGAACTTGGGCTGAGTGATGACAGCGGCAAGCCCTTGATCGCCCGGTACATTGCCCGCAAGCTTACCGAGCGCACTCCACCCCAAGTTCCGAACAGCCTGAAGCTAATTATCGAAAAGGCTGTTGCGGTAAAGTGGAGCAAGAGTTGCCTTAAGGTAAATGCGAACGAATCCGTAATGGATGCTAAGGAATGATACCAATGAGTGCCCTTTTCAATTTGGAACCGAAATCAGCGCCATCCGGTCCGGTGGAATGTCTCGGCACGACGTTTCCGAACGACGAGGAGCGGCGGAAATACTTCCTGGAAAAGCTGCGCGAGAAGCTCCAGGACCCGGAGTTCCGCAGGATCGAAGGGTTCCCCATCGGCTCGGACGAGGACATCCTGGCCCTGTCCGACCCGCCGTATTACACTGCTTGTCCGAACCCATTTATCGAGGATTTCATCAGGCACTATGGGAAGCCGTACGATCCAGCGAACGACAATTACCGGCGTGAACCTTTCGCAGCGGATGTGAGCGAGGGGAAGAACGATCCGATCTATAATGCCCACTCTTACCACACCAAGGTGCCGCACAAGGCAATAATGCGATACATCCTCCATTACACCGAACCGGGGGATGTGGTTTTCGATGGGTTTTGCGGGACGGGAATGACCGGCGTAGCGGCGCAACTCTGCGGAGATAGGAAAGCGGTCGAATCTCTGGGCTATAAGGTGGACAAGGACGGTACGATATCACAGCAAGAGACGGACGAAAACGGCAGGACGGGCTGGAAACCATTCTCCAAGCTCGGCGCACGAAGGGTGGTTTTGAACGACCTATCGCCCGCCGCCACCTTCATCGCTTACAACTACAACACGCCGGTGGACGTCAAAGCCTTTGAGCGCGAGGCGAAGCGTATCCTCAAGGAAGTTGAAGATGAATGCGGCTGGATGTACGAAACGCTTCACACCGATGGCAAGACCAAGGGCCGGATCAATTACACAGTGTGGAGCGAGGTCTTTGCCTGTCCAGACTGTGGAGCTGAAATTGTCTATTACGATGCAGCTTTTCAGCAGGAGACGTTCGAAGTGGCTGATACCTTTCCCTGCCCGCACTGCCGCTCTGAGCTTAACAAGAAATCGCTCCTGCGCATGTGGGATACCTATTTTGATGAATCACTAAAGAAATCTCATCGGTTAGTGCGATACCGTCCGGTCCTCATCAATTACCAGGTTGGCGGCAATCGATATAAGAAAAAGCCCGATGAGTACGATTTATTAGTCCTCAAACGCATTGAAGAGGAGCCGGTCACCGACTGGTTTCCTACCCATGAGATGCCCGATGGTGAGCGAAAAGGTAAGGATGGCTACCATCTTAAAGGCATCACCCATTTACCTCATTTCTATTTTCGGAGAGCCTTGGTTGTTTATGCGCGGATGTGGCAAAAGGTGAATGAATGTGCTACTGTTTTCATGCGATTTTTCGTCCAAGGGAACGGGCTCACAGTCACAAAAATGAATCGGTACAGGGAGAATGCCTTTTCGCAAGTCAATCAATACATGAGCGGCACGATGTTTGTCGGTTCGCTGATTTCCGAGGTTTCGCCTGCATATTCCATGACCAACAAACTGCAACGCCTGAGCAAGCTGCAAATGCCGGGGATCACAGAGTGGGCCGCAATCACAACGCAATCGACAACCAGTATTTCCACAATCGCTGACAACAGCATCGACTACATCTTTGTTGATCCCCCCTTCGGCAACAACCTCCATTACTCTGAGCTGAACTTCTTCTGGGAAGCATGGTTGAAGGTATTGACCCAGCGCGAGCCCGAGGCGGTGATGGACAAGGAACGCAATCGGACGCTTCAGGACTATCAGCAATTGATGACCAAGTGTTTTCAAGAGATTTGTCGTGTACTCAAGCCGGGCCGGTGGCTGACGGTGGAGTTTCATAATTCTCGTAATAGCGTCTGGTTCGCCATTCAACAGGCCCTTGAGCATGCAGGTTTTGTTGTTGCCGATGTGCGCACGCTGGACAAGCAACAGGAGACCTACAAGCAATCTATTCAGAAGCTTGTGAAACAGGATCTGGTCATTACTGCTTATAAACCCAATGGAGGACTGGAGCAAAGATTTCGTCTGGTGGCTGGCACTGAAGAAGGTGCATGGGATTTCACAAGAACCCACCTGAAGCAGCTCCCAGTATTCGTTTCCAAGGACGGCAAGGCGGAGGTCATCGCCGAGCGGCAGAACTACCTGCTCTTCGACCGCATGGTGGCCTTCCACGTCCAGCGTGGCGTGACGGTGCCCCTCTCCGCAGCGGAGTTCTACGCCGGTCTCGCCCAGCGCTTCCCGGAGTGCGACGGGATGTACTTCCTGCCCGAACAGGTGGCGGAGTACGACAAGAAGCGCATGAAGGTGAAGGAGGTCCTGCAGCTCCAGCTCTTCGTCACGGACGAGGCCTCCGCCATCCAATGGCTCAAGCAGCAGCTCACCAGGAAGCCGCAGACCTTCCAGGAGCTCCATCCGCAGTTCCTCAAGGAAATCGGCGGCTGGCAGAAGCACGAAAAGCCGCTTGAGCTCTCCGAACTATTGGAGCAGAACTTCCTCCGCTACGACGGCAAAGGGCCGATTCCCGCCCAGATCGTTTCCTGGATGAAACAAAGCGCAGACCTTCGCAAGATCATCCAGGAGGAGATTACCTCTGGCCATGCCACAGAGGATAACGGCCAACTCAGCACTCAGTCCTCAGTCCTCATCGCTCGGGCGAAAGACCGCTGGTACGTGCCGGACCCGAACAAGGCTGGCGACCTGGAGAAGCTACGCGAGCGGGCCCTGCTGCGCGAGTTCGAGGAATACCGGACCTCGAGCCAAAAGCGCCTCAGGGTGTTCCGCCTCGAGGCCGTCCGCGCCGGATTCAAAAAGGCCTGGCAGGAGCGCGACTACGCGACCATCGTTGCCGTGGCCCGCAAGATTCCCGAGAACGTCCTCCAGGAAGACCCCAAGCTGCTGATGTGGTATGACCAGGCGCTTACCAGAATTGGAGACAACCAATTTTAGCCTAAGATAGGGAGGAAGTAACTATGGGAGATTTTCCTTACACCACCGTGCCCGGAAAGATTTCGGATCTTTTTGCGAAAATCAAACAAACCGGTATCCCTCCCAAAGTAACCCTTCAATGGCTTCAAAGCGTGGGATTCACATCAAGCAACGATAGAAGCTTACTCACTGTCCTAAGAGCTGTTGGTTTCGCTGATTCTTCAGGTAGTCCGACTGATCTTTGGAAGCAGTATCGAGGTCAAGGCGGAAAGCAGATACTAGCGAAAGGTATACGCGAAGGGTATGCAGAGTTGTTTTCGACTTATCCGCACGCGCATGCTTGTTCAAGGGAAGATCTTCAACACTTTTTTTCAACGCGATCATCTGCGGGAAAACAAGCCATTGCAAAGACGATCTCCACATTTCAGGAGCTATGCAAGCTTGCGGACTTTAGCGCTAGCCCTCCAGAAGACGAAGCAGCCGAAAAAGAGCCAGATACTAAGTCACGCGACGTAGGGTTGAGCACGCAGGAAATGAAATCACTTAGAGGTTTTGCTATCAACATCAACATACAGCTAACTCTCCCGGAGACGACGGATGAAAAAGTATATGAAGCGTTGTTTTTGAGCATGAAAAAGCACTTGCTCACGGGAGAGATCTAGCATGCTTGAAATTGTCCGGAAATTTCATGCGTGTGTTCTCTGCTTTCAGCAGGATGCTCATTCGATGCTTTCAAGGTATGAGGATACGCCATCACGTGTGATTGCGCTTGATAAAACCCGCAAACGAATAAGCGGCCTTTCACTTAGTCAAAAATCTTTGCTTGAAGAAGCAGTCTTAAGTATCGAAAGAGGCTGCTTTCGGGCTGCGCACGTTATGGCATGGGCTGCATTTATCGATTACTTGGAGGAAAAACTCGCGTCGGATAATCTCAAGGCAGTCAAGGCAAAAAGAACGGGCTGGGCGCAATACAAGAATATTGAGGAATTACGAGAGAATGTTGTGGAATACCAATTGATTGAGGTCGCCAAAGATATTGGTTTGCTGTCAAAGACGGAGATGAAGACATTGCATGGGTTGCTGGCGAAAAGGAATGAATGTGCACATCCAAGTCATCATAACCCGGACATGAACGAAGCGATCGGCTATGTTAGCGAGTTGTTAAATCGTATCGATAGGCTTGAAAAGAAAAGCTTGTGAGGCACAGAAAAGTGCATTACAATGACTGGCTCTACAGCCCCGACCACGGCCGGCTCTGTCAGGTCATCGAGACTCAGACGCTCTGGGGCGAGACGGTCTGCCGTGTCTGGCTGCCGGGCAACTTCAGGACTGAGTGATGAGTGCTGAGGACTGAGTATGGGAAAAGTTGAAAGATTTGAAGATTTGGTCGCGTGGCAGAAGGCGCGAGAACTTACTCGAGCCATATACGAGGTGACGCGGCAAGGCGCCTTTGCCAAGGATTTTGGTTTGAGCGGCCAGATTCAGCGAGCCGCGGTTTCCATCATGTCGAATGTCGCAGAAGGGTTTGAGCGTGGCGGTCGCGGTGAGTTTCACCAGTTTGTTTCAACCGCCAAGGCATCCTGCGCCGAGGTGCGTTCGCAGCTCTACGTAGCACTTGATGTCGGCTATCTGGATGAAGCCAACTTCGACCGATTGATGGAACAGGCGGAAGAAGTTGCTCGCATCCTTGGCGGGTTGCGTGCTGCTGTGGACAAACAGAGAAAGGATGGAGGGAAATGAATCGGCCGACTCTGTCCTCATTCCTCAGTCCTCAGCCCTATGCAGAAGCAGAATGGGTCGTCGTCCATCCGCAAAACACCTTGGGAAAGATTGTGGAGCGCTCCTGCCTGTGGGGAAACACATCCTTTCGCATCTGGCTTCCATCGAGCGATTCGATCATTCGCGTTGACGCTTCCGCCCTTTCTTCCGCTCAGTCCTCAGTCCTCAACACCCATCACTTGACCTACCTCGCTGCCGCCGCTCGCGTGGCTGATGCGCTGACGCAGGACGTTCTGCTTGCTCCCATCGAGGCCTCCGTCATCCCGCTGCCGCACCAGATCCGGGCGTTGTCGCGCGCCATTGCCAATGACCGCGTGCGCTACCTTCTGGCGGACGAAGTCGGGCTGGGCAAGACCATCGAGGCCGGGCTGATTATGCGGGAACTCAAGCTCCGCGGGCTGGTGAAGCGGACACTGGTCATCGCCCCGAAGGGATTGGTGAGCCAGTGGGTGAGCGAGATGCGCTTCCACTTCGGCGAGGCCTTCCATCTGGTGCTCCCCGAGGACTTGAAAACGCTACGGCGTATCGCTCCGGTTTTGAGACCGGCTGACGGGGATGTTGGAAACGGAGCCCCGGGACTCCCGCCTGCAAATCCCTGGCAGATGTTTTCCCAGGTGGTGGTGCCGATGGATTCCGTGAAGCCCCTGGACAAGCGCCGGGGTTGGACGGCGGAGCAGGTGAGGGAACACAACCGGGAGCGTTTCGAGGATCTGATCTCAGCAGGCTGGGACCTGGTCATCGTGGACGAGGCGCACCGGCTCGGCGGGAGCACCGACCAGGTGGCCCGTTTCAAACTGGGCCAGGGGCTGTCCGAAGCCGCGCCGTACATCCTGCTTCTTTCGGCCACTCCCCACCAGGGTAAGACCGACGCCTTTCACCGCCTGATGTCTCTGATTGATCCCCAGGCGTTTCCCGATGCTGGCAGCGTTACGCGGGAGCGTGTCCAGCCGTACGTCATCCGGACTGAAAAACGCCGCGCCATCGACGCCGAGGGCAAGCCGCTGTTCAAGCCCCGCCGCACAGAACTTGCGCCGGTGTCCTGGCAAGAGCGCCACAGCCGGCAGAAGCATCTCTACGAAGCGGTCACCGAGTACGTGAGGAAAGGCTACAACCAGGCCTTGCGTGAGAAACGCAGTTACATCGGGTTCCTGATGATCCTGATGCAGCGCCTGGTTGTCTCCAGCACCCGGGCGATTCGCGCCACGCTCGAGAAGCGGCTGGAGGCGCTCCAGGCACCCGGGGAACAGTTGACCCTTTTCCCCGTTTATTCCGAAGATGACTGGGCTGATCTCGACGGCCAGGAGCAGCTCGAGACGCTGCTGCGCACCCGCTTTAAAGCGCTGAAGAATGAACGCGCCGAGGTGCAATTACTCTTGGAGGCAGCGACCCGGTGCGAGCAGGCCGGACCGGACGCCAAGGCAGAGGCCTTACTTGACTGGATATACCGGCTCCAGGCGGAAGAGGGCGATCCGGAGCTGAAGGTACTCGTCTTTACCGAGTTTGTTCCTACCCAGGAGATGCTGCGTGATTTCCTCAGCGAAAGGGGCTTTTCGGTGGTCTGTCTCAACGGCTCCATGGATTTGGATGAACGCAAGCGGGTTCAGGAGGCGTTCGCCCGCGAGGCCCGCATCCTCATTTCCACGGACGCCGGCGGAGAGGGTTTGAACCTTCAGTTCTGCCACGTAGTAATTAACTACGACATTCCCTGGAACCCGATGCGGCTTGAGCAGCGCATCGGGCGAGTGGATCGCATTGGCCAAACGCATATTGTCCGCGCGGTTAATTTCGTCTTTCAAAACTCAGTGGAACACCGTGTCCTTGAAGTGCTGGAGCAGAAGCTTGCCGTTATATTCGAGGAGTTCGGCATCGACAAAACCGGCGACGTTCTCGACTCAGCGCAGGCGGGTCACATATTCGATGATTTGTATGTCGATGCCATCTTGCATCCCGACAGGGTGGAGGACTCAGTGGATAAGGTGGTTACCCGCCTTCGGGAACAGGTACGGGAAGCGCGGGGCATCGCCTCGATGCTTGGGGCTTCGGACGACCTTGACCCGGGAGAAGCACAACGCCTCCTGGCCCATCCTTTGCAGCATTGGGTTGAGCGTATGACGGTGAGTTACCTTAGGGCGCATGGCGGTAAGGCGGAAAGAAAAGACCGCATCTGGGAACTTGCCTGGCCTGACGGCGCGATATATCCTGCGGCGGTCTTTGCCGCCAAGGAAGCAGCAGAGATCCCCACTGCACGCTGCCTAACCCTGGAGGAGCCGAAAATACGCGGTCTGGCGATGGGATTGCCCCGGTTTGTCCCGGGGCAGCCGATCCCGGTCGTATCGATTCCGGGGATTGGTATCGAGATTCAGGGCTTCTGGTCTCTCTGGCGGATTGCCATCACCGCTTCAGACTGGAACCGCCGCCGGATTATGCCCCTTTTCCTGGCCGATAACGGCAAGGTTTACACGCCGACGGCCAGGCACATATGGGACCATTTGCTGGTAGTGAATCCGATTGTACGCTCAAACCTCGACGCTGCAAGCTCCAAGGATGTTTTTGAGAAGCTGCTCCGAGCCGCTGAAGAGCACGGGAGGCCCATTTACGACGCTTTGGTGCAAGAACATCACGCCCGAATTGCGCGGGAGCGGGAAAAGGCCGAGTATTCCTTCGCTGCAAGGCGCAGGGCTATTGCGCGCATAGGCCTGCCTCAAGTCCGCAGCCATCGATTGAACCTACTTGATCAGGAAGAACGGAGCTTTCGCGAGCAAATCGAGAAGCGTGCCCGCATCTGCCCTGAGATTGTCCCTCTTCTGTTGATTCGTGTGGAGGGATGCAGCCTTGAGTAGCTGGCGCGCCCATATCCTCAGGGAGTTTACCCCGAAGGTCGCAAGGCTCACCCTTGTGGCGGACCCGGACGGTCTGCTGCTTGAGGAGAGGATTCTTGAAGATATCCGGAAACGGGGCTTTGAGCTGATTCCCTTCGAGGATCATGTGGCCTTCCGCTATGCCTATGAATCCAAGTTCCGCTCTCGCTGGGACCGCGGCGAACCAACGGATCTTGTGGTCGTGCTGCATTCCTCGGCTACCGACCTCGGTACCCTGCCGTATGATCTGCTCCAGGCCGGCCGGCGGCTTTCTTTCAACCTTGGCGATATCTTTGCGAACCTGAGCTATCCGGTAGTGGCCGCTCTGGACCGGGGTTATCTTGATGCCCTGTATGATGCCCAGCAAAGGTACGCGCCCGGCCAGCTCGGGGATAACGCTACGAAGGAGTTTATTCTCCGCCACGTTTTCGAGATTGCTCCGGAGCTTATCAAACAGCCGTCGGATCTTCTCCGCGTCCTTCTCCGCCGCCACTACCGTGAGCAGCGGATACCCACTGTTCTCGACGAACGACTCATCCAGCTCTTACGCCTAAGCGACACCTTCGCCGACTGGCCGCTAGAAACCATCATACCTGACCGGGAGGCGTTCTTCGCATTTCTACAAGAGCGTTGGCCGGTGTTCCTGGACCGCATGGCCGCCGTGAATGATCCTGGCGCTCGAGAGGACGCGATGCCCTACGGTTTCAATTACCCCGGACCTGCAGATATGCCCTTCGATCACCATGATATCCGGGTCTACATCGACAACCTGTTCCTTGAGGGAATGCTCCAATCTGTCCCCCATGAGCGCGCGGAAATTCTGTCAAAAACCTGGGCGAGCATAGGAGTTAGGATCGAACCTGCCGAGGATCGCGGATGCCGCCTGAACCGGCTGATCGAGAATATCCTGTCCTCCGTCCCGGCGGAGGATGCCAGGCATGGAGAGTGGTTCCGCTTCGCCCGCGGGTGGGCGGAACTGACGGTACTCGTGCATGATCCGGAAGGTACTACTCTTCAGGAACAGGTAACCCAAAAGGTAAGGGATTTGCAGTCTCAAGTCGATGCCGCATTCACCGCATGGTTGGTGAGGCGGTATGCAGGGCTGGTTAACCTCCCCCCGGCGCCGCCGGTCATGCTCCATCATATCCCGCGGTTCATGGCTCGCTATTTGGGAGATGAACAGAACGGCAAGGTCGCGTTACTCTTGGTCGACGGGCTTTCCTTCGACCAATGGATTGTTGTCCGAAATGCGGTCTCAAAGCGGCGGTCGAGTTTCCTTTTCCGCGAGAACAGCGTATTCGCGTGGATTCCCACGGTCACCTCTGTCTCGCGCCAAGCAGCGTTTGCCGGTAAGCCGCCCATGTATTTCCCGAACACCATTCAGACGACCGACAAGGAGCCGGTTCTGTGGACGCAGTTCTGGGTAGATCAAGGTCTTTTACAGAACGAAGTGGTTTACGCCAAGGGACTGGGAGACGGCAACCTGGACCTGGTTGATGAGCTAATCACTCGTCCAAAGACAAGGGTTGTCGGACTGGTTATTGATAAAGTCGATAAGATTATGCATGGCATGGAACTTGGCACTGCAGGCATGCATAATCAGGTGCGCCAGTGGGCCCGGCAATCTTATATTACCGATCTCCTTGACCTGCTGTTGGATAGAGGCTTCCGTGTCTTTTTAACGTCCGACCACGGCAATATTGAGGCCGAGGGCTGCGGACGCGCTTCAGAGGGCGCAGTCGCCGATCTACGCGGCGAGCGGGTCCGCGTCTATGCGGATACTTTGCTTCGGGATAAGGTGCAGGCACGGTTCCCAAGCGCTCTGAAATGGCAACCTATCGGCCTTCCAGAAGACTACCTTGCCCTCATCGCCCCCGGCCGGATGGCGTTCGTCCGCGACGGGGAACGCGTTGTCAGCCATGGCGGTGTTACCATTGAGGAGCTAATTGTTCCTTTCATTGAGATCAAGAGGAGAAACATATGAACCTTCGTACGAACCACATCGGATTCAGTCAACGAGTTCGCCTGGAGTGGCTCGAGCAGGCCGCCAACCTCGTCTTGGCGGGGAACGATAAATCCGCAATCAACGCTGCCTTGCAAGAACTCCTCAAAGACAAGGTGTCCGTTGGCGGTAGCGCCGAACGCGGTAACCGTGAAAAAGTCATCACCATCCTTATGAAGGTTTGGCTCAACGTTCCACGCGGGCTGGAAATGTTTCGAGACGACGGGCTTGAATTGTTGAGGCGCCTTCCTCGAGCGGATCGGATCGCAGTTCACTGGGGAATGGTGATGGCTGTCTATCCGTTCTGGGCGGCGGTGGCCAGCCAGGTCGGCCGCCTCTTAAAGCTTCAGGGCTCTGCCGCAGCAGCCCACGTTCAACGGCGGGTCCGGGAACAGTACGGGGAACGGGAAACGGTCTCCAGAGCAGCCCGTCGCGTACTTCGGTCCTACGTGGACTGGGGTGTTCTTAGCGAGACAGCTACAAAAGGAGTTTACACGCAAGGATTATCGCTGGTGGTCGGCGATCCCAAGCTGGTTGCATGGCTAATTGAGGCCTCGTTGCATGCGCGTCCTAACGGGTCAGGAGTGTTAAGAGAATTGATCAGCAGCGCAAGCTTGTTTCCATTTCGCTTACAGTCAATTTCCTTGGAGAGCATCCTGGTGTCGTCGCCCCGCATGGAAGTCCTGCGCCATGGCTTGGATGAAGAATTGCTGATGCTGCGAAAGTAGCAGGTGTGGGAAGACGGGGTATGAGCTAGCTGCTTTAGGTTCTGGTGATAAAATCGCAACAAAATGGCTGCTGTCACCGACAGAACAGAAAGGCTCCCGGCTTTCGGGAGCCCTTGATTTTCCTGGTGCGGCAGAGAGGATTTGAACCTCCACGGGCTTAATGCCCACTAGATCCTGAGTCTAGCGCGTCTGCCGTTCCGCCACTGCCGCACGGCTTCGACAAAGGTTATGATAGCATACCGGATGTCGGTTGTCAACGAGCCTACGACGTGTTTCCGGAATGATCTCGGGGGTTGGCGCGGAGCCACGGCAGCGTGTACAGGGAGGTCAAAACAGTGGTTAAGACCGCAAGCGTGACGGCCTGGGGAAGCTGGCGATCACCGCCCGGCAGGTAGGGGTGGATGCCGGCGCCGTAGTCCAGAAAATCCATGAAGCCGAACCAGGGTCCTACGAGGAAAACCAGATAGCGCGCCGGGACCAGCAGGGGCAGGAAGACGATGCCCTGGTAGGCCATGCCGACGTGGGCCACGAAGAGGAACACCTTTTCGAAGTCCCATTGTCCGCCGGTGAACCAGTGGTGGCCGATGATGCCCACCGTCCACGCCCCGTATTTGATCAGTCCCAGCATCGTGAAGGCTTCGAGGAAGGCCCAGGGCCTGCCGCTCAAGCGCAGCCCGAGGACGAGGGCGAACAGCAGGGACTGGATGGGGCATTCCGGGGTAAAGGGCCAGTAGTACCAAGGTGTTGCGGCGAGCTGTTCGCGGTACCAGAAGAAGCCGTACACGGTTGCCGCGGCGTTGATCAGAAGAAGGGCGAGCAGCAACCGGCGGCGGACCAGCAGGTAGCCCAGCAGGCCGCGGTAGGGGCCGGCGTTGCCGGTGCTAGCGCTCAAGCCCGGGTTCCTCCGTTTCACCCAGCTTGCGGATGACCCTGACCGGGACGCCGCCGGCGAGAACATTGTCCGGGACGTCGGTATTGACCAGGGACATGGCCGATATCTGGGTATTGCTGCCGATGGTGACCCCGGCAAGCACGGTGGAGTTGGCGCTGATCAGGGTATCCGCGCCGACGACCACCGGGCCGAGGCGATACTCGTGTACCAGGAATTCGTGGGCGAGGATCGTGGCGTTGTAGCCGATGACGACGTTGTCTTCGAGGGTGATCAGCTCAGGATAGAAAAAATCAAAGACGGCCATGGCGCCCACCGCCACGTTGCGGCCCACCTTCATGCCGGTAAGGCGGTAGAAGACGTTTTTGAGGCCCAGCCACGGCAGGTACCGGGCCGTCCAGATCAAGAGGAAATTGCAGATAACCCGGAGGCGGCTTTTATCCCGGAAACAGTACCACATACTGTTGCGCCCGGGGGGCACGGGATAGACGGTCAGCCTCCGCCTGCGCCGTTCTGTATTTTTCGAATCAGCCATTGTTAATGATTCTTTCGGCGACCAGTTTGCCGGAAAGAAGCATGCCCCCGAAGATGGGGCCCATGCGGTAACCCCCGGCGACGGCGTTGGCCGCCATCCCCGTGACAAAAAGTCCCGGGTAGACTTCACGCGTATTCTCCAGGATTTCGGTTTCGGCCACGTCGGCCCACATCGGGCGTTCGCCGACGGCGCTGCCGGACGGGGTATTCAGGCGGATATTGGCCTTGCGGGCGAGGATGTTCACGATACGCGCGTCGTGCCCGGTGGCATCGATGGTATACCGCGAATGGGTGGCGATGGGATCCACGTGGAAGCGTCCGAGTTCGACGGGCGTCCAGTTGAGGACCAGGCCGGTCACACGGTCGTTCTGCAGGCACACGTCTTCGACCGAAATGAGGTTCATGATTGTCGCCCCCGCTTTGACCGCGGCGAGGGTCAGCGCAGCCACCGACTCCACCGACGAGGCCGTATAATAACCGGGTTCAAAGGCCTCGTAGCGGATACCCATATCTTGCATGACGGGCAGCGCCTCTTCCTGGACGACGATCTCGTTGAACATGATCGCCCCGCCCCACATGCCGCCGCCGACGCTGAGCTTGCGCTCAAAGAGAACGGTCCGCAAGCCCGCCTTGGCCAGGTAGTAGGCAGCGGTAAGCCCGGACGGTCCGCCGCCGACGATAGCCACGTCGCTGTCCAGGCAGTCAAGGAGCTTCTTGTTATACCGCTCGATAATGGCTCTTGCTATGACACGCTCGTCCAACTTCATAAGATAAATCCCCCATCCAGCTATTATCCATATACTTTACTCTTGTACTCAGGATTCGTCAAGTTTTGGCAGGATAACCATGCCGGTCGTCGGTAGTCAGTAATCGGTGTACCAAAAGGTATAGGAAAGCCGCCGGATCTTACGGGTAGCGCGGCTCTTTCTTTTGTTCTGCGTAAAACTGTTCTACGCCTGTTTCCCGCATGCGGTCGTTCATCCTGCGCCAGCGGGCCTGCAGGTCGGGCGGGAACTGGTTGCGCTCACAGGGGTACTCGTCGCACTGGAAGCAGAAATCGACGTTCTTTTCCCGGAAACAGGTCTTGGCCGAACAAAGGGGGAAAGTGCCCCCTCCCTGCCGGCAGCCGGCGCAAGAGGCTTTGCCGAAGAAGAGCAGGAGTTCGTGAAACTGCTTGTAGCCCTCAAAGACCGGCATAAACTTGGCCAGTCTCCCGGCGTAGCGGTCAAAGTTGCCCAGCTTGTCCAGGAGCGCCAGCGCCAGCTTCTTGATTTCCCCGTCTCCGTAGCCGAAACACCGTGAACAGTCCAGCCCGCAGGGGGCCAGCTCGGCAAGTATGGTTTCCCTGTCCATCCCGCACCATCCTCTCGTTCCATTATTTTCTTTGTGAAAACGATATAAGCCAATGATACTCCGATTGGAACTGAAGCGACAAGTCTGTTTAGCAGGATAGCAATGATAAGGAACCGCCAAGAGAGCTAAAAGAGGGAGAATAAGGTTCTGTTTACCGCCGGTCAAGGCGTAGACTACTTACAGGAGTGATTTTTATGCTTACTCCGAGCCTTGAAGACTACCTGGAGGAGATCTATCGCCTGTCGCTCGGTGAAAACGCCGTGCGCGTCACCGACGTGGCGGCCAGGCTTGGGGTTAAGCTGCCGTCGGTCACTAAGGCCCTGCGGCGCCTGCACGAGGAAGACTATCTGACCTACCGGCGTTACAAGGATGTCATACTGTCGGAAAAGGGGCGCCGGCTGGGAAAATTCCTCGTGGAGCGGAACGCCATTCTGCAGGAATTCCTGACCGTGCTGGATGTGTCTTGCGGCAGGGAGCAAGAGGCCGAAGCTATGGAGCACTACCTTTCGCTTCCGACCATCCGTGCCATCGATTACCTGGTCAGGTTTTTCAAGGCCAATCCTGCCTGCCTGGGCGAGTTTCACATCTTTAAAACCGCGCAGGAGCAACGGGGCGACGTGCTGGACGACGGCTATAAAGATTGAGAAAAGAATCTGTCTCAGCCAAGCCCCAGTATCCTGGCCGTCCGGGCGACGGTGAAGCACACCGTAATCGCCGTCAGCGTGGGAATAGCTGCGGCCAGAAACGTCCATTTCCAGTTACCGTTTTCTTTTTGGATGGTATAGAGGGTGGTACCGCACGGGAAGTGCAGCAGGGAAAAGAGCATGACGCAGAGGGCGGTCACCCAGGTCCACCCGTGCTCCACGACGAAGAGACGGTGGATGGCGCTGAGACTGTCCAACTCAACCATCGAGCCGGCAGACAGGTAGCACATGCACAGGATCGGCAGGACGATTTCATTGGCCGGCAGCCCTAAAATAAAGGCCACCAGGATGAAGCCGTCGAGACCGATCTGCCTGGCAAAGGGATCGAGCCAGGCTGCCATGTGCTGGATGATGCTCTGACCGTTAAGGTCGATGTTGGCCAGAAGCCAAATCAAGGCTCCGGCCGGTGCCGCCACGGTGACGGCCCGTGCCAGGACAAACAGCGTCCGGTCGATAAACGAGCGCGCGAGAATCTGCACAACCTGCGGCCGGCGGTAGGGCGGCAGTTCCAGTGTGAAAGAGGAGGGAACCCCGCGCAGCAGCGTACGGGAAAGCAGCCAGGAGACGAAAAGGGTTGCCGCGATACCGGCGATCACAAGGCCGGCCACGGCCGCTGTGGCGAAGACCGTTTGATAGGCCGAGACCCCCAGTCCGGCAGCCAAAACGGCGGCCAGGGTGATGAGCGTGGGGAAACGGCCGTTACACGGCACAAAAACGTTTGTCAGGCGCGCGATCAGCCTCTCCCTGGGCGAGTCGATGATCCTGCAGGCCACCACACCCGCGGCGTTGCAGCCGAAGCCCATGGCCATGGTCAGAGCCTGCTTACCGTGCGTGCCGGCCATTCTAAAGAAACGGTCCAGGTTAAAGGCCACCCTGGGCAGGTAGCCCAGGTCTTCGAGAAGGGTAAAAATCGGGAAGAAGATGGCCATGGGAGGGAGCATGATCGAGACAACCCAGGCCAAAGAACGATACATCCCGTCAACAACAATCTCCTTCAGCCAGGACGGGGCTCCCAGCCAACCCAGGAGGACGGCTAATTGTTCCTGCCCCCAGAAGAGGACCGCCGCCAGCAGCCGGGAAGGGTAGTTGGCTCCCGTTATGGTAAGCCAAAAGGCCGCGCCCAGCAAAAGAAACATGATGGGAAAGCCCAGCCACCTGGAGGTGAGGATGTCGTCGATCCGACGGTCCCAGTCTCTTTTGGGCCTCGTCCGGTGTACGACGGCGCCGGCGATCCTCTCGGCCTCGGAGTAAATCGAGCCGACAATGCGGTCGTGGGCGGCGGGATCAAGCCTGGCTGCCTCGGCCAGCGCCTTAAGATAGCGCAGAGACTCCTCCCTGTCGGCTGTTGCGGCTTTCACCTTTGTCCGCCTCCTTCAAAGAAGTGGTGCAGGGTGTTAAAGATATACGGGTCTCCCTCCAGGATGCGGAGCGCCGCCCATCTCGCGCTGAGGTAGGGCGGGAGAATGTCTTTAAGCCGGGGTTCAAGAAACCTGATGGACCTTTCCAAAGAAGTGTCGTAGGTTACAAGGCGCGGCGAGGTGGAAACCTGGTTGCCGGCCATTTCGGCGATGACCGCTTTAAGCTCGTCGATCCCTTTGCCGTAACGGGCGGCGGTGGCCACGACGGGTACTCCCAACTCGCCGGCCAGCCTGCGGCAATCGATATGGATGTTTTTCCTGGCGGCTTCGTCAATCAGGTTGACGGCGACGATTACCCGCGGCGTGATCTCCAATACCTGCAGGACAAGGTTGAGGTTGCGTTCCAGGCAGGTGGCGTCGACGACAACGACCGTGGCGTCGGGGTTGGCCAGGCATAAGAAATCGCGCGCCACCTGTTCTTCCGCCGAACTGGCCAGGAGGGAATAAGTGCCCGGAAGGTCGACGACGAGGTGCTCCCGGCCGTTGAATGCGTAACAGCCTTCGGCACGCAGGACCGTTTTCCCGGGCCAGTTTCCGGTGTGCTGGTTCAATCCCGTGAGAGCGTTGAAAACCGTCGTTTTCCCGGTATTCGGATTTCCCGCCAGCGCAATCACGGGGATGGATCCATTTCTTTTGATGCCGAATGTTTCGCGGTTTGCGCTCCAGCCGCAGGCGTTGCTGGTCAGTCCCATCGAAGGAACCCTCCGGTCTTAGATTTTCGAGTCGTATTCTTCGGCGGACATTTCCACCTCTATCTGCCGGGCTATGTCCCGCCGCAGGGCGATGGTCGTTCCCCGAACCAGGTACGCTGTCGGGTCTCCGACCGGACTGCGACGCAGCGCCAAAATTTCCGTTCCCGGGACGATTCCCAAATCGAGCAGACGGCGCCTGGTCAAACCTGAAGCCTTGAGAGAGATAACCCGAGCGGTGTTCCCCACGGGCAGCGCGGCGAGGTTAACAGGCGCAGTCTTCGTCTTCACCAGGTTCAACATTGTCACTTCCCCCTCAGACACCCTTGAACAAGCAACAGGCTTATTTATCTATTGGTGTTGTTAGCGCAGGGTAATAATGTTAGCCCAGGCTAACAGTGGGCTAGACAGTGTTGCCGTTCATGGCATAGTACGCAGCGGGATTAGAAGATGCCACCCGTTCACCAAAAGTTGCGAGGGGTGCAGAGCTTGTGCATCCCGTGCCGGCATAAACGCCCATTCACGACGATATCTTTAGTCAAGGGGACGGGCTCGGGGGAGAGAGTATGGCCATATTCATTCCTCGCAAAACAATCTATGCCGTTAACCTGGCGTGGATGGCGCTGTTGATCGCCTGGCTGTTCCTCGGGCACGTCGTGACTGCGGATGCCCGGCGGAGCGGGGAGTGCGAAGTTGAAGTCACATTCCGGTTTTTGGCGCCGATGCGCACGAGTTACCCCGTGGCGGGATTGAACATTACGGACGAGTTCGGGCGTCAAGCCGTTTACCGCGGGACGTGGGTAAACCGGCGCTGCCTTATCATCAGGATACAGGAGCAGGCTACCGGCCAAGGGCTGAAATACCGGTACCGTTTGCGCAAGACTCCGGCGGTGATCTGGCCGTTCAGCGTCAGCGGGCGCGGTCAGTTTATGACGGCGGTGGCTCCAAGAGTTGTTGGGCTCTTTCCTGAATCCAAGGTGCCCGCGCGCGGGCCCGTAGTACTGCAGTTTAACACGCCGGTAGAGGAGAGGAGTTTTCATTCCGCTGTACGCATGGACGTGCCGGGTAAGTGGCGGCCCGCCGAAATGGAACTGGAAAGGGGCCGGTTTGCCGACACGAGCCGCTGGCTGTTCTACCCCGAGCGCCCGTTTGAGCATGGTAGGCGGTACAAGATAGCCGTAGGGCCGGGAGTACGCAGCCTGTCCGGACTGGCAGCCGGTGAGCCGGTCAGGGTTTTCTTCGACACTGCTCCGGAACTGCTGATTATGGAACAATATCCCGAGCCCGGGGCGCCCAGCATCTGGCTGTCGCGCAACATCTGCATCTATACCAACCAGAAGCTTAAGGAAGCCGTGATCGAGGTCGATGACATGGGCGGGCAGGTCGACGTGGAGGGAGAGAAAGCCATTTTCGTTCCCGACAGGTGTTTTCGGCCGTCTTCGACTTACAAGGTCAGGGTCAGCCTGACATCCGTTTACGGGGAAAGGCTGGAGCAAGAGTTTTCTTTCAGCACGACGAAGTTGGGGTCGCCGTATTGGCTCGAGGTCAAGCGCGGGGACAAACGCAGCAAGGTCTGGATTATGAAGGGCGGGAAGGAAATCAAGGAGATCGACGCCTCGTTTGCGCGCCACGCCGACCGCATTCCCGCCGTGACAATGTATGAGAGCTGGAGAAACAGGGGGCTGGACGAGGAAAACAGGCCCTGGTTTGCTCTTAACACCGACATTTTGATTCATGCACTGCCGGATGGGATGAAGGAAGACGACCATGAGAAGCTGGGTCTGCCGAGAAGTTACAGCTGTCTCCTGATTCCGGAGGATGACGTCAAGTGGATCGCCCGACACTTTGAAAAGGGCTTCATGGTCATTGTCCGCTGACGGTGGCCGATTTCGTTCGCCGCAAAAACGAAAAACGGCAAGCTCATCCTTTGGAAAAGCTTGCCGTCTTAATTTCTTATGGTGGGCCATGAAGGAATCGAACCTTCAACCTGACGATTAAGAGTCGCCTGCTCTGCCAATTGAGCTAATGGCCCATATGTGATGGTGGAGGGAGGTGGATTCGAACCACCGAAGGCTGCGCCAGCGGATTTACAGTCCGCCCCCTTTGGCCACTCGGGTATCCCTCCGTATGTCGTTCTGGGTCGGTAATCTCATCACGCCGCCGACCTCTAGTTTACAGTGGTCGGGATGGCGAGATTTGAACTCGCGGCCTCTTGCTCCCAAGGCAAGCGCGCTGACCAAGCTGCGCCACATCCCGAGATCCCGGAATGAGCGGGTCATTTCCGACAATGAAGAGTATAGCAAATGAAAGGCCGGGTGTCAACAGCATCCCGGGCAAAGTGTCGGCGGGCCTGGGAACGAACCTCGTAAATGTTTTACAATTTAGTTAAGATGTGCGTAGACAGCCCGGACGGGTGTTATACTTTGGTAGTAGGGAGGTGATTTGCAAGGATGATGGAGATGATGCGCAAGCTGATGATGATCAGCATCGGTGCAGTGTCCCTGACCAAGGAAAAAGCCGAGCAGCTTGTCAAGGAACTCAGTGAAAAAGGACAGATCAGCACGTCTGAAGCGAAGGCCTTTGTCAAGGAATTGCTCGAAAAAGGTGAAAAGGAGCGCCAGCAAATCCAGAAGACCATCGCCTCGGAGTTCGGCAAGCTTCGCGAAGAGTGGGGGCTGGTAACGAAGAAGGATCTGGCCGAAGTCAACGCCCGCCTGGCAAGGATCGAGGAACGCCTGTTCGGTAAGGTTCAGGCGCCCGAAGAAAGCCCGGCGGCCGACAGCCCCGCCGAAGGCGGTCACGGTGTACAAAGTTAGCATAATGGGGACTGTCCCCGCAGTATAGTTATTATATCTAGCCTGCTGCAGGGGGATGGTCCTTATGCTTTTCCGGGGCTTGGCGAAGATCCTGCTGTTGCTGGCCGTGCTGGCAGTGGTTCCCATTATTGCAAGCGCTACGAACGATAACGGCAGCGCCGGCCAGGAAGGGCAGCGAGACGCCCCGCGTTACACCCGCCAAATGATCGTTATAGTTATCGACGGGCTGCAGGCTGACGTTTTGCAGAAAGTTCAGGCGCCCAACATCAACGGTGTCGCCGCGAGCGGGATCAGAGTGAGCCAGGCGATAACACCGTTCCCCGGAACGCTGGAGGCCGCTGTGGGCAGCCTGTTGACAGGCTGCGACCCGCAGCTGCACAAGTTCGTAAACGGCAACGACCGGCTGGCCGAGCCCACAATTCTAAAACTGATGGAGCAAAAGAACATCAAAACGGCTTTCTTCGACGCCACGGGAAGGCACGGACGGTTTGCGGACGAGTCAAAACTGTACCGGAAGTACGGCAATGACCGGGAGATGGTTGAGGACGCCGTTAAAGTAATGGCGGATAAAACCCCGTATCTAAGCGTGCTTGTTTTCGGCGAGGTGGGCAAGGCCCTGGCCGAAAGCGGGCCGAACAGCCAGGCCTACGCCAAGGCGGTGACCGACGCCGACAACCGCGTGGGCGAGCTGCTGCGCTACCTGCACGGCAAGGGGATGTATGATCACGCCCTGATCGCCGTCTGCGGCACGACGGGTCAGCCGGCCCTGGTGTTGAAGAGCCCGCAGTTTAAAGGCGGGGTTATCCTTCCCCCGGCGAGCCTCACCGACCTCGCGCCGACACTCGGCTATATCGTGGGCGAGCGGCTGCCCGAGGCCACGGGACTCGTCCTGTGGAACGCCTTCGAGCCCGGTTCCTTTCAAAACGGGATCTACTTGATGGAACAGCGCATCAAGGACCTGTCGAACGCGCAGCTGCGGGCCGCCCGGGAGATTGCGGATCTGCGCTCGGGCGAGGCCCAGGTCCAGAAAGAACGGACGATCATCAGCCAGGAACGCAAGACTACACAGGAGGCCATCGCGGAGCGGGAACGCAGAATCGGCATACTGGGCGGCATCGTAAAGACCCTGATCGGCTTGATCGCCGTGTTGATCATCCTCGCCCTGGCCGGTTACTACATCCAGTACCGCTACCTTAAAAAGAAATTCCTCCTGTTTTGAGGTATCGCTTCCCAAGAACCGTCCAGCGTGAAAAAATCAGTTTGCAGAGCGGGAACCCCATAGACGGTTCCCGCTTTTTATTTACTCGCCGCTTTTGGCTGAAGCCTTTTTGGAAACGGCAAATAGCTGTTACAGTTTAATTAAAAACGGGTTTCGTATAGAATGAAAGGCAGCGAAAGGGGAGAGGGTACGTTGTTGAAGATTGCTGTTGCCGGTAAAGGCGGGGTAGGGAAGACGAGCATAGCCGCGGGGCTGATCAGACTATGGGCTGAAGACGGCCCGGTTTGGGCTATTGACGCCGACCCGGATGCGTGTCTGGCTGCGGCTTTGGGTGTACCGGAGGCTGACGCCGCGAAGTTGAAGCCTTTTTCCGAAATGCGCGCGGTGATCAGGGAGCGTGTCGGGGGTGACGGCGGATACATGGTCCTTAATCCGCAGGTCGAAGACCTTTTGGACAGGTACGCCCTCGTACGGGGAAACGTGCGCCTTCTGCGCATGGGCGCACTCAAGAAAGGCGGGGCGGGTTGCTATTGCCGGGAAAACGCCTTCCTTAACGCGATTTTAACCTCGGTGCTTGTAGATAAGCAGGAAGTGGTCGTTGTCGACCTGGCGGCCGGCATCGAGCAGCTGTCGCGCGGCGCCGCCAGAGGCGTTGACAGAATGGTTGTGGTCTGCGACCCGACGCGGGCTGCGGCGGCGACAGCGCGGAACATTGTGGCGATGGCTTTCGACCTGGGCATTGAAAAGGTGGGTTTTGTAGGCAACCGCGTCCGCAATGCGGACGAGCGGGAGTTCATCAGGCAGGCGGCCGCTGAACTGCCGGTGTGGGGTTATGCAGGCAGGTACGAGGAGTTTGCCGGGGACATGTCCCGAGCGGAATGCGCCCTGGAGCTGCCGGCGGGTTTCATGCGCGACCTGGAGAAAGTCAGGGAGGCGCTTTTGCAGGCATAGCAGGTAAGGCCGGTATTTATGCGAAAATGCAAAATTTCGGGGTTTGTTTTCACTCGTCAGTTAAGGCTGGAGGAAGGCCATGAGCAGCAACGACCTGAACCGGGCGATGTTCGAAAAGGCGCTGCGGGACGGCGCGAGCACGGCGCTCAGCCGTGTCAAAACGGTGAAGCCTTGTCCTACGGGAGTCGCGGGGGCTTGTTGCCGGATGTGCTCTATGGGACCGTGCCGGGTTTTCGAGGACAAGGGTCCCAAAGCGGGTGTCTGCGGCGCGACGGCCGAGACCATCGCGGCGCGCAACTTTTGCCGGATGATCGCGGCGGGGACGGCGGCGCACTCGGACCACGCCCGGGAAGTGGTGAATACCTTCCTGAAGGCGTGTGATGGCCAGGCTCCGGGGTTTGCCATCCGCGACGAGGCCAAGCTCAGGACCGTCGCCCGCGTCTTCGGCCTGGAATGGCAGGGCAAGAGCACGGACGAACTGGCCAGGCAGGTGGGGGAAGCCGCCAAGGCGGAGTTCGGCAGGCAGGACGGCGATTGTCTTCCGGCCAACCTCGCCCCGGTCAGAAGGCGGGAAGCCTGGCGCAGGGCGGGTGTGTTTCCGCGCGGTATTGACAGGGAGGTCGTCGAGACGCTGCACCGGACCCAGATGGGGGTCGACCAGGACGCCTGGAGCCTGATGCTCCAGGCAACGCGCTGCGCCCTGGCCGATGGGTGGGGCGGCTCGATGATCGCCACCGCCTTGCAGGATATCCTGTTCGGGACGCCCCGGCCGTTGCGGGCCAAGGTAAACGTGGGCGTTTTGCGGGAGGATCAGGTCAATGTCGTCGTGCACGGGCACGAACCGCTGCTGCCCGAAATCCTGGTGGCGCTCGCCCGCGATCCCGAACTCCTGGACGAGGCGCGCGCAGCCGGTGCTTCGGGCATCAACCTGGCCGGCATTTGCTGCTCGGCCAACGAGCTGTTGATGAGACACGGGGTGCCGGTGGCCGGCAGTTTCCTCCAGCAGGAACTGGCCATCGCCACCGGCGCCGTCGATTTGATGGCGGTCGACGGGCAGTGCGTAATGCAGGGACTGGCCGAGGTCACCCGGTGTTATCATATGCAACTGGTGACCACCTCCTCCCGCGCCCGCCTGCCGGGCGTCGAACACGTGGAGTTTCACCCGGAGACCGCCCTGGAGACGGGCCGGGAACTCCTGCGGCGGGCTATCGCAAATTTTCCCCGGCGCGGGAAGGTCGCTATCCCGAAAGAAACAATGGATCTCGTGGCCGGGTTCGGCCACGAGAGCATAGAGTATATCCTTGGAGGCCGCTACCGTGCCTCTTACCGCCCGCTGGTCGACAACATCGTTAACGGGCGTATCCGGGGCATAGCGGGCGTCGTGGGCTGCAGCAATCCCCGGGCCGCGGGTGGCGGCGACGGGCACAGCGAACTGGTGCGCAAGCTGATCGCCAACAACGTCCTGGTGCTGGCCACGGGCTGCGCGGCGATAAGCCTGGCCAGGGACGGGCTGCTCAGGCCGGAGGCGGCAAGCGAAGCCGGACCGGGGTTGGCCGAGGTCTGCGAGGCCGTCGGCATCCCGCCGGTGCTGCACTGCGGAGCGTGCGTCGACAACAGCCGCTTGCTGGCGGCCGCCTCGGCTCTCGCTTGCGAGGGCGGGCTCGGCGAGGACATAGCGGATATCCCGGTAGCCGGCTGCGCCCCCGAGTGGATGAGCGAGAAGGCCCTGGCCATCGGGCAGTATTTCGTCGCCAGCGGTATCCCGGTGGGTCTCGGAGTAAACTTCCCAGGGTGGGAAAACAAGGCTTTCAGGCACATTATGACCGAGCAATTAGAGGGTGTGACAGGAGCCGGGTGGTTCTTTGAGCCCGACCCGGAGAGAATGGCCGACAGGCTCACGGCGATCATCGATGCCCGCCGCCGGGCGCTGGGCCTCGACCGCGGCCGCGAGCGGGTGCTCTTCGACATGGAGATGAGGAGGAAACTCGATGTCTAGGGTAATCGCCAAGGCGGCTATCAGGGGGGCGCACAGGCTGGTGGAGCAGGCCGGGGACACCCTGCAGGATGCCCTTGCGAGGTTTGGTCCGGACCACAAGGCGGCCCTGCCCAACACCGGGTATTACCTCCCCGTGATTTACGGGATCACGGGCCGGCCCGTGGAAAGGCTGGGCGAGATGGTCCCCGTCCTGGAACTGGCGAGGGAACTGCTGCCGGAGGAACCTGCCGACCGTGTCTGGCTGCCTTACCTGGGGCCGGCCCTCGACGCCGGCATGGCCGCCCTGTTCGCCGGCGAGATCATCGAAAGCATTAAATACCTGCACGAACCGGTGCCTTATACGATGGCCCCTACCCCCGCCGAGGGGAAACTGTGGCTGGGGGCGGCCGACGACGCCGTTCTCAGGCAGCGGGGCATCGAATTCGTCGACGGCACGGCGCCGGGTTTCGCGGTTTGCGTCGGCGCCGCCCCGGACAATGAAACCGCCGTCCGGATCGCCCGGGAGTGCCAGGAAAAGAACCTATACGTGTTCATGGTGTCTTCGACAGACGGGCGGAGCATGGCCGAACAGCTGGCGGAGGAAGACGTTCAGATGGGCTGGGAGACGCGCCTCGTCCCCTTTGGGAAAGATACCAGCAGCGCGGTGTTCGCCCTGGGGTTCGCCGCGCGCGTGGCGCTGTCGTTCGGGGGCGTTGCCGCCGGCGACGCCCGCAGGCTGCTGCTTTACAACAAGAACAGGGTTTTCGCCTTTGTGCTGGCCTTCGGGGAACTCGATGACGAGAAGTGCGCCCTGGCGGCCGGAGCCTTGAACTTCGGTTTCCCCGTGGTCGCCGACACAAAGATTCCGGAGATACTGCCGACCGGCATCTGCACGTACGAGCACGTGGTGGCCGGCGTCCCCCACGAGCGTCTGGTGACCCGCGCCTGCGAAGTCCGCGGCCTGAAGATCACCGTGACCAAGGTGCCCGTTCCCGTCGCCTACGGTCCCGCCTTTGAGGGCGAGTCGGTGCGCAAAAACGATACCCATGCCGAGTTCGGAGGGCAAAAGACCCCGGCTTTTGAACTGGTCAGAACCGGCGGGGCCGACGAGGTTGAAGACGGGCGCATCGTGGTAACCGGCAGCGATATCGACGCGCTGCCCGAGGGGGGAAAGCTGCCGCTCGGGATCTGGGTGGATGTATACGGGCGCAAGATGCAGCCCGACTTCGAGCCTGTGCTGGAGCGGTGGATTCACCACTTCATCAATTACGCCCAGGGCGTCTGGCACATGGGGCAGCGCGACGTCAACTGGATTCGTATCAGCAAGACCGCTTTCAAGGTCGGTTTCAGGTTGCGCCATCTCGGTGATATACTCTATGCTAAACTGAAATCTGACTATTCCAACATCATCGACAGGGTCCAGGTGCATATCACCGCGGATGAAGAAGAGGTGCTGACCCTGCGCGAGAAAGCCCGGGCTTACTACGCCCAGCGCGACGAAAGGCTGCGGTCCTTAAGCGACGAGAACGTCGACACATTCTACTCGTGCACGCTCTGCCAGAGCTTCGCGCCGGCCCACGTGTGCATCGTTTTGCCTGAACGGGTCGGGCTGTGCGGATCGGTGAGCTGGCTGGACTGCAAGGCAGCGTACGAGATCAACCCGCACGGGAGCAACCAGCCCGTGCCGAAGAAAGGGGTTATCGACCCTGTCAAAGGGGAATGGAGCTCCTGCAACGAATTTATCGCTACCAATTCACGCGGCGCGGTGGAAAGGGTGAACTTTTATTCCGTCATGGAGTACCCGCTGACGTCGTGCGGGTGTTTTGAGGCCATCGTTTGCCTGCTTCCCGAGTGCAACGGGTTTTTGGTCGTCAACCGCGAGTATACGGGGATGACCCCGGCGGGGATGACCTTCTCAACGCTTGCCGGGACCATCGGCGGAGGGGTGCAGACGCCGGGCTTCATGGGTATCGGCAAGGCCTACCTGGGCTCGCGCAAGTTTATCGCCGGGGACGGCGGATTGGGGCGGATCGTGTGGATGCCGCGTTCCTTTAAGGAATACATGCGGCCGACTCTGGAAAGGCGCGCGAGGGAAGAGGGACTGGGAGACGACTTCGTGGACAGGATCGCCGACGAAACGGTGGGCGTGGAGGTTGACGCGATCCTGGCCTTCCTTGAGGGAAAGGGGCATCCGGCCCTGAGCATGGATCCGCTGTTCTAGGTGAAATTTACAGGCTGCTGCCGGGCGGGGGAAGTGTAAATGGCTCTAACGGGACTGCAGATTTATAAGATGCTGCCGCGTACGAACTGCAAGGAATGCGGGCAGGCAACCTGCCTGGCTTTCGCTATGCAGCTGGCGGCGGGCAAGGCGTCGCTTGACCTCTGCCCCCACGTCAGCCAGGAAGCCAGAGAGGCGTTGAGTTCGGCTTCGGAGCCGCCGATTGCACTGGTGAAAATCGGGGCGGGCGAGCATGCGGTGGAGCTGGGCAATGAGACCGTGCTCTTCAGGCACGACAAGCGCTTTGTGCATCCTACGGCCATCGCCGTCACCGTTTCGGATTTGCTGGACAAGGAACAGATCGCCCGCCGGGTCGAGGAAATCAACGGCCTGTTCTTTGAGCGGGTCGGCCAGGTCGAAGGCGTCAACCTCGTTGCCGTAAAGCAGGACGGGGACAGGGACCGCTTTGCCGCTGCGGTCAGGGTTGCCAGGGAAAAGAGTGCCCTGCCCCTGATGCTGATCAGCGAAGATGCCGGCGCCCTGGCGGGAGCCCTGGAGATCGCCGGAGACGGGCGCCCGCTGATCTGCGGAGCCACGAGGGCCAACCGGGAGGCCGTGGTCGAACTGGCCAGGAAATACGACTGCCCGCTCGTGGTCCGGAGCGACAACCTGGACGACCTGGCCGGACTGGTGGATGAAACGGTAAAGGCCGGGCACAAGCAGCTTATCCTGGACACCGGAGCGCGGAGCGTGGAGCGTGTCCTGGCCGACCAGACGCTGGTGCGCCGCCTCGCGGTCAACAAGCGTTTTCGCCTGTTCGGCTATCCCACCGTCGCTTTTGCTTGCAGCGGGGATGCCATCCAGGACATGCTCGACGCAGCCGTCTACATTGGGAAGTATGCCGCAGTGGTGGTGGTTGACTCGGCTGAGCGCGCAGACATCCTGCCGCTGATTACCTGGCGGCTTAACATCTACACCGACCCGCAGAAGCCAATTGCTGTTGAAGCCAAGGTCTATGAAGTGGGCAAGCCCGGACCCGACTCGCCGGTATTCCTTACGACCAATTTCTCCCTGACCTATTTCTGTGTGGCCGGGGACATCGAGGGCGCGCGAACCTCAGCCTACATCCTGCCCGTCGATACCGAGGGCACGTCGGTCCTCACGGCCTGGGCCGCAGGGAAACTGGCGCCCGAGAAGATTGCCGAGTTTATCGAGAAGAGCGGTATCGCGGAGCGGGTCAGGCACCGGAAACTGATTATCCCGGGCGGGCTCGCGGTGATGAGCGGGAAACTGCAAGAGGCTACGGGCTGGGAAATCCTCGTGGGGCCGAGGGAGTCTTCAAGTATTAACGCGTTCCTGAAAGAACACTGGTCGTAAGCTGAGCGAGGTTAAGCCGTTGACCTGCAAGGTTACCTTCACCCCGGACAATCTTACGGTAGAAGCGGATGAACATGAGAGCCTGGTTGCTCTGGCGGCCCGTGCCGGGATCATCCTGCGGGGGGCCTGCGGGGGAGCCGGCACCTGCGGCCGCTGCCGTGTTTCGCTGGCTTCGGGAAGCGTGGCTGTCCGCGAGGAAGGGGAGGTCCATTCCCCCGCGGAGGTGCCGGCTTGCCGGGCGCATCCCGTAACGGACGTTGTTGTCGAGATCCCCGAGAGCGCACGGCTGGGCAGCCACCGGGTGCTGATCGAGGATCGGGGCCGCGGGCAGCTGGATGAAGCGCCTGCGAGCACCGAGGCTCCCCTTGCGCCTCTATACGAGTCAATAGAGCTTGCAATGGCCGCTCCCACCCTGGACGACGCGAGGGATGATTGGGGCAGGTTGCGGGCCGAGCTTCAGAAGAAAGTGCCCGGCATCAACCCTTTGCTTACGCTGGACTTTGCCCGCAAGCTTCCGGGGGCCGTCCGTAAGGGGAACTGGCGCGTTACGGTGGATTTGGCCCATGCCGGGGCATTCACCGAACTGGCCGGCATCAGCGTTGCGGGGACGTCCTCCCCGAGGTTCGGCCTGGCCGTTGACCTTGGGACGACTACAGTGGCGTGCCAGATGGTAAGCCTCTCGGACGGGACGACGGTGGCCTCGGCCGGGACCTACAACCGCCAGGCCGCTTTCGGCGACGACGTTATCTCGCGCATCATCTACGCCACCGAAGAGCCCGGCGGTCTCGACAGGCTTCAGGAGGAAGCGGTGGTGACCATCAACAGCCTGGTCGAGGAATTGGTTGAGGACCTGCGAGCCGGGTACGATGACATCCGTGCCGTCTATGTCGCCGGGAACCCCACGATGACGCATCTTTTCCTGGGCGTCAATCCCGCCTACCTGAGGCTTGAACCCTATATCCCGGCGGTCAATTCCTGGCCGCCCGTACGGGCCGGGGAGCTGGGCCTTCGCGTTCATCCCCGGGCGTGGATTCACTGCGCTCCGGGCGTTGCCAGCTACCTTGGCGGTGATATCACGGCGGGCCTGGTTGTGGCGGGCCTGCCGGATACCGATCAGTTGACCCTGTTTGTGGACATCGGCACCAACGGCGAGATGGTGCTGGGGAACAGGGACTGGCTTGTCGGATGCGCCTGTTCGGCCGGTCCCTCCTTCGAGGGCAGCGGCATCACGGGTGGGATGCGGGCCGTAGAAGGGGCCATTGAAATGGTCGGCGTCAGCAGCGGGGGATACGAAGTCTTTTGGCGCACGATAGGAGGACTGCCGCCGCGCGGCATCTGCGGCACCGGCCTGATCGACGCCTTGGCTGCCCTGCGCGGGGCCGGGGTGATTGACCGGGGAGGCCGGTTTGTTTCCGGGCTGGATACGCCCCGGCTGCGCATGGGTCCCGAGGGGCGCGAGTTCGTACTGGTATGGGGCAGCGAGTCGGGGCACGGGCGCGACATTGTGCTTTCGGAGGCCGACCTCGATAACCTGATGCGGGCCAAGGCGGCCGTTTTTGCCGGCATAAAGGCCATGGTGGACGCCGTCGGGCTGCAGATTTCGGATATCGAGCGGGTGCTTATCGCCGGGGGGTTCGGCAGACACCTTAACCTTGCCCGGGCTGTTGCCGTCGGCATTCTTCCCGACCTTCCGGCTGAACGTTACCGTTTTCTCGGCAACACCTCCCTTAAAGGCGCACGGTTGGCCCTGCTGTCCCGGGAGGTCCGGGACAAGGTGGAGGAAACGGCGCGCAGCCTGACTTACCTCGATCTGAGCGCCGGGACAAGTTTCATGGACGAGTTTATGTCGGCCCTCTTCATCCCGCACACCGATATGGGTTTGTTCCCGTCGGTGGCCGATCAGGGGGGTGACTGAGCTTGCGGATTGCCGTGGCCGGAAAGGGCGGCACGGGGAAGACGACCTTTTGCGCCCTCGCCGTTAAGGCTCTCCTGCGGGCGGGCAAAGCGCCGATCCTGGTCGTCGACGCCGATCCCAACGCCAACCTTGGGGAGGCGCTGGGGATCGAGGCAGGGGATTCGGTGGCGGATATCGTGGCTTCAGCCGACGGGCAGCCCTATTTGCCCGGGGGAATGACGAAGGAGCGGTACCTGGCTTACCGCATCCACCAGGCGCTGGCCGAGGGGCGGGACATAGACCTGCTGGTGATGGGGGGGCCCGAAGGCGCCGGATGCTATTGCTACGTGAACAACCTCCTGCGGGGCCTGATCGAAGAGCTGCACGGCAATTACCCTGTTATGATCGTCGATAACGAGGCGGGGCTCGAACACTTGAGCCGGCGGACTACCGGGAAGGCTGACTTCCTGTTTATCCTGTCCGATGTCTCCGGCCGGGGAATTCTCTCGGCCCGCAGGATTGCCGGCCTGGTCAGGCGTCTCAGGCTGGACGTGGGGAGCATGGGGCTGGTGATCGGGCGGGCTCCCGAAGGAGCCGCCGGCGCGCTCGCCGGGCCGATTGGGAAACTGGACATCCCTCTCTGGGGTATCGTTCCGGAAGACCCCGAGATAGCGGCGTTGGATTTGGCCTGGCGGCCCTTGACCGGGGTTGGCGACAACAACGCGGCATTGTCCGCTGTTGCCGACATCCTAAGGAATCAGGGCATTATCTAGGTTGAGCATTTTCATATAGTGAGGAAGGAAAGGTTCTAATGGCGGTAGAGATCGTAAAGGAAAGATGGAAGGGCCGGGTACTGGAGATGGTGCTGGGGAGCGGGACCCATACCGTTAAAGTAGGCGGAGATGCGGCTTTGCCGTTCCTGCATTTTGAGGGACAGATTCCCAACCGTCCGGCCACGGCCCTGGAGGTATGGGACAGAGTGGACGGCGAGTTCCCGCCGATGCTGGCCGCCGCCTTCGAAGGCGTTCTCGGGAGTCCCGGGGATTGGGCAAGGCGGTGCGTGGAGTACGGCGCCGACATGGTTGCGCTGCGGCTGGTCAGCACGCACCCCGAGGGACAAGACGCCGGAGCCGAAGAAGCGGCCGCCGCGGCCCGCATGGTTGCGGAGGCCGTTGAGGTGCCGCTGATCGTGCTGGGCTGCGGGGTGGAGGAAAAGGACGCCGCTGTCCTGCCGGCCGTGGCTGCGGCCCTTGATGGCCGCAACTGCCTGGTGGGGTTTGCAACGAGCGAAAACTACAAGACCGTCGTCGCCGCCTGTATCGCTCACGGGCACAGCGTTATCGCCACCAGCCCGCTGGATATCAACCTGGCCAAGCAGCTTAACATCCTGATCACCGATATGAACCTGCCTCCGGAGCGCATCGCCATGGACCCGTCGATCGGCCCGCTGGGGTACGGCATAGAATACGCCTGGTCCATTATCGAGAGGATGCGCCTGGGGGCGCTCTCCGGAGACCGGATGCTGTCCCAGCCCGTGATCTGCTTTGTAGGGGACGAGGCCTGGAAGGTTAAAGAAACGACGGCGGACGATGTGGCCGAGTGGGGCGAACAGGGGCGGCGCGCCCTGCTGTGGGAAGCGATGACGGCGGTCGTCCTGGCGCAGGCCGGCGGATCGATTTTTGTTTTCCGTCATCCCGAGGCGATGCAGCACTTTAACCGGCAAATTGACGCTCTCATGCGGCAGGATGTATACTAAACGTTAAGGCTCTAAGAAGCGATTTAAGAAAAGGAGAGCCGCAAGGCTTCTTTATGTTACGAAGGGTGATGCCGGCGTGATTTTAATCGGTGAGCGGATTAACGGCATGTTCCGCGACATACGGGCGGCGATCCAGGAGCGCGACCCGGTTCCCGTCGCCGAGCGGGCCAGGATCCAGGCGGCAGCCGGCGCGCATTACCTGGATATCAACACCGGTCCCGACGTCGATGCTGCCGAGGCGCCCGAAGTAATGGCCTGGCTTGTCAAGGTTGCGCAGGAGACCTGCGGCCTGCCGTGCTGCATCGATTCCCCGCATGTAGAGGCTTTGCGGGCGGGGCTTGCCGTGCACAGGGGCAAGGCCATCATCAATTCGACCAGCGCCGAGCAGGAGCGCATGGACGCCTTGTTCCCCCTGGCGGTTGAATTCGGCGCAGCCATTATCGGCCTGGCGATGAACGAAAAGGGCGTTCCCAAGGACGCCTCCGACCGGCTGGCCCTGGCCATGGAGCTTGTAGCCAATGCGGATGCTCACGGGCTGGCGATGGAGGACTTGTTTATCGACCCGCTGATCCTCCCTGTCAACGTCGCCCAGGAGCACGCCGTCGAGGTCCTGGAAACGATCAGGCAGGTGCGGATGCTGGCCAGCCCGGCTCCGCGGACGGTTATCGGCCTGTCCAACGTGTCTCAGGGGGCGCCCGAACGCTCGCTGATCAACCGGACCTACCTGGTCATGGCCCTGGCGGCGGGCCTCGACGCGGCGATCCTGAACGTGGAGGACAAGGCCTTGATGGACTCGGCCGCCACGGCCGAGGTTCTGTTAAACAAAGAAGTATACTGCGACGCCTTCCTCCGCGTTTTCCGGAAACCCCTGGTAGTATAGGGGCGACCCAGTATGGCCGGGGATCGGGTGCCCTATTCCAGGATGTTGATGACCGTGCCGGCCTTCGCCCACCTGCAGGCGCTGTCATGGTCGGGGCACGGCGGGAAGGTGTCGCCGCCCTGGAGCACGACGCGCGCGCCGTGAGCGTTTTCGTAGCGGCCCGATTCCGGAACGGTTTGACCCGTCTCGAAAAGCACGCCTCCTCACCTCCAGGTTTATTATGCTTCGGCGAGGGGGTTGTTTATTGTGTCTCTGTAGTTGACCCAGAAAGCCCAAGTGCTTTAACACGTTATTTCGTTGATCAGTGGATTAATACAGTCATCTAAGGTATCGAGAAGATGTTTTTGCGCAACAGGGAGGTGAGGGGGATGGCCGTGGCCAGGGAAGGTTCCGTCCTGGTTGTGGGCGGCGGCGTGGCAGGCCTGCAGGCGAGCCTTGACCTTGCCGAGGGCGGATTTCAGGTTTATCTCGTCGATGAGGCGCCGGCGGTGGGCGGCAAGATGGCCATGCTGGGCCGGGTTTTTCCGACCAACGAGTGTTCGCTCTGCACCCTTTCGCCAAAACTGGCCGCTGTCGCGCACCATCCCGGAATAACCGCCATTACCGGGGCAAGGGTGGCGGCTGTGGAAGGAAAGGCCGGCCGTTTTACGGTGCGCGTCCGGCAGGAGGACAGGGGGGTTGACCTTGACCGCTGTAAGGCCTGCGGCGACTGTGCCGCAGTCTGCCCCGTTGAGGCCCCGGACAGCTTTAATGCCGGCCTGGCCAACCGCAAGGCGATTTACCAGCTCTATCCCCAGGCCTATCCCAAGGGTTACGCCATCGATGCCGCTGTTTGCCTGGAATGCGGGGCCTGCGAAACCGTTTGCCCGTCCGGTGCGATCACCAGGGGGGTCGGCAGGGATATCGAGTTGCGGGTGGGAGCAATCATCCTCAGCCCGGGGCTGGAGCCTTTCGACCCCGGCGGGCTGGCTCATCTCGGCTACGGGCGCTGTAAAAATGTAATGACGAGTCTGGAGTTCGAAAGGGTGCTCAGCATTGGAGGCCCTTCGCAGGGTCGGCTGGTCAGGCCGTCGGACGGTATGGTGCCCCGGCGGATAGCCTGGATCCAGTGCGTCGGGTCGCGGAACCCCGCGATAGGAAGGGGTTATTGTTCCACGGTATGCTGCCTTGGCGCCGTTAAGGCGGCCCTTTCAGCCGGTGAGCAGGTCCAGGGATCCCTTGAGAGGGTGATCCTCCTCCGCGACCTTCGAGGATATGCAAAAGGTCATTACCGGTATATCGAGCGCGCGCGGAGGGCGGGAGTCCGGTTCGTTTATGCCGGGGTAAGCGGGCTGCGCGAGCTCGGTGACGGAAGTGTGGAAGTCCGCTACAGCCTTGAAGACGGAACGGTGGTCAACGAAGTCTTCGACCTGGTTGTCCTCTCGGTGGGTTTGGGGCCGTCGGACAGTGCCCGGCGGCTGGCCGAGATTGTGGGCGTGGAGCTTGACCGGTTTGGATTTTGCAAAACCCAGCCTTTCAGGACGACGGCCGCTTCGAGGCCCGGAATTTTCGCGGCCGGTTCGTTTTCGGGACCGAAGGACATCCCCGATGCCGTAACCTCCGGCAGCGCGGCGGCGGGCGCCGCGGCCGCGCTGCTGTCCGGAAGCCGCGGGAGGCAGAGCCCTGTCGACCCTGCCGCTGAAAGGGACGTGGACGGCCTGCCGCCGCGCGTGGGGGTTTTCGTCTGCCGATGCGGGACGAACATCGGCGGTGTGGTAGACGTTTCCCGCGTCGTCGAGGCCGTTTCTGGTGAACCCGGTGTCGCTCTGGCGAAGGAGGTTAAATACGCCTGCGCGGAGGACAGCCTGGACCTGATGCGGGAAGCGGTCGAGGAGCACGGGCTGAACAGGATCGTGGTTGCCGCCTGCAGTCCGAGGAGCCACAAGCTTGTGTTCGAAGAAACGCTGCGCAAGGCCGGGCTGAACCGTTACCTTTGTGAGATGGCCAACATCCGCGACCAGGTGGCCTGGGTTCACGCCGACGAGCCGGCGGCGGCAACATCCAAGGCTATCAGCCTGGTGCGCGGCGCGATCGCCAGGGCCTGCGGGCTTACAGCGGTCAGGGACCTTTGCGATCCGGTAGTGCCGGTAGCCCTGGTTGTCGGGGGCGGCGCTTCAGGAATGGAGGCGGCGCTTGGCATTGCCGAGCAGGGGTTCGAAGTGCACGTTGTAGAGAGAAGCGGCGAACTCGGGGGCCGCGCGGGGCAAATGGTCGTTACGCCCGGCGGGGACGACGTCACGGAGTTTCTCGAAGATTTGATTAAGAAAATCAAAAGCCATCCGCTGGTACACCTGCATCTTAACAGCAGGGTCAGGACTGTTGACGGGCACGTGGGCAACTTCCGCACGACGCTGGACAGCGGACGCGAGATTCAGCACGGGGTCGCCGTTCTGGCTACGGGTGCCCGGGAGATTGCGTGGCAGGGTTACCTCCACGGAAAGCATCCGGCTGTGATGACCCTGGACAGGCTGGAGGCAGCCGTGGAATGCCCGCCGCACGACACGGTCTTCATCCAGTGCGTGGGGTCGCGGAACGCCGAGCGGCCGTATTGCAGCCGTTCGTGCTGCAGCCGCGCTGTAGCTGCCGCCATCCGGCTGCGGAAACGCCATCCCGGGAACAGGGTGTTTGTGTTATACCGCGACATGAACACCTACGGGCTGGACGAGGAACGTTACCGGCAGGCCCGCGAGCTCGGTGTTGTCTTCATCCGTTACCGTCTTGGGGAGGAACCTGTCGTCGAGGATGCGGGGAGCGGCAGGGTTAAAATCAGGGTTATCGACCACATTCTCGGCGCACCGCTTGAGCTGGAGGCCGGGCGGGTTGTCTTAGCGGTTGCTGCGGAGGCATCGGCGGCCGGGCGGGATATGGCCCGGCTCATGAAAGTCCCCTGCGATGCCGACGGTTTCTTCCTTGAGGCCCAGCATATGTTAAGGCCGGTAGACTTTGCGGCGGCAGGCGTCTTTATGTGCGGGGAGGGCCAGGGGCCGAAACGCCTGGAAGAGAGCGTGCTGCAGGGTCAGGCGGTGGCGGGGCGGGCCGGTGCCATCCTGGCCAAGGGGTTTGTCAGGACCAGGGGTGTCTGGGCGGTTGTCGATGATAAACGTTGTGCGGCCTGCCTGACCTGCGTCCGGTTTTGTCCCTTTAATGTCCCCGTCCTGGCGGGGAACGCCGTGTACATTGAGCCGGTCCAGTGCCAGGGATGCGGGATCTGTATGGCTGAATGCCCCAATGAGGCTATTTCGCTAAACGGTTATAAAAGGGAGCAGCTGACAGTCCTGGTGCGCATCCTGTTAAGCGGGGAGGCGGATCACGATTGCTGTTTGAGCCGAGAATCATAGGCTTTTGCTGCTTTAACTGCGCCTATTCGGCTGCCGATCTGGCCGGCAGTATGCGTCTCGCTTACGCCCCTGCGGTGCGCATCGTCGGCGTTCCGTGTACGGGAGCGGTGGAGGATGCCGTTATCCTGGCCGCTTTCGAAGAGGGGGCTGACGGGGTATTCGTCGCCGGCTGCCTTGAGGGCGAGTGCCATTACCGTTCAGGCAACATTCGGGCACGGCAGCGAGTTCAGAGACTTCGCCGCGCTCTCCAGGAGATGGGCCTGGACGGTGAGCGTTTAGCGATGTATAACCTGTCTGCCGCCATGGGGAGCAGGTTTGCCGAACTTGCCAACGAATTCAGCCGCCGGATTCGCCTGCTCGGGCCTTCGCCGGTGCGAAAGGGCGGTGGCGGTGCGTGATCGTCGCGGAAGCCAAGCCTCTTGAAGAACTCCTCGCATGCCTGGAGGAAAGCAGGCGCGCGCTTATCGTATCCTGTTCGGGGTGTACGGCTGTGTGCCTGACGGGCGGGGCGGCCCAGGCGACGAGCCTGGCCAGCAGGCTTAAGATCGCCAAAAGGATAAACGGGTCCGACCTGGATGTCGAGACGGCTTCTCTCCTAAGGCAGTGCGAGCCTGAACTGCTGCCTGCCATCGCCGACAGGTGCGCAAGGGCTGATGTCCTTATCTCTCTGGCCTGCGGCGTGGGCGTGCAACAGCTGGCGGAGGCCTACCCGGACAAGTGGATCATCC
This sequence comes from Desulfosceptrum tomskiensis, assembly GCF_049818055.1. Classification (GTDB taxonomy): domain Bacteria; phylum Bacillota; class Desulfotomaculia; order Desulfotomaculales; family JASEER01; genus JBFLVT01. The sequence continues at coordinate 655,369 of NZ_CP187479.1, forward strand.
CCGCCCTGAACACGACTTTTGCCGGGAGCTATGCGGGAGAAGGCGTCTGGGAAGAGCGCTGCGGCCTTTGCGGCAATTGCGTTCTTCATCTTACCGGGGGCGTCTGCCCCGTAACGCGCTGCGCCAAAGGCCTCCTGAACGGGCCTTGCGGGGGGCCGGCTGACGGCAGGTGCGAGGTGGACCCGGAGGTGCCGTGCGCCTGGATCCTTATTTACGAGCGCCTGCAGGCGCAGGGTCGCCTGGAGCTTCTCACGCAGGTCCGTCCGGCGAAAGACTGGAGAAGCGCCAGGGACGGCGGGCTGCGGCGTTTTTCCCGGGAGGGGATGTCGCGTGAATAGCGGCGGCCGCCTGGAAAAGGCCCTGGCTGAACGCGAGTTTGCCGTCACGGCCGAGATCGGGCCCCCGCGCAACGCCTCGGGTGAATCCGTCAGGGCCAAGGCGCGGCTGCTGAAGGGCTTCGTGCACGCAGCGAACGTTACCGACTGCCAGTCGGCGGTGGTAAGACTTGCGAGCCTGGCCGCAGCCCTGCACGTCCAGGCGGAGGGTGTGGAAGCCGTCTGGCAGATGACCTGCCGGGACCGGAACCGCATCGCCATGCAGAGCGATCTCCTGGGGGCGGCCAGCCTTGGGATTAAAAACGTCCTTTGCCTTACGGGGGATCACCAGAAGTTCGGCAACCACCCCGCAGCCAAGAACGTCTTCGACCTTGACTCGGTGCAAATGGTGGAAATGGTCCGGCGGATGCGCGACGATGGCCGTTTCGACTGCGGGGACGAGATCAAAGGGCCCCTGCCGCGGTTCCTTATCGGGGCCGTGGAAAACGCCACGGCCGAGCCGACGGCGCTCAGGCTGCTGCGGCTGCGCAAGAAGGTTGCGGCCGGGGCGCAGTTTATCCAGACCCAGGGGGTATTCGACCTAGCCAGGTTTGAGGTTTTCATGCGGGAGGCGGTGGATGCGGGCATCCTGGAAAACTGCCGCCTGCTGGCCGGGGTTATCCCCTTGAAGTCGGCGCGCGCGGCGCGGTTCATGAATGAACGCGTGCCCGGCGTCAGGATACCCGACGAGGTCGTCAGGCGTATGGAGCAAAGCCGGGACCAGGAAGAAGAGGGGATCCGGATCGCCGTGGAGACGGTGGATGCGCTGCGCCGCGTACCGGGAGTGGCGGGCGTGCACCTGATGGCCGTCGCGTGGGAGGAGGCGGTCCCCCGCATAGTATCCGAAGCCGGAATCAAGCCCCTGGGAGACCGTTGAAAAACTGCGCCTGGCTTTGTCAGGCTTGCCCGTCCAGTGCTCACGTACCACCCAGTACGCTCCGCGCTGTCCGGCTTCGCCTTCCGCGCCATGCTTGTTTTGACCGGCCTCTGGCTAACTCTTCAGTAATGATAGCAGCTCAATCACTTAACTTCCATAACCTGAGTCGTGTACCTTTTGCATCGCACCCCTGGAAGAATGAAGCCCTGCCGTCAGACAGGGCTTTTAAAGCTTAAAGGGCTGACGTTAGCCGTTACTCAAGCTTTTGCGAACGCGTTTCCTTAACCGTGGTCTTGCGCAGTTCTTCACCCATGGTTCCGCGCCAGTGCATGAAGAGGATCAGGTCGACCAGACGGTTGGAAAAGCCCCACTCGTTGTCGTACCAGGCCACGACCTTGACGAAGGTGCCTTCGATCACCATCGTCGACAGCCCGTCAACGATGGATGAGTGCGGGTTGCCGATATAGTCGACCGAAACCAGGGGCAGCTCGTTGTAAGCGAGGATTCCCTGGAGATCGCCGGCGGCCCACTGCCGCAAAGTGTCGTTGAGCTCTTCCTTGGTTGTCGGCCTTTCCAGTTCGGCCACCAGGTCGATGACCGAGACGTCCGGCGTGGGCACCCGGAAGGACAGGCCGGTGATCTTCCCTTCCAGTTCCGGGATGGCCAGGCTGACGTTCTTGGCCGCGCCGGTGGTCGTGGGAATGATGGAAAGGTTCGCCGCCCGCGCCCTCCGGAGATCGCGGTGGGGCAGGTCGAGCAGCCGCTGGTCGTTGGTGTACGAATGCGCCGTGGTCATGAAACCGCGCTTGAACCCGTACTTTTCGTGCAGCACCTTAACAATCGGGGCGAGGGCGTTGGTGGTGCAGGACGCCGCCGAGACGATACGGTGTTTCTCGGGATCGTACTTGTCCTCGTTCACGCCCATGACGATGGTGATGTCCTCGTCGGTGGCGGGGGCGGAGATGAGGACCTTTTTCACGCTGCCGCGCAGGTGCTTTACGGCGTCTTTCGCCTTTGTGAACCGCCCGGTGGCCTCGATGACGTATTCGACCCCGTAATTCTCCCAGGGGATGTTGGCGGGGTCCGGCTCGGCAAGCACCATGACCTCCTGGTCATCCACCCAGAAGCTGCGTTCGGCGGCGCGCACGTCGGCGCCGAAGGTGCCGTGCACCGAGTCGTACTTGAGCAGGTGCGCCAAAGTGGCGGCGTTGGTAAGGTCGTTCACCGCCACGACTTCGATGTCGGGGTGGTTGTGTACGATGCGGTAAAAGTTTCGACCGATACGGCCAAATCCGTTTATGCCAACCTTAATGGCCATTGTTACCCTCCTTGACTGATAAATTCCTTTGCTCTCGAGACACGGGTTTCCGGCATCCGGAGTGCGGTATGCTTGAACAGCAGAGACGCGATTCTTTAAACTCAGCAAATTCCTGGTGGCTATTATACCCGCGTACTTTTTAGATATACTGTTGGACAGGGGCATTATGGAAAAATTGTAACAAAGCTGACCAATAGTGTCAAGATTACCCTATATTCCACGGGCTTGGCCGGCTGGAGTGAACTGGTTTGAACAGGAATTACGATAAATGGTTTATGACCCGGGTTAAACAGTGCATTAAGCGCTACGATATGATCCCGCCGCAATCCCATGTGGTTGTGGGCGTTTCCGGCGGCAAGGACTCGACGGCCCTGCTCTGGATCATGGCCGAACTGCAGAAAAGATCGCACCTCTCCTTCACCCTGGAGGCGGTGCACTTAAGCCTCGGCTGGGGCCCGGTCGACGTTCAGCCGCTTCTGGATCTCTGCCGGGAGCTGGAGGTGCCCCTGCACGTCAAGGAATCCCCCATAGCCCGCATCATCAAGCAAAAACCGGAACACAATCCCTGCGCGCTCTGTGCCAAACTCCGCGCGGGGGTGCTCAACGATATGGCCGTCTCGCTGGGAGCACAGCGCGTTGCTCTGGGTCACCATCTGGACGACGTTATCGAGACCTACTTTCTGAACCTGATCTTCACGGGCCAGATGAAGACGTTCATGCCCAACACCAAGCTGTCGCGGAAGGGCTTGAACCTGATCCGGCCGCTTGTTTACCTTCCCGAAGAGGTCGTCGTCAGACTGGGACGCCGGCTGGGGCTGCCCGTCCTGCACAATCCCTGTCCCTACAACGGACATACCAAGCGGGAAGAGATGAAGGGCCTGGTGGAAGACATCGTCCGCAGGTATCCCGACTTCAGGGAGATGTTCCTGAGCGCGCTGGAGAACGTGAGCCTGGAAAACCTGTGGAAGCAAAAACGGTAACATTTACATATTTAACGGGTGAGGTAAGGAGCGATCCCCTGAACGGGGTCGTCAAGCAGTTCCGAGAGTTCGTCGCGCACTTCGAGCAGGCGGTTGTAATCCTCGACGGTCAGGAGACCGTCCCGGCTATGTTCGTAATCCTCGATAGCCTTGCTGACGGGCAGGACGCGGTAATGCCTTTTGCCCGCGACGTGATAGGTGTCGACCCATACGGGGGTATAGCTCGCCGAGACGATGGAAGCGGTCCCGTTCGGGTACTTGAGAATCTTCAAGTGCAGGATGATGCCGCTGTCGGAATACCGCCAGCGCTGGTTGGAAATGAAGTTGCCCAGGGAATAAGCCGCAAAGCACCGCTTTTGGACGCCGGAAAGCTCGACGTTGCGCCAGATCATGGGCTGGACGACGTGGGGGTGACACCCGATGACGGCGTCCACGCCGAGTTTGAAGAGTTTGTCCACCCACTCTTTCTGGAAGGCATCCGCATAACGCTGGTATTCCGTGCCGAAATGCACGCAGGCGATGATCAAATCGGGGTTCTCCCGGCGGAGCCTCTCCAGGTCCCGGGTTACCTGCTCGTCGTTCAACAGCCCTACGCAAAACGGACGTTCAGGGGGCAAGGGCAACTCGTTTGTCGTCACCGTGAAGTTCACGAAGCCGAGCCGAACGCCTTTTACCTCGACAACCAAAGGTTTTTCACGTTCCTCGCCCGTGCGGTAGGTCCCGATGTGGGTGAGGCCGTTCCGGTCGAGACAGTCCAGGGTGGCGACCAGCCCGTCATAGCCCATGTCCATACTGTGATTGTTGGCGGTGGTGACGAGATCGACGCCGAGGTTGGCGACGGCCGGGGCGAAGTCGTCAGGCGTGTTGAAAAGGGGATAGCCCTGGTATCCTTTGGCTTTTCCCGCCAGGCGCGTTTCCAGGTTGGCCACGGTATAATCGGCCCCGGTCAGCAAGGGCCTGACCTTATCAAAGAGATTGTCAAACTCGTATCTGCCCGTCGCGGCGTCATAAGTGGAGTTTACCACCGGCAGGTGCATCAGGAGGTCGCCGATGGCCGCCAGTTCTATTTCGACGGGTGCCGTGTTTGCGGCCTGAAGGGCGGGCGGCTCCTGTCCGGAGCTGGCATCCGGCGAAAGCTGCCGGAAGAAATAGAAGGCACAGGCGGCAAGCAGCCCCGCGATGGTAACACACAAGACTTTTCGTGCAATACTCATGTAGCATCATCCTTTACCGGCAGGTTTAGGATTCGAGCCCCGGCCGCACTATTCCTGCCATGAGGCAGGAACGGCCGCCGGGCGGGGAGAAAAGACAGGAATTGAAGTCCAATTTTAGGGCGCGAAAGGATCGCATGGACAAAATGACGGACGTCTACCTGAAATCGCCGCGGACGGTATCGCCTCCGGGCGAGCGCGAGCTTCTTCTGCGGCGCGCGGCGGATGCCGGCAGCCGCGGGGATTGGCGCGAGATGGAACGCGCGTTGAGGACGGCGGTCGAAGTCGACGAGAATTGCCAGGAAGCCTGGTTTGCGTTGGGAATGCTGGTTCTCCAGCGGGGGGACATGGAAGAGGCCTACGATTTCCTCAGCGAGTATGCGGCCCTGGCCGGTCAAACCAGTGAGAACGAGCAGGTCGAGGTCCTGCTTTATTATCTCGAAAACCTTGCCAACCCGGGCGGGGGAATAGGCGAGGAACTGGAGTCGGAGATGGCGGGACAGTTCCTTGATTACTTTACGCTGGGTTGCGGGACGTCCGATCAGCGGCAGGCCATGCTCGGCGGGCGGACCCTGTGGGAGGCCGTGCACACACCATCCGGCCGGAGGTCGGTGCTGACGCTGCTGAGGCGCAAGAACCTGTTCGCGCGCCTCGCTCTGGAACGCCTGTCGTCAAGCCTGGCGATGCTGTAACGGCGGCGCGTAGAAAACGGGGCAGCGTCCTGGAGGGGAGGCATTGATCGGGGTGCCTGATCGTGAGGCCCTTAATTTACCGGATGAGCTTCTTGTCCTGGGAGCGGCCGTCGAGGTCGGGCTTATCCGGCGTCTCAAAACGGGAAAGACCGGCCTTAGTGCGCTTGCCGGGGAACTTGGACTGGACAGGCGGGCTCTCGACGCCGTCCTCAGCTATTTGTCGTCGCAGGGCTACGTGCAACAGTACGGTGACGTATACAGCCTGACGGACGGCGCCCGCGCCATGTTCTTCAATGAAGAAGACCCGGCATACGTCGGGTTCAGCTTCATGCACGCCTATGCGCGCATAGGGACCTGGCTGGCGCTGCCCGCCGTCTTGAAAGGCGGAACCCCGCCTGAGCGGGAGAGAAACGCCAAAAAACTCGGCTATTTCATGGATGCAATGCGCTCCTATGCGCGCGAGGTGTCTCCCCGGGTGGTGTCCCTTCTGCTCGACGGCTTGGCCGGGATGCGGCCCCGGGTGGTCGACCTCGGAGGCGGGCCGCTCAATTACGCCGTGCCGCTTGCCCGGGCGGGGGCGCGGGTGACGGTGGTTGACACGCCGGACGTCTTGGATTTGATGGCCGACAGGGTTCCCAAAGATGCGGACATCGAACTCTGGCCGGGCGACTTCAACGAGCGGCTGCCGGAAGGGCCTTTCGACATCGCGTTCCTGGGCAACGTTTCGCACATTTACAGCGGCGAGGAGAACCGGGAACTCATCGCCGGGGTCGGCCGCATCGTCGTGCCGGGCGGCCGGATAGCGATTCTCGACTACGTGCGCGGGATAAGCCCGCGGGCGGGATACATGGCCGTAAACATGCTTTTAAGCACCCGGGCCGGGGGGACTTACACCCTGGCCGAGTATACGAGCTGGCTGCGCGCGGCTGGTTTCGCCGTACCCGACGTTCACGACATATCGGGCCGGCAGCTCCTGGTGGCGCGTAAACTGTAGCCGGAGTTGTCTTTTTCGGCTATACTGTTGCATAGATTTTAAGGCAAGGGGAATAAATCTTGGAAATTGTCGCCGGCATCGATATCGGGTCGCTTTCCGCCGAAGCGGTCATTATGGGCGCGAAGGAAATCCTGGGTTACAGCATCGTGCCGACGGGAGCGGACAGCCGCAAGGCGGCTGAAACGGCTTTGGAAAAAGCCCTGGCATCGGCCGGGAGAAGCCGGGACGCAATCCGTTTTGTGGTTGCTACCGGGTACGGCCGCGCCAACGTGCCGTTTGCCGATCTCCAGGTGACCGAAATAACCTGCCACGGGCGCGGGGCGGTGTATCTTTTCCCCGGCGCCCGCACGGTGATCGACATCGGGGGCCAGGATTCCAAGGTGATCCGCCTTGACGAGCGCGGGACCGTGGTCGACTTTGTGATGAACGACAAATGCGCCGCCGGAACGGGCCGTTTTCTGGAAGTGATGGCCCGGGCCCTGGAGACCGAAGTCGAGCGTTTGAGCGAGGTTGCCGCCACGGCCGGCCGTCCGGCCGCGATCAGCAGCATGTGTACCGTTTTCGCGGAGTCGGAAGTCGTTTCCCTGATCGGCCAGGGTTCTCCGCGGGACGAGATCGCCAGGGGTTTGCTGGAGTCTGTGGCCGAGCGCACGGCGAGCATGGTGCACAGGGTGGGTCTCGTCCCGGAGGTCGTAATGACGGGCGGGGTGGCGAAAAACAGCGGAGTGGTCAGGGCGCTGGCCAAGCGTCTCGGCACGGTTATCCACGTGCCCGACGAGCCCCAGATCGTGGGCGCTCTCGGCGCTGCACTGGTGGCCGCGGCCAGGGCCGGGGGGTCTTAGCAGACCCTCATCCTGCAAAATGCAGCACCACAGACAATGAAAAATGGTTACAGCAGGTCTGGGTTATCCCCGACGCTCAGTGCTCCGCTTCGACCGTTCTATGAGGTCGTTGAAAAGCTTCGCCTGCCTTTGAGAAGTGTGAGGCGAGAGGTCAGAGGTGCGTTCTCCAGATGGAATTCGCCGCGCGAATTCCCCCCCTATACTTCTCACTTCTAACTTTACACGCCTCCCCTCGCAAGCGCCTTCCGCGCCATGCTCGCTTTTGAACGGCCTTTCGGGTGATGGCGCCTGAGCTCGGTTCGGAGCGTGCGGGGCTCCTGCGGATTGTTCGCGGGCGCAATTTTCTAAAGGTTACCCAAGTACGCGTCGAGGCCTTGGCCGTAGCGAACGTTGGGGGTATAAGAATGCGCAGTGAGCCGAGGAACCCGGTACTCAACTCAATCTCTCCGAAGAGCTAGCTACAAGCGAAGAATTCGCTTTAACGAGCTCTCAAGTTGAGTGCTGGGCCGAAGCTTTGAGCAAAGTCGCTTTCGGTGATAAACCCAGACCTGCATATCAAGGACCATTTTTCAGGGTAGACCGTTAAAAAACTACACCCGGCTGAAGAACCAGACCACCATTCCCGCGCCGATGACCAGCTTGATTCCGGTGGCCCCCAGGAAGCCCACCAGCGTTCCGATGCCCGCCCTCAGGGCGCGCGACGGGGCGCCGCCCGCTAGGATTTCCCCGGCGACGGCACCCAGAAAAGGTCCCAGGATGATGCCGAAAGGGCCGAAGACAAAGATCCCGGCCAGGACCCCTATGATGCTCCCCCAGACTGCCGCGGACGAACCGCCGTACTTCTTGACTGCCCATACCCCCGCCGCGTAGTCGGCAAGGTAACTGAGGCCCACCGCCACGGCTTGCCCTACGAAGAAAAGGAGACCCAGGTTTTCGAAGCCGGCCAGGAGCCCGTAAACCAACATGCCGGCGAAGATGATCAGGATCCCCGGCAGCACGGGAAAGACGGTGAAGACAAATCCCGCGATGAAGAACAGGACGGCGAGGACCAGGGCAAAGGTGGTCAAGGGTGTCACCCCCTAAGATCCTTGCGATAATACGGGTGGTTACTATCCAAACAGTAATCCTTACAGTAACCCCTCGTCAATAGGAGTATGCGATGCGCGTAGGTTTGTTGACCCTGGAACTGCACTTCGGCGAAGCCGTTTCGCTTAAAGACAAGCGGCGGGTCGTTAAGAGCCTGATGGCCAGGCTGCGGGCGAAGTTCAACGTCGCCGTGGCCGAGGTGGGACAGCAGAATTCGTGGCAGCGCGCCACCCTCGGCGTGGTCACGGTGTCGAACGACACGTCCCACATCGACCGGAGCCTGGCGGCCGTGGTACGCTACGTCGAGGCGGACAGGACGTTTGACCTGATAGGCATCGAGAGTGAAGTAATCTAACCGAAGGCATATTTTGGAACGTCAAGTCTGCGTAAATTTTCTGTCAATAAAGAAGGGTTTTTCCCTGAAGCGGTGAATATTGCATTTTTTATATAGCCTGAGCGGCTTGCCCAGCATCTCGGGCTTTCTTCACCTGGAAGGGATGTTTTTCTTGGCGGCCCAACTGACTATCGACGGCATGTCGTTACATTTCGGGGGCGTCACAGCCTTAAGCATGATTTACCTCGAGGTTGAGAAAGGCCAGATCACCGCCATCATCGGGCCCAACGGGGCGGGAAAAACCAGCCTCGTCAACTGCATCAGCGGGCTTTACCTCCCCAGCGAGGGGTCCATCGTCTTCGAGGGCCGGGACATCACCAGGATGCCTCCGTACGGGAGGGCCGGGCTCGGCATCAGCCGAACCTTCCAGAACATCGAGCTTTTCAAACACATGACCGTCCTGGAAAACCTTATGCTCGGCCGGCATATCCATATTTCCTACGGGCTCCTGTCCGGCGGCATTTTCTGGGGGCGCGCGCGTCGCGAGGAAGCGCGGCACCGCAGGCGTGTCGAAGAAATCATTGATTTTTTGGAGATCGAACACGTCCGCTCCAAGCCGGTCGGGACGCTGGCATACGGCCTCCAGAAGAGAGTGGAGCTGGGGCGGGCCCTGACCGTAGAGCCCCGACTGTTGCTTCTTGACGAACCCATGGCCGGGATGAATGTCGAGGAAAAAGAGGATATGGCCCGCTTCATCCTTGACATCTCCGAAGAATGGGGCACGACGATGATCCTCATCGAGCACGACATGGGGGTTGTCATGGATATTTCCGACCATATCGCCGTTCTCGATTTCGGGCGCAAGATCGCCGACGGCACGCCCGACGAGATTCAACGCAATCCCCTGGTTATAAGGGCCTACCTGGGCCAGCAGTAGGCCGACGATAAGGAAAAGGTGTTTGCTATGGATCGGGACACCATCCCTAAACTTCTGCTGCAAAATGCCAGACAATATGGCAAAAAGACCGCCCTGCGGGAGAAGGACTTCGGTATCTGGCAGAGCGTAAGCTGGGAAGGATACCTTGAAGAAGTACGCCTCTTCGCTCTCGGCCTGGCCGCCCTGGGTTTCGGGCGCGGCGACAAGCTGGCCGTTATCGGCGACAACCGGCCGGAGTGGATATACGCCGAGCTGGCCGCCCAGTCCCTGGGCGGGGTGGGCGTGGGGGTTTACCAGGACAGTCTGCCTAATGAAATCGCCTACGTTATCGATCATTCCGACGCCAGGCTGATCGTGGTGGAGGACCAGGAACAGGTCGACAAAATGCTCGAGATCAGGGACTCGATGCCTAAGGTTGAGCGGGTCGTCTACTACGATCCGAAGGGCCTGAGGAATTACCAGGACGAACTGCTCCTTTCCTTTACCGCCGTTCAGGAATTGGGGCGGGAATTCGGCCGGTCGCACGACGGCTATTTCGAGCGGGAGGTTGAAAAAGGCCGGGGGCAGGATGTCGCCGTAATCGCCTATACATCGGGCACCACGGGGCAGGCGAAAGGCGCGATGCTGACGCACGCCAACCTCCTCGGCATGGCCAAGAACCTGGCCGAGGTCGACCCCCTGGACGCCAGTGATGAATTCCTTTCTTTTCTGCCGCTGGCCTGGGTCGGGGAGCAGATGATGTCTTTAGCTCTGGCCCTGTGGGTCGGGATGACCGTGAACTTCCCCGAAGAGCCGGAAACAGTTCAGCAGAACCTGAAAGAAATCGGCCCCCACGTGGTTTTTTCCCCGCCGCGGATCTGGGAGGACATGGTCTCCCGGGTGCAGGTCAAAATCGATGATGCCAGCTGGTTCAAGCGTTTTGTTTACCACAGGCTGATGCCGGTCGGGTACCGGATGGCCGACTGCCGTTTCAACAGGAAGAAACCGTCGGTCGCCCTCAGGCTCTCGTATTTCCTGGCCGATTTGGTCCTTTTCAGCGCCATCCGGGACCACCTCGGCCTCGTCCGGTTGAAACGGGCTTATACCGGCGGCGCCGCGCTCGGTCCCGACGTATTTCGCTTCTACCACGCCCTGGGTGTCAACCTCAAACAGATCTACGGCCAGACTGAAATCGCCGGAATCTCGGTCCTGCACCGGGATGACGGGATTAAGTTCCACACGGTCGGTGTTCCCCTTCCCGAGACCGAGATCAGAATCGGCGAGGACGGAGAGATCCTTTCGCGGAGCCCGAGCGTCTTCGTGGGTTATTACAAGAACGAGGAGGCGACGGCCGGCGCTCTCAAGGACGGCTGGTTGCACTCCGGTGATGCCGGTTACCTCGACGAGGACGGGCACCTCGTGGTCATCGACCGCATCAAGGACGTCATGAAGCTGGCGGACGGGACGATCTTTTCTCCCCAGTTCATCGAAAACAAGCTCAAGTTCAGCCCGTTCGTCAAGGAAGCCGTCGTTATCGGCCGCGACCGGCCCTATGTCGTGGCGATGATCAATATCGACATGGCCAACGTGGGCAAATGGGCGGAACGGAAGCAGATCGCCTACACCACTTACGTCGACCTGGCCACCAAGCCCGAGGTTCTTCAACTGATCAACGAAAACGTCCGGGCCGTCAACAATGACCTGCCCGCTGCCGTCAGGATCAGGCGCTTCGTCATCCTGCACAAGGAACTGGATGCGGACGACGAGGAACTGACAAGAACCCGCAAGGTGCGCCGAGGGTTCATCGCCGAAAAATACAGAAGCCTGGTCGATGCCCTCTACAGCAGCCAAGAAGAGATCGAAGTGGAGACCGAGGTTAAGTACCGTGACGGACGCCAGGCGGTGATCAGGACGACCCTCACCGTAGGGGAGCCGGAAGCAATGGGGGTGAAGAACAAATGACCGACTTCCTGCAGTTGATTGTCAGCGGTCTTGTGGTCGGGAGCGTTTATGCCCTCGTCGCGCTTGGCTTTGTTTTAATCTATAAATCCAGTGACGTGATCAACTTCGCCCAGGGGGAGTTTCTGCTCATCGGGGCGTACGTGGCCCTGTCCCTGGTGGCTGTCTACCACGTGCCGCTCCTGCCGGCGATTATCCTGACCCTCCTGGTGTGCATCCTCGTCGGTGTCATCGTGGAGCGGCTGGTCCTGCGGCCTTTTATCGGTGAACCGATCATTTCGGTGATTATGGCCACAATCGGGCTGTCCGCCCTAATGCACGGCATCATCCAGGTCATCTGGGGAACCGACACGCGGGTCTTTCCGCCCCTCTTTCCGGCCGAGCCCGTGCAGCTCGGGGACGTCGTCGTACCCCAGGTTTACCTGTGTTCCCTTGTGCTGGCGGTTGTCCTGTTGGGCATCTTCGGTGCCTTCTTCAAGTATTCCAGCACGGGGATCGTGATGCGCGCCGTTGCCGACGACCAGCCGGCGGCCCTTTCGATGGGGATCAGCGTCAAGCGCGTTTTTGCCATCACGTGGGCCATCGCCGCCGTGGTGGCGGGCATCGGAGGTATCCTGCTGGGGAACATCAACGGCGTCAACCCGTCGCTGTCCCATATCGGATTGAAGGTCCTTCCGGTCGCCATCCTCGGCGGGCTGGACAGCATCCCCGGCGCCATCATCGGCGGCTTTGCCATCGGGCTTATCGAAAGCCTGGCCGGCGGCTACCTTGACCCCGTTTTCGGCGGCGGGGTCAAAGAAGTCGTCCCGTTTGTCGTACTGGTTATCGTTTTGATGATCAGGCCTTACGGTTTGTTCGGCAAGCAGATCATCGAAAGGGTGTAGCCATATGCGTCCGAGAAACCCGTTTGTCATGGACTGCGGTGTCTTTACCACCAGTTATTACGACGACATGGCCGTTCTCTTCGCGCCGGCAGCCAAGCTCAAGGTGCTGGCCATTCTTGCCGCTTTGGCGGCGCTTCCGTTACTGGTCAGCCCGTATTACGTCGGCGTGGCTAACCTGGTTGGCATCGCCGTCATCGGCGCTGTGGGTCTGAACATCCTTACCGGATTTACCGGGCAGATTTCTATCGGCCAGGGCGCTTTTATGGGTGTCGGTGCTTACACGGCGGGAATATTGACGGTGAAACTGGGCCTTTCTTTCTGGGTCGCCCTTCCCGCGGCGGGGATTCTGGCCGCGCTCGTCGGGGCGGTTTTCGGCATTCCTTCGCTGCGCCTCAAGGGGCTCTACCTGGCCATCGCCACTCTGGCGGCCCAGGTCATCATTGAGTTTGTCATCGTCCACTGGACCTCGCTGACCAACGGCACCGACGGGATCGTCCTCAAGCGGCCCAGCCTGTTCGGCCACCCGCTGGACAGCGACGTGTCTTTTTACTACCTGATCCTGCTCCTTTCCGTAGCTGCCGTCGTTTTCGCGACAAACATCTTCAGGACCAAAGTCGGCCGGGCCTTTATGGCGATAAGGGACCGCGACCTGGCCGCGGCGGCCATGGGGATCAACCTTTTTGAGTACAAGGTAAAGGCCTTTGCCTTGAGTTCTTTTTACGCCGGGATCTCCGGCGCCCTGTGGGCCTGCTACATGCAGACGATCAGCCCGGAGCAGTTCACCATCTCCATCTCCATCCTGTACCTGGCGATGATCATTATCGGCGGTTTGGGAAGCATTATGGGATCGATCTACGGGGCCTGCTTCATGACTCTTTTGCCGATTGTCCTGCGTGATGGCGTAATGCCTTTATTCCCCAACATCGGCAACGCCCTCCTTGCGCTCCAGGAAGCGCTTTTCGGCTTGATCATCATCCTTTTTCTGATCTTCGAGCCCGAGGGACTTGCCAAACTGTGGAAAAACATCAAGGACTACTTCAAGCTGTGGCCGTTTTCGTACTAACCCCGTGAAGGTAATTTCTCACGCCGTTTGGTTGAAGGGAGGGGATGGCCTTCCTTACGGAGTTTGACACAACCCGTTCATTCAGAGACAAAAAAAAGCTGTGGAGGTGTGCTTTTGGTGCGTAAACGTATATTGTTTGTTGCGGCGGCGGCGTTGATTGCCCTGCTGGTTGTGACACTCCTCGCGGGCTGCGGGGGAGACGGGGGCAAAGAGCCTAAGGGCGAAGCCACTAAGACGGTGAAGCTTGGCGGGATTATCGACCTGACCGGTCCCACGGGTGACGTCGGAGCCCCTTACGCCGACGGTGTCAAGGCCTACATCGACTATTACAACGCTAAGGGATTGGGCCCCAAAATCGATTACAACTGTATCGATTATGCCTACCAGATTCCGCGCGCTAAGGAAGCCTACGACAAGCTGGTCAAGCAGAACCAGGTTATCGGCATCCTGGGCTGGGGAACGGGCGACACCGACGCCCTGAAGGAGTTTATCGCCCGCGACAAGGTCCCGTACGTTTCGGGGTCGTATTCCGAAAGCCTGACAGACATCAGCAAGTGCCCCTATAACTTCCTGATTGCTGCGAGTTACTCTGATCAGGCCAGAATCGCCTTGAAGTGGGCCAAGGACAACTGGAAGGGCAGCGAGGCGCCCAAAGTGGCTTTCATATTCAACGACACCGCTTTCGGACGCTCCCCCATCGAGGACGCCAAGAAGTATGCGCAGGAAATCGGGTTCAAGGTTGTAGGCGATGAGATCATCGACCTTAAGGCTCTCGACGCTACGAGCCAGATGCTGGACCTGAAGAACAAGGGCGCTGACTTTGCGATCATCCAGGGAACGTCCAACCTGGCGGCCACGACCCTCAAGGACGCCAAGAAGCTGGGAGTTAAGACGCAGTTCATCGGGTTAAACTGGGCTGCCGACGAGAAGGTCATCAAGCTGGCCGGAGATGCGGCTGAAGGTTACGTGGGCGTGATCCCCTTTGCCTTCCCGTACGACGATGCCGCTGGATTGGCTGAAATCAAGGACTACCTTGAGGGCCAGGGCAAGAAGATGGAGGACATCAACCAGAAGTTCGTGCAGGGCTGGGTATCGGCCAAGATTATGCTTGAAGGCGTGAAGAGGGCCGGGGACAACCCGACCGGCGAATCCCTGAAGGCTGCTCTCGAAACCCTCGCTGCTTTCGATACGCAGGGCCTTTCCGCTCCGGTAACTTTCAAGGCCGACAGCCACAGGGGCTCCGAACAGGTGCGGCTCGCCAAGGTGGAGGGCGGCAAATTCGTCTATCTTACCGACTGGATCGGCTATAAGTAAGGGTACAGAAAGGGACTGTGAACGGTGGCGGGGCGGACTGCCCCGCCACAAACGTATTTTGCAGGATACGTATGGCTTGATATTGAATCCTTGTGTGAGAGGTTTGAAGGCTTTGGCATGTTTGCCGGGCGATCACCGGTCTTTTTGGAGGTGGTCTCGGAGTGCTGGTGCTGAACAACGTGGAGGTTGTATATGATCACGTCATTCTCGTGCTCAAGGGGATGTCCCTGACCGTGCCCGAAGGCAGGATCGTGGCCCTTCTGGGGAGCAACGGCGCGGGCAAGACTTCGACGCTGAAAGCGGTGTCTGGCCTTCTCAAATCCGAGAATGGCGAGGTCACCGACGGGACCATCGAGTTCCTCGGCGAGCCGATCAGCGGTCTGGACGCCGAGGCCATTGTCCGCCGGGGCATCTTCCAGGTGATGGAGGGCAGGCACGTCTTCGAGCACCTCACCGTGGAGGAGAACCTTATCGCGGGAGCTTATACCCGGCGCGACAGGGGACGCGTGAGGGCCGACATCGAAAAGGTCTACGGCTATTTCCCCCGGTTGAAGGACCTCCGGCAGCGCACGGCGGGGTACCTTTCGGGCGGGGAGCAGCAGATGCTCGCCATCGGCAGGGCCCTGATGGGCAAACCGAAACTCATGCTCCTTGACGAGCCCTCGCTGGGGCTGGCTCCGCTTCTGGTGCAGGAAATCTTCCGGATCATCAAGCAGATCAACGAGGTCGAAGGAACGACGATCCTCGTGGTGGAGCAGAACGCCAGAGTGGCGCTGTCGATAGCGGACTACGGCTACATCATGGAGAACGGGCGGATTGTGCTCGAGGGGGAGGTCGACCGCCTGATCGACAACGAGGACGTGCAGGAGTTCTACCTCGGGCTGTCCGAGGTCGGAAAAAAGAAGAGTTACCGCGACGTCAAGCACTATAAACGGCGGAAGAGGTGGCTTTCGTAAATGGACTTTGCCGGCTTCATCGATGCGGCTTTCAAAGGTTCCCCGGCCTTGCGGGCGAAGTTTGCGGAGGCGGGAGCGGGGCCTGCCGAGGTGCGCACCCCGGAGGACCTCGTCAAGCTCCCCGTAACCCGCAAGAGCGAGCTAGCCGCGCGGCAAAAGGAGGACGTCCCGTTCGGCGGCTTCCTGACCGTGCCTGTTAAGACGCTGCAGCGCGTTTTCGTTTCGCCCGGCCCGATATACGACCCCCAGGGACCGGGAGAGGATTACTGGGGATGGCAGGAGGCTTTGGCCGCGGCCGGGTTCGGGCCGGGGGATGTCGTACAGAACACCTTTTCTTACCACCTGACCCCTGCCGGGATGATGTTCGACGGGGCTTTGCGCGCCCGGGGCTGCGTCGTCGTTCCCGCCGGCGTGGGTAACAGCGAGCTGCAGCTCCAGGTCATGCGCGACCTGGGGGTCACCGGCTACATCGGGGTGCCGAGTTTCCTCTACGTGCTGCTGAAAAAAGCCGACGAACTGGGGCTGACGTGCCCCGGGGACCTCAAGCTGCAAAAGGCCTGGGTCGCCGCCGAAAAACTCTCCGAGAATTTGCGGGCGCTTCTCGCCGAGCGTTACGGGATCGCCGTCTTCCAGGGCTACGGCACGGCCGACACGGGCTGTGTCGCTTACGAGTGCGAAATGCGCAAAGGTTTTCACGTCGCCTCCAGGGCCGTTCTGGAAATTGTCGACCCGGAGATCGGACAGCCGGTACCCGATGGAGAGGCGGGCGAGGTCGTGGTCACCATCCTCGACCCTGTTTATCCCCTGGTGCGCTTTGGTACCGGCGACCTCGGGATCGCCGCCGCCGGGAGCTGTCCCTGCGGCCGGGCGGGCAAAAGGCTGCTTGGCATTTACGGCCGGACGTCGGACGGGGTCAAGGTGCGGGGTCTTTTCATATACCCGCACCAGGTCGCCGAATTGCAGGCGCGCCTCCGGAACGTCGGACCGTGCCGGGCGGTTGTCACCCAGACCGACTTCCGGGACCGCCTGACGCTGCAAATCGAAACGCCTGACGCGGCGAGGGTCCCGGACTTGAAGGACCGGGCCCGGGCGCTGGCGAAGGAACTGCTGCGCCTGACCGTGGAGGTTGAAACGGTCCGTCCCGGGACCCTGAGCGGCAGTGATAAGCTGATCGTCGACGAAAGGTCCTGGAAATAATACATAGGGCCATAGATGCGTGTATGACTGAAGGGGTGACGGGATGTGCACATTGATTACCACGTCCACCCTGACTTTTCCATTGACGCCTGTCCAAACAGCATAGACGATTACTGTCGCCAGGCGGTATCCATCGGCCTGGCTGAAATTTGTTTTACGCCGCATTTCGAGGCTGACCCCCTAAGGCGACGCGTGGACTGGTACGTGCGGCTGGGCGGTTTAAGGCACCCCATGGACGACTGGTCGTGGCTTGACGCTTACTTTCGCCAGATCGAGGACGCCCGGCGCCGGTATGGAAGCCGGCTCACCGTGCTGGCCGGGGTTGAAATCGGTTACGACTACGGCCTGGAGGAGATCATCAACCGGCTGATCCAGACCTATCCCTTTGACTTCGTCCTGGGCGCGGTCCACTGTCTGGAGCACGTTGCCATTTCCTCGAGCGAGGAGGCGGGAAAGTTTTTCTCCCGCCATTCGCCGCAGGCGGCGGCGGCAGCCTACTTTCAGCGTTTGGTGGAGGCGGTGCGCACGGGCTTCTTCGATGCCGTAGCCCACGTCGACATCTATAAAAGGCACGGCCGTAGGTATTACGGCGGCCTGGTGGACCTCATGCACAGGGAATGGGCGGAAGAACTGTTCCGGGAGGCGGCGCGCCGGAGAATGGCCGTTGAAATCAACACCTCGCCCTGGCGGGCCGGCGAGGAGCACTGCCACCCGAGCCTGGACCTGCTGGCATCAGCCCGCGAGCAGGGAGTTGCTTACTGTACCCTGGGGTCGGACGCGCACAAACTGGACGATCTCGGATTCGGGATAGACAGAGCGAAAGATTTAACAGGTGCTTGGAAGATTTCGATAGCTACTTTCAAGGGACGGCAGGTCAGGGTGTTGGACAAACCTTCCCCCGAGTCGTAGAATAGACGGCAAGGGAGGCGAGGGAATGTCTGGGCAGAATACCAGGCCTATCCGCAAATATCGTGAAGGAAACATTACTTCCGCATTCTCTACCGACCTGCTGCTCCAGGGAATGACCTGTGTACCCAGCATGTTGCTGCGCTATTACAAGCGGATGGGGCTCACCGACACCGAAATGATGCTCCTGGTGCACATTATCCGCCTCCACAGCGAAGAAAAGAATTACACCCCTTCAGCGGAAGAACTGGGGCAGCTGATGGCCGGAGGCAAAGAGCAGGTCGAGCGCGATTTGGCCAGCCTTTCCGAGAAGGGCATGCTCGGGGTTACCGAGTACTACCTTACCGAGCACAAACCCGTTGTCCTGGGTTTTGACCTTGAACCGTTGTATGAGAAGCTTTCCGAACTCTGGGCCCGGAAGAAGGTCCGGGAGCTTGAAGAGCTGAAAGCGGTGCTTGAGTCGAACGGGGCGGGGGAAGACAGGGACTTCGGACGCCTTTGCGGCGAGTTCGCGGAGGAGTTCGGCCGGCCGCTTTCGCCGATAGAGGCTGAGCAGATCGAACACTGGTTGGGGCAGTTCAACGCCGACATCATCCGCGAGGCGTTGCGCCGGGCCGTGCTCATGGGCAAACACAACTTCAAGTATATCGACCGTATTTTGCTGGAATGGGGCAAGAACAACCTCAGGACCGTTGAAGAGGTGGCACGGTATGAGGACGGCTTCCAGAAGCGCAAGCAGAAGAAAGCCACGGCGGCCCGTACCGAACCGAGATCTAAGGAATTGGCCGTTCTGAAAAGCCTTTACTTCTGAGACGGATCATAAACAGCGATTGGTTTCGCCGGGCTGTACCCCCGGCGAGCCTGTTTTCAGAAGGACTTGCTGTGCGGAGGCCTGATCGTGACGCCGGAGTGCAAGATATGTGAGGACCGGGGCATCATTTTCGACGGGAAAGAGGCCAAGCCCTGTGACTGCGTTCGGGAGAGAAACCTTCGCCGCCGGGTTGAGAAAGCAAACCTGCCCCCCAGGTTGCGCGGACATACCTTCGACCGGTTCAGCCTGCGCTATTATTCCAAAATAATAAGGGACGACAGGGGACGCTCGGCTTTTGACCATGCGGCTGACGCTGTTCGGCACGCCAAGGAGTTTGTAGAGGCCTATCTCGTCGGAGAAAGCCGCGAAGGACTTATGTTTTGCGGCGACGTCGGAGCGGGCAAAACCTTTCTGGCCAGTTGTATCGCCAACGCTGTCCTCGAACGGGGCGGAGAGGTTTTATTTCTCGTCGTCCCGGACTTTTTGGATCAAATTCGCGCCACGTACGACGGAAGGGACGAGGTCACTGAGCGGGACCTTATCGAATGCGCCAAAAACGTGCCGTTGCTTATACTGGATGACCTCGGCGCGCACATGTACACGGAGTGGGCGCGCCAGAAAATATATTCTTTACTGAACCACCGCCTGAACTATGAGTTGCCCGTCATCGTCACCACCAACCTGGATCTGGAGGGATTCGCGCAGCACCTTGGATGGCGCACAGCGTCACGGCTGTTCGAGATGTGCCGCATCTACAGGCTCATGCGCGAGATGGACATCCGCATCCGAAAGAAAAGAGACGCATTGGGGGATTAAGGTACCGGGTTTCTTGAGGCAGGCATATGATACCGGCCCATCAACGGAGCGCTTTAAAAGCGGCTCCGTTTTTTATTCAGCTAACGAATAAAATTCAGCCTTTTGGGATAATATCCCAGTATAAGAAGTCTCTAGGATGATGAAAATATCTTCCTGGAAAGGAGGGCAATATGAGGCGCTTCGTTATTGCCGTGCTTTTTGCGGCTGTATTGGCGTTTTGCTGGCAGTCAACGGCTTCGGCAACCGGCGCCGAACACACTTACTATACCATTCGCGAGGGCGATACGCTTTACGAAATAAGCAGGCAATTCAACACCTCTGTCGCCTTGCTGCAGGTTGTGAATGGTATCGAGGGCGACCTGATCTATCCGGGGCAGGTCCTCAAGGTGCCGGTGGGCGGGACGGACGAGGGGTATCGTATCCGTTTTTCGCAAGAAGACGTGATGCTGCTGGCGCGGGCTATCCATGCCGAAGCCAGAGGGGAATCCTTCAGCGGGAAGGTCGCCGTTGGCGCGGTGATCCTCAACCGCATCAACAGCCCGTTCTTCCCCAAGAGCCTTGCGGACGTCATTTTTGAGAAGACCGATGACGTTTACCAGTTTTCGCCGGTTGCTGACGGGTCCATCAATCTGACCCCCGACGAG
This sequence comes from Desulfosceptrum tomskiensis, assembly GCF_049818055.1. Lineage (GTDB taxonomy): Bacteria > Bacillota > Desulfotomaculia > Desulfotomaculales > JASEER01 > JBFLVT01. Next base: position 675,543 of record NZ_CP187479.1, read on the forward strand.
GAGTCCATACAGGCGGCCATCGCGGCTTTGAAGGGCGAAGATCCCACGAACGGGGCGCTGTTCTTCTACAACCCCGACACCGCGAGCGACAAGTGGATCAGGACCCTGCCGGTGCTGACCAGGATCGGCAACCACGTCTTCGCCACGAAGACGTAAGAAGAACCGAATACTGAGGCGCCTCAACCGAGGCGCCTTATTTTTTTGCCAAAAAAAGGGGAACGGAAGCTAACGGCGAAATGCTATAAAAGAATTGCGGTAAGAGCAGGCTAGTTGATGGAGGCTGCTCGTCTTGGCACGGTTCCCTTCTTTTTCGCTTGCTAGAATATACAAGAGGTGACGCGATTGGCTGATCTGTCGGCCCTCTTTAAGCCCCGGTCCGTAGCCGTTATCGGTGCGTCCAAAGCCAGAGAAAAAATCGGCAACATCATCTTCCGCAACATCATCGGGAGCGGCTACCAGGGGAGCATTTTTCCGATCAATCCTAAGGAAACCGAGATAGAGGGTTACCGGGCGTACCCTGCGATCGGCGACGTTCCTGAAACGGTGGACCTAGCCGTCATCTCTCTTCCGGCCGAACGCGTATTGCCCGTGGTCGAAGCTTGCGGGCAAGCGGAAGTCAAGCACCTCATCGTCATCAGCGCCGGCTTTAAGGAAGTCGGCCACGAGGGCCTGGAAAGAGAGAAGGAAATAGTGAGCATCGCCCGGCGTTACGGGATGCGCATTGTCGGTCCGAACTGCGTGGGCGTCATGGATACCCACACCCCCCTGAACGCCTCCTTCGCCGCCGGGTTTCCCAGGAAGGGAAGCATCGCTTTCATCTCGCAGAGCGGGGCTATGCTGGTGGCCATCCTGGACTGGAGCCTGGCGACGGGCCTTGGGTTTTCACAGTTTATCAGCCTGGGCAACAAGGGCGACTTGACGGAAACCGAATTCATCGCCATGGCGGCGGACGATCCCAACACCAGGGTGATCTTGTGCTACATCGAGGACGTTGCCGGCGGCCGGGAGTTCCTGGACGTCTGCAGTCGCGTCAGCAGGAAGAAACCCATCGTCATCCTGAAGTCCGGGGCCAGCCAGGCGGGTGCCCGGGCCGCGTCGTCCCATACCGGCGCGCTGGCCGGCTCGGATCTCGCTTACGATACGGCTTTTCGCCAGGCGGGCGTCATCCGTGCCCGGAGCATGAGCGAGCTGTTCGATTTGGCCACCGCGTTCGCGACCCAGCCCATACCCAAAAGCAAAAAGGTGGCCATCGTGACCAACGCCGGCGGGCCGGGTATCGTGGCCACCGACCGCGTTGAGCAGGCGGGACTGGAGATGGCCCGCTTCAGCAAGAAAACACTGGAGGCCTTGCGGGCCGAACTGCCCAGGGAGGCCAATATCTACAACCCTGTCGACGTGCTGGGGGACGCGCGGGCGGACCGGTACCGCTTCGCGCTGGAGAAGGTCGTCGAGGACAGGTACGCCGGGAGCACCGTCGTACTGGTTTGTCCCACGGCCACGGCCGAACCGGTAGAGACGGCGAAGGCCATCCTCGACGTCCGGCAGGCCAATCCCGATAAGCCCCTTTTCGCCGTCTACATGGGCGGGGAATCCCTGGAAGAAGGCTGCAGGCTTTTGTCGAACAGCGGTATTCCCTGCTATACGTTTCCGGAGGTGGCCATTGGGGCCGTAAAAGGCCTGGCGCGTTACGCCGAGATCCGGTCCGCGCCGAAGGCCTTGGGCCCCCCGGTTTTTGAAGGGGTGAATCCGCAACGGGTACGGGATGTTTTTACAGCGGTCAGGGCCGACAACCGCGTCGTTTTGCTGGGCAGCGAGGCCGCCGAGGTCGTCCGGGCTTACGGGGTCCCCGCCGCGGCTACGAAGCTGGTCACGCGGGCTGAGGACGCCGTCCGGGCCGCGGAGGAGATCGGGTACCCCGTCGTGCTCAAAGTGGCATCGCCGAAAATAATCCACAAGACCGATATCGGCGGCGTCCGCATCGGCTTAAAGAACGCCGAGGAGGTAACCGACGGCTTCTGGGAAATCATGACGAACGTGCAGCGGGCGCTGCCCAACGTCGTCGTGCACGGCATCGAGGTACAGCAGATGGCGCCGAAAGGCCGCGAAATAATTATCGGGATGACGCGGGACATCACCTTCGGGCCCATGATCGGCTTTGGGCTCGGGGGGATTTACGTTAACCTGCTGAAGGACGTTGCTTTCCGGCTGGTTTACGGGCTGGACAGGCACGAGATTGAGAAAATGATTGCCGAGACCAAGGCTTTTACACTGCTGCGGGGGTATCGCGGGGAGGAACCCGCCGACATCGGCGCCCTGGCCGAGATCGTGGCCAGGGTGGCAAGGCTGGTTACCGATTTCCCGGCGATCACCGAGATGGATATCAACCCGGTCTTCGCCTATTCCAAGGGAGCGACTGCCCTTGATGTCAAAATAACAATTTCGTGAGGTGCGTGGAAGGTGAAAAGCCTGTTTCTCGTCGGACCGCCCGGGAGCGGCAAGACGGCCCTCGCTCTGGGCCTGGCGCTGAAGTTTCGCAAGGAAGGGAAATACGCGGGTTACTTTAAGCCCATCGGCTACGTGCAGAGCGCGGGGGCGAAGAGCGACGCGGACGGAGTGCTGATGGAGCAGGTCCTGGGCCTGAAAGAGGGGATCGAGGTCGTCGTTCCCCAGACGCTCAGCAACTTTTACCTGCTCGCCAGGGACGACGCCGAAGCCATCCGGAAAAGGATCCTGGAAGCCTATAAGATGCTGGTGTCGGTTTACGACCCGGTGATCATCGACGGGGCCAGCCTGCCGTGGGCGGCGGCGAGCTACGGGCTGGATTCGATCAGCCTTGCAGGGGAAATCGGGGCGGAAGTGCTCTGCACGAGCAACGTGCAGCACGACTACGACTTTGACGAGGCCCTCTTCCTGATGCGCTACGCTGCGGCCAACGGCGTCGGCGTGGCCGGCTGCGTCTTCAATAAGGTCCAGCGCCCGCTGCTGGCCAAGGCCGAGGGCGTCTACGCGAACATCCTGAAGGCGTCGGGGTTCCGTTACCTCGGTGCCGTCCCCAGGCGCCCCGAAATCCACGCCCCCACGGTCGCCGAGTTTTACGAGGTGCTGGGCGGCGAGATCTTAACCGGCCAGCAAAACCTGAACCTGCTGGTGGAAGACGTCCTGATCGGGGCCATGACCATCGAAAGCGCCCTGGACGCGCTACGCCGCTCCTTGAATAAAGCGGTGATCATCGGCGGGGACAGGGCGGACTACGCGCTGTCGGCGCTGGAGACGAGCACCTCGGTGCTGATCCTGACCGGAGGGCTTTACCCCAGCATCAGCGTGATCACCAAGGCCGCCGAAAAAGGCGTGCCTGTCATTCTCGTATACTACGACACCTATACCACCATCGAGAAAATCTCGGAGGTGGCCCGGCGGATCCGCCCCGGCGACGAGAAGGCCATCAGGCTGGCCGTCGAAAACATCGAACAGTTCTGCAACTGGAAACTGATTCTCGAAGCGCTGGCGGGTTAAAAAAGGTGCCCGCCGTGGCAACTGTCAGTTGACAGTTGCCAAAGCTTTGCGGACGGGCTGTCCCGGAACCAAGCATCCCATCTCGTATACGGTGGGATGTTTTTGTTTTGTACAAGTGGTTATATTGCTTGCCCCCTCTCATATATATATAGTGTTACTGTCATGCTTTGGAAAAAACTTCATCCCATAGGGATCATCCCGGGGGTGGTGAGTAGAAAGGTTTATGCTTTGGTTTTTGGGCGCACGATTTCTCTAAATTAAAGGGGGGAAAAGCTTCTCATGGATAGGCTTGATATCTTTCGGGACATGGCCGAAAGAACCGGTGGTGACATCTATATCGGCGTTGTCGGCGGCGTGCGCACCGGGAAATCTACCTTTATTAAACGCTTTATGGAGCTGTTCGTTGTCCCCAACATCAAGAACGTCTATGACAAGGACCGGGCGCGGGATGAACTGCCGCAGAGCGGGTCCGGCCGGACGATTATGACGACGGAACCCAAGTTTGTGCCGAGTGAGGCCGTCGAGATCGTTATCGGCCAGAATTTAAAGCTGAGGGTGCGGATGGTCGACAACGTCGGCTACCGGGTCGAGGGCGCGCTGGGGTACGAAGAGGAAGACGGCGTGCCGCGGATGGTCAACACGCCGTGGTTCGAGGAACCGATTCCCTTCCAGGAAGCGGCGGAGATCGGCACGCGGAAGGTGATCACCGAGCACTCCACGATCGGCATCGTGATGACCACTGACGGAACCATCACCGACATCCCGCGGCAAAACTACGTCGAGGCTGAGGAAAGGGTCATCGAGGAGATGAAGGACATGAAGAAACCCTTCATCGTCGTCCTCAACACCATCAAGCCTCGCGCGACCGAAACCGAGGCGCTGGTTGACGAACTGACCGACAAGTACGCCGTGCCCGTGCTTCCCATGAACGTCGCCGAGCTAAGCCAGGACGATGTCCTCGCCATTATGGAAGAACTCCTCTACGAATTTCCGGTTTCCAAGGTCGAGATCAAGATTCCGGCGTGGGTCCGCGAGCTGGACGCCAAGCACTGGCTTCGCGACCGGTTCGAGCAGGCGGTCCGGGATACCGTCCGGGGCGTGCAGCGTATCCGCGACATCAGCCGGGTGACCGCCAAGCTGAGCGAATACGATTTCGTGGAAGAAGTGCGCGTCACGGAGATGGACCTCGGCGTCGGGTCGGCGGAGATCGAGATCCGGGCCAAGAGCAAGCTTTTCTACGACGTGATCAGCGAACAGACCGGCTTCGCGGTGTCCGGGGACCACGACGTCTTTCGCCTGATGCTCCAGCTGGCCGTGGCGAAACGGGAATACGACAAAGTGGCGCAGGCCTTGCAGGATGTCAAGGAAACCGGTTACGGCATGGTTACTCCGCACCTTAACGAGATGAACCTGGAGGACCCCGAGCTGATCAAGCAGGGAAGCCGCTTCGGGGTGCGTCTCAAGGCCAGCGCTCCTTCGCTGCACATCATCAGGGCCAACATCACGACCGAGATCACGCCCATTATCGGAACGGAAAAGCAATGCGAGGACTTGGTCCGCTTCATCCTGAACGAATTTGAAGAAAATCCCAAGAAAATTTGGGATTCCGAGATTTTCGGCAAGTCCCTCCACGACCTGGTCAGGGAGGGCATCCAGAACAAGCTCCAGCGCATGCCGGAAAACGCGCAGGTCAAGTTGCAGGAGACCCTGCAGCGCATTGTCAACGACGGCAGCGGCGGCCTGATCTGCATTATTATCTAAAGCACTTTGCAAAAAGAATCAAACCAGAAACCCATCTCCGAAGAGATGGGTTTCTATGTTAGGAGCCCGCAATGACCTGCGCTCCGGCTATCACGGATCTCTGCGCAGCCTGCAGTGATCTTTCGACCACTGCAGACCATTACGACTTCCGTGATAACCTTTGCTCGACCAAGATAACTACCTTGTGAGCTACAGGCAATCTCTCGACTGCCTGTAACCCAAACCTGCATAGGTGTTCCGGCAGCCATCTTGGTCTTAGTTCGAACAATAAGTCTCCCTTGTGACCTGTATACAATCCTTCGGACTGTACACAAGCCTGCCGGAAAACTTATTGCTCTTCCCTCCGGCCCATACCGAGCCGTTGCGACCCGGTATGAACCTTTGGCCGATTACTACCGAGCCATTTTGACCCGGTAGTAATCTTGACTCGGCCATTACGAACCCTTGGTCATAGTATGGCTTGAATTCAAGGATATATGAGGGAATATCCTGGCAAAGAGCATCCGGCCGATGCTGATTTGACGAGGTTTGTTTAAATTTACCAACCCTATGAGTAACTATTTAGTTATTAACGGTGCCGTTAATGAGCATACTAGGAGTAAATATCGGCAAAAGGGGGTTTGAAAAGGTATGATCAGCAGTCCGGCAACACTCACCGAGTACTTCCTGCAGGTGGACAACCGTCTGCCCAAGGAAGCGACGCGCGTCCTGAGGGCTCTGGGGGAACAGGGCAGAATGAATAAAGAGGAATTGTCGCTGACCTCCAGGGTTAAGAGGGCCGTGCTCGATCACATCGTGATGCAGCTTTACGCTCTGGGGCTGGTGGACGTTACCGCCGAGGGCAAGAGCAAGATTTGCAGTCTAACTAAGCTGGGTGAAGAATTCATCGAGCTCAAATCGGAAGAAGTCACCCTCCAGTGACAGGCCGCCCGGCCTGTCACTGTTGTTTTGCCGGTATGTCCCAACTATAATGTGATAAAAGAAGAATTTGCCGGGAGAGGACATGCCTGCATATCAGTGGCATATTAAATCGGGGGAGCCGGAACTGGAGCGACTGCTGATCCGGGAATGCGCGTTATCGCCCCTGCTGGCGCGGCTTCTGATTAACCGGGGCGTCGGCTCGCCTGAAGAAGTACGGAGCTTTTTGGACGGTACCCTCTCCGACCTGCCGCCCTCCGGCGCGATGCGCGATCTTGACGCCTGTGTCGCCGCAATCCGTGAAGCTATTGCGTCAGGAGAAACCGTCCTGGTTTACGGAGACTACGACGTCGACGGGATGACGGCTACGGCTGTACTGGTTAAGGCCATTCGGCATCTGGGCGGCCGCGCCGTTTTCTATTTGCCCACGCGCGCCGACGGTTACGGCGTGCACCTGCAGGCCCTGGCCCAGGCCAGAGAGCAGGGTGTCAATCTGGTGGTTACCGTTGACTGCGGCGTAACCGCGGTCAAAGAAGTCATCGCAGCAGGGGAGATGGGGCTGCGTATCATTATAACCGACCACCACCAGCCCAAAGGTGACTTGCCCGCCACGCTGACCGTCAATCCCAAGAGGCCCGACTGCTGCTACCCTTTTAAAGACCTTGCCGGAGCGGGGGTCGCTCTAAAGGTGGCCACAGCCCTGCTCGGCGACCGCCGTAACAAAATAAACGAAATAGAAGAAGAACTCCTGGGGCTCGCCTGTTTGGGGACGATAGCCGATGTTGTTCCGTTGGTTGGGGAGAACAGGATTATCGTCAGGCTGGGCCTGCCCTTTATCAGGAAGAACGTCGGCCTCGCCGCCCTGGCCTCGGCGGCCAGGCTCCCCGCCGCTATGACCGTCCGCGACGTGGCCTGCGGCATAGCCCCGAAGCTGAACGCTGCCGGCCGGCTGGACAGCGCGGCCCTAGGGGTGGAACTGCTGCTGGCCGATGACCCGTCCGACGCCGGCCGGATCGCGGACGAACTGTTGTCCTTGAACGCAGTGAGGAAGGACCTCGAAGACAGGGTCAGCAGCGAGGTGATGGCTGCCGTCAGCGAGTGGAGCTCGGTCCCGCCGGTGGCCGTATTCGCCGGGGAAGGGTGGCATCCGGGAGTTACCAGCGTGGTTGCTTCACGGCTGGCGGACAAGCTGAACATACCGGTGGTCTTGATGGCCGTCGAGGGCGAGGCGGCGCGTGGCTCGGCCCGCAGCCCTTACCGGTTCAACATGTTCCACGCCCTTGAGCAATGCCAGTCTTACCTGACGGAGTTCGGCGGGCACCGGAACGCGGCGGGGTTTGTGTTGCCCGCCGCGGCGATCGGAGAATTTGTCAGGGCCATACAGGAGCACGCGGCCGCTATGGCACCCGCCGAAGGACCCATACTGGAGATCGACGCCCAGATTGTTTTTGATGACCTCACCGAGGAACTGGTGCAGGAAATTGAACGCCTGTCTCCTTGGGGCAACGGCAACCCCCAGCCGGTATTCTGCGCGCGGAACCTGCGTGTGGAACGCGCCCGGCTGGTCGGCAAGGACCAGCAGCACTTGAAACTTACGGTGGCCCAGGGCGCCAGGAGATTTGAAGCGATTGCCTTCGGGTTCGGCAAAGAGATGGGCGATATCGCGTCCTGCCCGGCGCTGGATCTGGCCTTCCGGCCCGAGATCAACGAGTGGAACGGGCACAGGAGCCTCGAACTGCGCGTCATCGACTGGCGCGAGGGGGACGCCTTCCCCCGCCGCGTAACAGCGGGGTCGCTTTACCGGAAGGCGCTCGCCCTCCGGGATGTCATTCTCCCGAACATCGACAGCGATTACTGGCTGGCGAAAGACGAGGGGATCAGGGCCGGCAGCCCGTCGCGAATCTTTGACCTGCGTGACATGCCCGACCGGATGGCGCATCTCAGAAAACTGGTTCATGAAAAAACCCCCGCCTTCATCGCCGTCTCGACGCGGGATACCGCTCCCAGGCTGGCACTGGGCTTGGGCCTGAACGACGGCAAGGCCGCCTTTTTGCATCCGCATCTGCCTGATCCGGACAGGGAACAGATAGTGAAGCGGTGGCTGGCCGGCGAGATTCCGGTGCTGGTCGCGCAGCCGCTCGATCTGCCTGAAGAGGCCCGGACGGAGAGAGTGATCGTTTACGACCTGCTCCTGACCTGGAGCGACTGGCTGACCGCCGCGGGCGCGGGGAAGGAACTGTACCTCCTGCACGCCGCTGTCGACCAGGAACGCAACCGTTTGACCTTAAAGACCATCGCCCCCAACCGCAGAGTCATAGGCTGCGTGTACACGGTCCTCAGGAAGGGCCAAGGCCGCCGGTTAACCGTGGAGCGGCTGGCCGGGAGCGTGCAGAGACTGGTGGAGGCTCCTGTGGCTCCCTGGACCGTACGTATCGGCCTGACCGTTTTAGCCGAGCTCGGCGTGCTGTCGTGGATCGAGGACGACGGCGGCCGACTGGAAGTCGACCTGGGGGCCGTTGCGGTGAGGCGCGGTCTCGGCTGTTCACCGACCTTCCGGCTCGCGCATAGGGTAAAGAGAGACTCGCTGGCCTGTCAAAAGTACTTCGCGCTCCAGCCCGCTGACGATCTCAGGACATTTTTCGGTGTGATATAATCTCCGTGGGTGGTAACCAAAGATGGCGTTTGACATGCTCTTAAAAACAATCAGGAGCTACAACAGCCGTGTCGACGAGGAACTGCTGCGGCGGGCTTACGCCTTTGCGGAGAAGGCCCACCAGGAGCAAAAACGGCGTTCCGGGGAGCCTTATATCAGCCACCCGCTGTCCGTAGCGCAGATCCTGGCCGACCTGGAACTGGACCAGGAAACGATTGTCGGCGCGATCCTGCACGATGTCGTCGAGGATTCACCCACCGAACTGGCCGTCATCAAAGACCGGTTCGGCGAAGAAATCGCCCTGCTGGTCGACGGGGTGACGAAGCTCAGCAGGCTGGAGTACCGTTCCAAGGAAGAGCACCAGGCTGAGAACCTGCGCAAGATGTTCCTGGCTATGGCCAAAGATATCCGCGTCATCCTCATCAAACTTGCGGACCGCCTCCACAACCTGAGGACCCTGGAGTATCACAGCGTTCAGAAACAGCGCGAAATCGCGCATGAGACGCTGGAGATTTTCGCTCCCCTCGCGCACCGCCTAGGGATTTACCGTATCAAGATGGAACTTGAGGACCTGGCCTTTCGCTACCTGGAGCCGGAGTCCTACTTCAGCCTGGCGGGCGAGATGGCCAAAACGGGGGAGGCTCGGGAGAACGTCATCAACGAGGCCATCCAGGTCCTTTCCGAGAAGCTGGAGGCCGTGGGGATCAAGGCCGATATCAACGGCCGCCCCAAACACCTGTACAGCATTTACATGAAAATGGTGAACCAGGAAAAAGGGTTGGACGAGATCTACGACGTTATCGGCGTCCGCATCATTACCCAGTCGGTCCGGGACTGCTACGCGACGCTGGGCGTCGTGCACACGCTTTTCAAGCCCATTCCCGGGCGTTTCAAGGACTTTATCGCCATGCCCAAGTCCAACATGTACCAGTCCCTGCATACCACGGTGGTCGGTCCCAGGGGCGACCTGGTGGAGATTCAGATCAGGACCTGGGATATGCACCGTACGGCGGAGTACGGCATTGCCGCACACTGGCGCTACAAGGCCGGCGGCAGGAGCGACAAGGATTTTGACGAGCGGCTGGCCTGGCTGAGGCAGCTCCTGGACTGGCAGCACGAGCTGCGCGACGCCCGCGAGTTCATGGAAGGCCTGAAAATCGACATCTTTGCCGATTCGGTCTTCGTCTTTACGCCGAAAGGCGACGTCATCGAACTGCCCGCCGGATCGATACCCCTGGATTTCGCCTACCGCATTCACACCGACGTCGGCAACCGGTGCATCGGGGCAAAGGTCAACGGCAGGCTTGTCCCGCTGGAGTACAAGTTGAAGAACGGCGACATCGTCGAGATCCTGACCGCCAAGCATCCCAGCCCGAGCCGGGACTGGCTGAACATCGTCAAGACGTCGGCGGCCAAGACGAAGATCCGCAACTGGTTCAAGAAGGAACAGCGCGAAGAGAACGAGATGCGCGGGCGTGAGGCCCTCGAGCGGGAAGCCAAAAAGCAGGGCCTGGACGTGGAGGTCGTCAAGTCGGAAAAGGTGGTCGAGGTCGGAAAGCGCTACGGCTTTCAGACCATCGGCGACGCTTACGCCGGCGTGGCTTTGGGCGTGGTGTCGGCCGCGACGCTCGTGCAGCGTTTGAAGGACCTCACAAAGACGGGGCCTGTTGTTAAGAAATACAAGCGCGACGCCAAGCGGTGGACGAAAAGCACGCACGGCGTTCTCGTGAAAGACGCCGGGAACATGCTCGTCCGGCTGGCGCATTGCTGCAACCCCGTTCCGGGCGACCCCATCGCCGGGTACATCACGCGCGGCCGCGGCGTGTCGGTCCACAGGGCCGACTGCCGGAACATCGTCATCTGGCAGGAGAAGGAGCGGGAAAGGCTGGTCGAGGTCAAGTGGGACGACGACTTCGACGAGCCGTTCCAGGTCCGCTTGGAGATTCAGGGGCTGGACCGCGCGGGGCTCCTGGGCGATGTGATGGCCGTGCTTACGGAAATGAAGATCAGCGCGAGCTGGGTGGCGGCCAGGACGGGCCGGGACGGCGAAGCCAGCATCGACCTGATCATCGCCATCAACGGCCTGGACCAGCTGTCCTTCATCTTCGGCAAACTGGCCCGGGTGAAGGACGTGTATGACATACGCCGGATCTGCTCGGGATGCTGAAATTGGTAGTCGGTAGTCAGTAGTCGGTAGTGGGTGGTGGGTCACCGGCAGTGGAGGTTGGATGAGTGCGGGCAGTCGTTCAAAGGGTGGAGAAGGGTTCGGTGCAGGTCGGCGGAAAGACCGTCGCCGCCATCGGTCCGGGCATGGTGATTTTGCTGGGCGTGGGGCGGGAAGACCAGGTGGACGACGCCCTTTTCCTGGCCGATAAAATCGTCGGGCTCAGGATTTTCGAGGACGGGCAGGGGAAGCTCAACCGCTCGGTTATTGAGACTGGGGGAGAGATCCTGGTCGTTTCCCAGTTCACCCTTTACGGGGACTGCCGCAAAGGCCGGCGGCCGAGTTTCACCGCGGCGGCCGAGCCGGGGAAGGCCGTAAAGCTGTACGAGGCATTCGCCTCGCGCTGCGAGGAACTGGGCGTCCGTACCGCGCGGGGGCAGTTTAGGGAGCATATGCGGGTGGAAATCATAAACGATGGCCCGGTGACTTTGCTGCTGGACAGCAGGAGGGAGTTTTAGCCGGGCAAGGGGTGTAAAGAGTGCAGTTTGCGATGCTGACCGTCGGAATGTTGGATGCCAATTGTTATATTGTTGGATGCCCCGAGTCGAGGGATGCCGCGGTGGTCGATCCCGGCGGGGATGTTGACAGGATCCTGGGCGCGGCGCGGGACAAGGCGCTGAAGATCAAGTGGATCGTCCTGACGCATGTGCATTACGACCACATCGCGGGTCTGCCCGAGCTCCAGGAGCGTACCGGCGCCAAGCTGGCCGTCCATCGGGACGACAACGGGGCGCTGGCCGATCCCGGGCGCAACCTTGCGCAGTTTTTCGGCGGGCCGGCGCGGTTTCCGGCGGGCGACCTTCTTCTCCTCGACGGCGACGAGATACCGCTGGGGAAGATCAAACTGCGCGTCATTCACACACCGGGGCACACCCCGGGAGGGATATGCGTCCTCGACGGGAACGATCTTTACACCGGCGACACTCTTTTCGCCGGGGCGGTGGGGCGGCCCGACCTTCCCGGCGGGGACTTTCCGACTCTCATCCGGAGTATCAAGGAGAAGCTTCTGGCGCTCGATGACGGCGTTCTGGTTTATCCGGGGCACGGGGAGGCCAGTTCCGTAGGCAGGGAGCGCCGGAGCAACCCGTACCTGACCACCGAATGGTAAGCGAACCTGGGAACGCGCGCTGGCGGATAATCTTGACATCGGGCGAGATATTCGCGTAGAATCTCGAAAGAAGGCTCCCGTCCTCTTTCCCCTGGGGTGCGGGAGCCGTCATTTTAGTGCATAAGGGAGAGCCGCATGTTAACGGTAAGACCGCGGGGCACCAATGACATCCTTCCGGGCGAAGCCGAGCGGTGGCAGTTCGTGGAGCGAACCGTCCAGGCCCTTTGCACGGCTTGGCATTACCGCGAGATCAGGACCCCCGTTTTCGAGCACACCGAACTGTTCCTGCGCGGCGTCGGCGAGGTCACCGACATCGTGGAGAAAGAGATGTACACCTTTGAAGACAAGGGGCAACGCAGCCTGACCTTGAGACCTGAGGGAACGGCCCCGGCCGCGCGGGCCTACCTAGAAAACAAGCTCTACGCCGAACCCCAGCCGATCAAACTCTATTATATCGGCGCGATGTTCAGGTACGACCGCCCGCAGGCCGGACGGTTCCGGCAGTTCCACCAGTTTGGGGTCGAGGTCTTCGGGGCCAAGGAACCGGAGGCCGACGCCGAGGTGATCGCCCTGGCCATGGAGTTTTACCGGATCCTGGGCATCAGCGGTCTTGAACTGCACATTAATACCGTTGGGTGCCCGGAGTGCCGCCATGCCATCAGGCAAAGCCTGAAGGAGTATTTAACGCCTCGGAAGGGTCTCCTGTGCCCGGCCTGCCGGTCGCGGGCGGAAAGGAATCCTCTGCGCGTCCTCGACTGCAAGGAGACGGCCTGCGCGGACCTGGTCGGCGACGCTCCCACGCCGCTGGACAACGGCTGCGACGAATGCCGGCGGCATTTCGAGGGTGTACTCCGTTATCTTGATGTCGCTGGGCTACCGTACATCATTAACCCAAGGCTGGTCCGCGGCCTGGACTACTACACGAGGACGGCCTTTGAAATCCTCGCCTCCGGTGTCGGGGCCCAGAGCGCGGTGGGCGGGGGAGGCCGTTACGACGGTCTGGTCGAGGTCTGCGGGGGCCCGCCGACGCCCGGTGTAGGGTTCGCGCTCGGCCTGGAGCGTACCCTGCTGCTCCTTAAAGAACAGCGCCCGGAGGCCGGGGCGGCGTCGCGCCTGGAGGTCTTTGTGGCCACGGCGGGGGAAACCAAGGAAACCGCCATGCAAATTCTCTTCCGGCTTAGGAGGCTCGGCATCGTTTCTGACGCCGACCTTACCGGGCGCAGCCTCAAAGCCCAGATGAAATACGCCGGAAAACTCAAGGCCCGGGTTGTGGTCATTGTCGGAGACGAGGAGCTGGCCCGGGGTGCGGTGACGGTCAGAAGGATGGACACGGGGCAGCAGGAAGAGGTGCCCCTTGACGATCTCGCCGAGGTTTTAAAAGCATTGTTAAAGTAAAATACGGGGGTAGCGTGCATGGCAGAGTTTGAGGCGATGGGCGGATTGAGACGCACGTCCTGGTGCGGTGATTTAAGAGAAACGGACGCGGGACAGGCTGTCGTGCTGATGGGATGGGCACAGCGGCGGCGGGACCACGGCGGGCTGATCTTCATCGACCTCCGGGACAGGTCCGGGATCGTGCAGGTGGTATGCAGTCCCGAAGAAGCGCCGGAAGCCTTTGCGAAGGCCGAAGCCGTACGCTCCGAGTACGTCCTGGCGGTTAGCGGAAGAGTACGGCGGCGCCCGCCGGGAACCGAAAACCCGAACCTCCCCACCGGCGGGATCGAGGTGGAGGCACGGGAAATCCTGATTTTGAACCGGTCCAAGACCCCGCCTTTTTACATTGAAAACGGCGTGGAGGTCGACGAAACTTTGCGCCTGAAGTACCGGTACCTGGACCTGCGGCGGCCGGAAATGCAGGAGGCGATGATCCTTCGTCACAGGGCGGCCATGAGCGTGCGCCGGTACCTGGACGAGCGTGGTTTCCTGGAGATCGAGACACCGATGCTTACGAAGAGCACTCCCGAAGGGGCGCGTGACTTTCTGGTCCCCAGCCGGTTGAATCCCGGACGGTTCTACGCCCTGCCCCAATCCCCCCAGTTGTTCAAACAGCTCCTTATGGTCGCCGGCCTGGAGCGGTACTTCCAGATCGTCCGCTGTTTCCGCGACGAAGATCTGCGTGCCGACAGGCAGCCGGAGTTTACACAGATCGATATCGAGATGTCGTTTGTGGACATCGAGGACGTGATCTCCCTGACCGAGGGAATGATCGGCCGCCTGTGCGCGGACACCGTCGGGCTTGAGGTTACGGCACCGTTTCCCAGGATCACCTACACCGAAGCCATGGAGAGGTACGGCAGCGACAAGCCCGACCTGCGCTACGGCCTGGAGTTGAGAGATATTTCCGACATCGCGGCGGGCTGCGGCTTCAAGGTGTTCCGCTCGGCGGTTGAGTCCGGAGGCCGGGTGAAAGGGCTGCGCGTCCCGGGGATGGCGGGTTTGAGCCGTAAGGAGATCGACGAGTTGACGGCGTTTGCCGTCAGCCAGCGCGCCAAGGGTTTGGCTTACCTGCTGATGACCCCTGACGGGGTGAAGTCGCCGATAGCGAAGTTCTTCAGCGCCTCTGAAATGGACGCCGTCACCGGACGTCTTGAGGCGGAGACAGGGGATCTCCTGCTCTTCGTGGCCGACCAGCCCGACGTCGTCAATACGGCGCTCAGCGCGCTGCGCCGTCATTTCGCCGAGCGCCTGGGCCTTATCGACCCGTCGGTCTTCAATTTCGTCTGGGTGGTCGATTTCCCGCTCTTGGAGTACGACCAGGAGGAAAGGCGTTGGGTTGCGGTACACCACCCGTTTACCGCTCCGCGCGAGGAAGACCTCCCGCTGCTCGACTCGCGGCCGAGCGGCGTGCGTGCCATGGCGTACGACCTTGTTCTCAACGGCGTGGAGGTTGGAGGCGGGAGCATCCGCATCTACCGCCGCGACATACAGGAAAGGGTCTTCTCCACGATAGGCCTCACCGCTGACGAGGCCCGCGAGAAGTTCGGCTTCTTGCTTACCGCCTTTGAATACGGGCCGCCGCCGCACGGGGGCATCGCCTTCGGCTTCGACCGTCTGGTGATGCTGCTGGCCGGAAAGACGACCATCCGCGACGTTATCGCCTTCCCTAAAACGCAGAGCGCCTCCGACCTCATGACGGAAGCCCCGGGCATGGTATCGGACGAACAGTTGCGCGAGCTGTGGATCAAGACCGCGCACACCGGGAAGAAGCCGGGCGGGCTTGTATAGGCCGGGACCGCGTTGTGAAAAATAACCTCCGAAAAGGTATCCGGCTTTTAAGACTTGCCGAAGGACGACAGGCATGCTAGCATAGTGATAGCAAATTAAAACCCTGCAATGTTCGTGTAAGCCCTTAAGTTCTGAGCCAACACCAACACATTGGGAGTCCGGGCTCTGGCTGTGGCTTGCAGGCCTCAGAAACTGAGGAAGCAAAAAGCAGTCAGGAGGACACCCCCCTGCATAGGCAGGGTTCAGGAACTTCGGGCGAATCACGGCATCGTGGGGTTTACCTCGTGCCGATACAATACTTATCCGGGCGCTCGACGAGCGCCTGTATTATGTTCGCCCGAAATCAAAAATCAAGCTTAAAGGGACACTCTGCGAGTGTCCCTTCTTTAACGCAAAGCCAGGATTTCGTCAAGAGAACTGACGACGTAGTCCGGTTGATGCAAGGGATCTTCCGGGATGGTGCTGCCCCAGAAGGCGCCGGGCTTCAAGATCGTTTTGGCGCCGATCATGTTGCCGAACACGATGTCACGCTGCGGGGAGTCGCCGATAACGACATACTCGGGAGGCGGGATGTCGCTGACCCAGCGGTAGAAGGCCTCGCCCGCCGCACAGGCCTGTGCGAAGGATTGCCGCGATTTGGTCTGGATCAGCAGGTAATCGAAGTATCGATCCAGCGAATGGTTGGCCAGGTCCCGCCTCACGCGGTCCTCCCGCCCCTCGGAGTGGAGGACGAGAACGTTGTTCAGGTGCTTCAAAGCGGCCAGTGTTTCGGCGGTTTCCTCGTAAAGCGGGGGATAGTGGGTACGGTAATACAGATAAAAGCGGTCGGCGGCCGCCCGGGCGACCAAAAGCTCGCCGCTCCGGGGCGGGGCCGCAAGGACCGCCGCGGCGGCGTCGAGAGGCGCCGCTCCGCGGGCGACGTGGACGAGCGCCAGGGCGAGCAGCGCGAAGTCGTATTCGTAATCCCTCAGGGTGCGCGAAAGGTGAGAGTCGATGACGCGGATCGTCGAGATGTCGAAGACGTCCCCGAAAGAACACCCCAGGGATCTTAAGCAATTCACCATTTCCGCGTAGGCGCCGACGAACACGCTGTAAGTGTCCCACAGCGTGTTGTCGGCGTCGATGACGTAAACGCCGTTCAATGTAACTCTCCCTTTCCAAAAAGCGCATGCCAGTAACTATAATAGCACAGTCGGGTTCCGGCGTTCAAAGGCGCGGCGGGAACCGGCCGTGTCAAGAGTTAGTAGGTAGACTCCCGTGGATTATTTTAGCTTACGCCGACAGTAAGGCCGGCAGAGAAGCCAATTGCCGCAAGACGTGTTTGACCCACGGTTCGCCGGCACAAGGGCCTTTGAGCGCCGGCATTTCTGCTCTGAGCCAGTTCTCCAGGTCCTCCCGTCTTAGCCTTTGCGGCTGCTCAATACCCCCAACGCGGATCACCTGCTCCAACAGCGGCGCATTCACGACGCCGTCAGACGCCGCATAAACCCTAAGTTCACCATTGGCACGGGCGGCCAGTAAACGAGCCATATGGTCTGCCCCGCGCGGAGTCCAGCGCGCTCCAATCCGTTTCATCCGCCGGGCCAGGGTGTGCCGTACCTGCCCCTCGATGGTGCCCAGCCTTTCCTCTTCCGGTAAAGTGCTGATCCCCTCCCAGTTGTCGATGAGGTATTGCTTCAGCTCTCGGATACGCTTCCGCGCCGCGCGCCCCCGAGCCTTCTTTAAGGCCCGATCCAAGACCGCCACGGTGGCCTCTTGATTCAACCTAGCAATGCAAGTGCTGACTTCGCCATAAATCTCTTCGCTGAAGGCCAGGGCCTCGGTCAAGCGCCGCCGGAGATGAAAGGGATCCAGGTGGTAGCTGGCCCCGGGGAAACAGGCCTTCCCCCCGTTCGCGATCCAGGGTGCTCCATCGCCTCCAATCCGTACTTGCGCTACTTTCTCTAAGGCCCACCGCTCGCCGAATACGGCGCTTGCCTCTTCCCAAATAGCTTCACCGTCGACCAGCCCGGCTACCGTCTGTCGCCCTTTTAAGGACCGGGGACACCCTTCTTTCCCTTCGTATCCCACCACCAGCTTGATCTCTCCGCCGCGTTCCCGGGTCCGTTGCTGTCTTACCCAGACGCCGTCGGCTTCGATGAACAGGGTGCGGATCTCTTTGCTCCCCGCCGGCACCGCGCCTTGTTCGAATATCGCGGCCCGTCGCAAGGCGCTGTGCTCAGCCGCACGTCGGCCGCTTTCTTGCACCCGCGACCAGATGGTCATGGCGCTGATCCCCGGCACTAAATAGCTGAGGATTTTCTCAGCCCGGCGAAAGGGCATCTCTGTCGCCAGTTCTACAGTCAGTTCGGTTATCCGCGGACTCATCCGTTGCCCCTCGGTTAACCCCAAGGCCTCGTCCAGGAGGAAACGGTAGTCGCCTGTCTCCGTATCCAGATACAAGCGCCTCTTCAATCTTAACTCGCCGAAGCTGGTGATCAGGGTCCGCTCACGGAACCCGACGCTCTTGTACTTCTTGGTGTCCCTCTGGGCGGCGAGTGCCCCGTCGATCTCTTCCAATGCCGCACGAAAAAGCCTGAGAGCCGCCTCTTGCACTAAACGCTGCATTCTCTCTTCCAGCTCTCTTACGTTGGCAACCGACCGTAAAATCTCGAAGATCCCCTTCGCCAACAGAAGGACTACCTGCACGATAAGGCGAACTTTGATCACGAGACCTCTCACTCCTTGCCCGGGAGTCGGCTGCCCTCCGGGGCAGCCGCCAGAGGTCTCTTTTCTTCGTAACCCCTCTGGTTACCTACTAAAGTCTTACACTACCGCGGGAACCTTTGGGCAAATGCAAAATTTATACTACCGGGGCAAACTAGATGTGGTATCTGTTTGCAGCCGGGCAGGATTTGACAGTTCAAGGGGCCGGTGATAAACTGGCGCCAGCAAAATCTATCCGCACTGGCAAGAGTTGAGGAGGACAGGCCTTGAAGCGAAAGGTTTACCTTGACCATAACGCGACCACGCCCGTGGACCGGGCGGTGGTGCAGGCCATGCTGCCTTACCTGCACGAAAAATTCGGGAACCCGTCCAGCCTGCATCTTTACGGGCGGGAGGTCCGGGCCGGGGTTGAGGAGGCTCGCGAGAAGGTCGCCCAAGCCCTGGGCGCCGATCCGAAAGAGATCGTCTTTACCAGCGGAGGGACGGAGGCCGATTTTCTCGCCCTCCGGGGGGCGGCTTACGCCAACAGGAAACGCGGCAGGCACATCATCACTTCGGCGGTGGAGCACCACGCCGTTCTGGACACCTGTGAAATGCTCGCCGAAGAGGGATTTGAGGTCACCGTCGTGCCCGTGGACCGCCACGGCATGGTCGACCCCGGGCGAGTGGCCGGGGAGATCAGGCCCGACACCATCCTCATTTCCGTCATGCACGCCAACAACGAGGTCGGAACGATCCAGCCCGTCCGCGAGATCGGTCTTTTGGCGAGGGAGCGGGACATCGTCTTTCACACCGATGCCGTCCAGAGTTTCGGCAAAATCCCGGTGGACGTCCGCGAACTGAACGCCGATCTCCTGAGCATTTCGGCGCATAAGATTTACGGCCCCAAGGGCGCGGGCGCGCTGTGGATCCGCCGGGGCTGCCGCTGGAGCCCCGTCAACAGGGGAGGGGGACAGGAACGGCGGCGCCGGCCGGGCACCGAGAACGTGCCGGGGATCATCGGCTTGGGTGAGGCCTGCCAGCTGGCCGTCAGTAACCTTGACGACGAAGCCCGGACGCTGAAGACCCTGCGGGACCGGATGGTCAGTTACGTTAAAGAGAACTTCAAGGGCGTGTGGATCAACGGTCACCCCGGAAAACGACTGCCGAACAGCGCCCACTTCAGCTTCGAAGGGATAGAAGGGGAGGCGCTCCTTTTAGACCTCGACCTGAACGGTATCGCCGTTTCGAGCGGATCGGCCTGCAGTTCCGAGTCGTCGGTTTCGTCCCACGTTCTCCTGGCCATGGGCATCCCGGACGAAGTGGCGCGCTGCTCCATAAGGGTCAGCCTGGGCAAGGAAAATACGAAAGAAGACGTCGATTACTTCCTCGAGGTGTTGACCAACACGGTGAACAGGCTCAGGGCCCTTTCCCCGATTAAATGATTTGAGGAGAGTGAAGGATGTGATCTACAGCGCCAAGGTCATAGAACACTTCCAGCATCCGCGCAACGTTGGCGAAATGCCGGACGCCGACGGGATCGGCGAGGTCATCAACGAATCGTGCGGCGACGCCACGAAGATCTATCTGAAGATCGAGGATGACCGCATCAGGGACGTTAAGTTCCAAACCTTCGGCTGCGCGGCGGCGATTGCGACCTCGAGCATCCTGACCGAGATGGTCAAAGGCAAGACCATCGACGAGGCGCTGGAGGTGACGGAGGATAAGGTCGTCGAGGCGCTCGACGGCCTGCCGCCCAAGAAAGTGCACTGTTCCAATCTCGCAGCGAGCGCCTTGCGGGCGGCCATTAATGATTACCGGGAGAAGCATGGGCATTAAAAGCAGAGCAGCGGTGGCGATGAGCGGGGGCGTGGACAGTTCTGTCACGGCCCTGCTGTTGCTTGAAAAAGGTTTTTCGGTGGTAGGCGTGACCATGCCCACCAGCCCCGCGGCGGTGGACGGGGCCAAGCGGGTCGCCGCCCACTTGGGCATCGAGCACGTCGTGGCCGACGGGATCGCTCCCCTGTTCGAGGAGAAGGTCGTACAGTACTTTATCGGGGGATATCGCGCGGGATTGACGCCGAATCCCTGCGTGGTTTGCAACCGGGAAATAAAGTACGGGGCGTTGATGGATTTCAGCCTGGGATTCGCCGACTTCTTCGCCACGGGACATTACGCCAGGGTCCATAGAAACGAAAAAGGTCAGTACGAATTGTGGCGCGGCGTCGACCCGGCGAAGGACCAAAGCTACGTGCTTTACCATATGACGCAGACGAGGCTGGCGCGCCTGATTCTTCCTCTGGGCCTGATGAAAAAGGAAGAGGTCCGCGGGCTGGCTGAAAAGGCGGGCCTCCCCTTTCTGCGCGCGGAGAGCCAGGAGATATGCTTTATCCCCGGCGACGACTACCGGGCTTTCCTTAAGGAGCGGTGCGGCGAGGAGGCCTTTGTGCCCGGGCCGATCAAGACGACGTCCGGGCGGGTTGTCGGGAGACACCAGGGGCTGGCTTTTTATACTATAGGCCAGCGAAGAGGGCTTGGCGTGGCCCTGGGAAAACCGGCATACGTGATAGGTTTTGCACTGGAGGAAAACGCCTTGATCGTCGGCGGGCAGGAAGAGTTGAAGGCGGGCGGGCTGGTGGCCGGGGACGTCAGTTACATCGCCGGCGCGGCGCCGGGTCCCGAGTTCGCCGCCTGGGTGCAAATCCGCTACAACGCCGCGGCTGTCCCCGCCAAGGTGCGCCCGGGGGACGACAACACGGCCACGGTCGTTTTCGCCGAGCCGCAGAGGGCGGTGACGCCAGGGCAGGCGGCCGTTTTCTACGACGGGGAGAGGGTCATCGGCGGCGGGACCATCCTGGAAGGCCGTTAAGAACCTCGCTGTATTCCCGCTTCCAACTTCCCACATCCCACCTTTCAATTTTGGCCGGGTAATCAGCGGGCTTCTCGGGAATAATAGGCTTAAGATTCCAAAGGGAGGCTTGCTATCGTGCAGTGCCCCATTTGCGGCGGCCGCGCCACCGGAAGGGTCGGCGCCGACCAGTACTTTTGCTGGGATTGTTGCCTGGAATACCGGATCAACAAGGAAGGGGTCCAGGTGTTTGAGATGACCGAGGACGGGACGCTGGTTCCCTTCGACCCGCGCAACGTGGAAGTGTACTAACCTGGCTCTAAGTGGCTTAAACTGTGTATCGGGGGAGTTCCGTATTGGCGCTCCTTCTTTTATTTGTCGTATATTTGTCGTATTTGTCGAGCTACAGGGGGCGGAGTTTGACTTTACCCCAGGCCGCCAGGCGGTCGCCGCAGATGACGAGGGCGCCGAGGACGCCGGGGACGCCGCCGGCGAACTGAGCTGCCTGCTCAATGTCCGCAGGGTCCTGTACCCGGTTGGCGGTGGCTGTGGCCACCGCATCGGCCAGGGTGGCCGTCTCGGCGAGGATGACGGCGGCGTCGGCGCACCCGAAGCTTAAGGACGGGCCGACGGTGCCCGACGAGGTGCAAATGCCCAGGGGGCTGAGATCGGGGGTTAGGTCGAGGGCGATGCGGTTGCTGAAGGGGGAGTTCCCCGCGAAGATGCCCACGGACGTCCGCTTGCTGCGCTTGAGGTAGATGTCGCCGCCGTTTTCGACGACGACATCCCTTGAGCGTTTCATCAGCATCCGCCCGACGAGGTCGCTGAAGGCGCCCGCCACCGCCGCCATCGGACCCACGCCCGCGAGGCCGGCAGCCACGGCCATCTCCCTGGCCATTGACGGCATGGCCGCATCGACCGGGAGCGGTTCCAGGGATTTAAGGAAAGCCGGGTTGCGGGCGATGTATTCTTCCAAAGCCGACCTCGCGCCCGCAACCAGATGCCTGACTTCCAACGCCAGCGCTTCGCTGAAACGCTGCGGAAGGACGCCGACGTAAAGGTCGGTTTCCTTGACCACGACCTGGAAATACGTTAAATCCTTTTCCGCGAACTGTTCCCGATAGAAACGCCGTGTCCAGGACAAATCAGAACTTGACCTCCATAGCACGCACGGGGCAGGCTTTAACGCAGAGCTGGCATACGATACACTTCTCACCGTCGAAAGCCACCTGCATGGAGGGACGCTCGATATAAAGGGCCCCGCTCGGGCAGATCGCCGTGCAGGAGCCGCAGGAGGTGCAATGTTTCTCGTTGCGCGTGATTTCCTCGCTCAGGGGCTGGACCTCGATGCCGCAACTCCTCAGGTATTCCAAGCCCTGTTCCCACTCGTCGCCCGCGAGTTCCATAATCATTGTTCCCTCTTTGTGAGGGTTGATGTTGGCTTTAAGAATGTTGACGATCAAGCCGTAATCTTTAACGAGGTAGTAGATTATCGGCCGATCGGCCACCGAGGCCGGGAAACGAAGCACGATCCTCTTAGTGGGCATCCCGCAATCACTCCTTTGCTCCGCGTATTACGAGCGTCTTCCCCATGATCCCCGCTGCGGGGGACGGGAGAAGCTCGACCGGTTCAGCCAGCAGGAACCCGCCTTCGGTGATCCACTGCTTGAGTGTCTTGGCGATCACGACGGCCTTCGGATAGCTCGACAAAGGGGCGGTGGGGACTTCCTTGCCGTTAACGGTGATTTTCCCCGATTTAAGTTCAGCGTAGCTTACCAGCCCCAGGTTCCCGGGCTCCCGCTGCGGATAGGCGGTAAAATAGTCGACTACCGGCGCGTAGAGCTTGTCGTCGGGCAGAGAGGCGTAATACATGATTTCCTCGTTTAGGATGGGAATGGGGATGCCCAGGCCGACGAAAAGGGTGGCACCGTATCCCAGGAAGCTGGCTCCGACCAGCCACTCCGGCCGCATCTGTTTCAGGTCGCCGATCACGGTAAGGGTTCCTCCCGCCGCGAAGATAGAACCCTCGACGGGGCCGGGCGAGACCGAGGGGAAGTGCTGTGTCCCGTTCCATGCCACGTAGCCGACGCCGCCGCCGAGAAAAATACGGGTACCGATCCCGATGGTCCGGAACCAGGGGTCTTTAAGCAGCGGGCTTAACTGGCCGCTTGTGGAGTAATGGGCGTTACCCAGGTTCGGCTTGAGGATGCCCATGTAGGTGTAAATCGTGCGGTTGCCGAGGTTGACGGCGACGTTGTAGTTCTGGTACGCGTTCCGCGGGTTGAAGAGGACAGCCTCGTTAAGGTCGTCGATGGTAACCCATGTCTCCACCTCGCGCGCCGGGTAACAGTCGGTACCGTAGCCCGTGGCGCGCAGCTTGATCTTTTGCCGTCCAACCAACTCGTGAATGACGTGCCCGCCGCCGTAGCGGAACTCCCCGGGGTGGCTGCTGTTTGCAGGGTCGTTCTCGGGCAGGGCGGTGGCGCCCAAAAAGCCGTCGACGGCCGCTATCGCGCCGTAGCAGGGAACGTTGTTAAGCCAGATCTTGTCTGCCCTAACGCGGGGCTTTGAATGACCGAAGTTGAAGTAAACGCCGGAGGAGCACATGGGACTGAAGGTCCCCGTGGTGACCACGTCGACCTCCCGGGCGGCCCGGGCCACCCCCTTGCTGCGAACGAGATCCACCGCCTCCTCGGCGGTGATGACGACAACCTTGCCCGCCTTGATCCTGGCGTTGATTTCCGCGTAGGACCTTTCAACCGCCATGTGATGCAACACCTCCCTTAGAACGTGAAGAAAAACAAAAGCCTCTACAGATAGAGGCCGGAATTCCGCTACGGATTTCCTCTTATCTGCCAGAAGATAACTCCTGCAGGAATTGGCACCTTAGTCGAACGGCGGGGCGCCGCGCAACCGGTTGCCGGGCTTCATCGGGCCAGTCCCTCCACCTCTCTTGATAAGAGACCCACAAGGTTATGCAGTTGTCGAGACCTTGCCGAGGTCTCATTGAAGAGAGTTTAGCAGGGGCGGTATACCCTGTCAAGGTTTTTGTGCAAAAAACGGATCAACCTTTCCATAACCCGTTGACGCTGTCAAACGGGCCGGTACCAATCGCTTCCTTGACCCTTTTCCTAAATCTCTGTATAATTATGGCTAATTAGGGGTTCATCACCCCCTTTTTTTTGAGGCTATTCTCTTTTTTTGGGGGTTTTTTGAGCATGCGGGGCAGCGAAATCCGGCAACGTTTCCTGGACTACTTTGCGGCACGTGATCACCGGGTGGTACCAAGCTCATCCCTGGTTCCGGCGAATGACCCGACGCTCCTGTGGACCGCCGCCGGGATGGTCCAGTTTAAGCCTTACTATACGGGCGCGGCCAAGCCTGAGTTTAAGCGGGCCGCCACGTGCCAGAAATGCCTGCGGACGCCCGACATCGAGAACGTGGGGCGGACCGCCAGGCACCACACCTTTTTTGAAATGCTCGGCAACTTTTCTTTCGGTGACTATTTCAAGGAGAGGGCCATCCCCTGGGCCTGGGAATTCGTGACCCGCGAGCTGGGCCTGGACGCCGGCAGGCTTTGGATCTCCATTTACCTGGACGACGACGAGGCTTTTGAGCATTGGCTGAAGGTCGGTGTAAATGCCGACCGCATCGTGCGCCTCGGCAAGGACACGAACTTCTGGGAGATCGGGGTCGGGCCGTGCGGACCCTGCTCCGAGATTTACTACGACCAGGGCCCGGAGCGGGGCTGCGGAAACCCCGCATGCCGGCCGGGCTGCGACTGCGACCGCTATCTCGAGATCTGGAACCTGGTGTTCATACAGTTTTTCCGGGACGAAACCGGGAATTACGAACCCCTGCCCAACAAAGGCATTGATACGGGAATGGGCCTGGAGCGCGTCGCCGCCGTGCTGCAAAACGTGCGGACCAACTTTGACACCGACATCTTCAGGGAGATCATCGACCATGCCGCGAAGCTGCTGGGGGTGCGGTACAGAGAAAACGACTCGACGGACGTAGCGCTGAAGGTCATCGCCGACCACACGCGGGCCATCACCTTCGCGGTCGCCGACGGTGTCCTTCCTTCCAACGAGGGGCGCGGCTACGTCATAAGAAGGCTTTTGCGCCGCGCGGCCCGCTTCGGGCTTCTTTTGGGCCGCGAGACGCCGTTCCTTGATTCCGTGGCCGGCGCCGTCATCGGGCAGATGGCGCAGGCCTATCCCTATCTCGTTACCCAGGCCGAGCACGTGCAGCGCGTGGTAAGGCGCGAGGAGGAGCGGTTCCGCCAGACGCTCGTGCAGGGCGTGGACATTCTGAACAGGCACATCGCGCAGACCGTCGCGTCCGGCGGGCACAAGCTCGACGGCGCCGTGGCCTTTAAACTATACGACACCTACGGGTTTCCCCTTGAACTCACGGTTGAGATCTGCGGCGAAAGCGGGCTGGAGGTGGACGAGGCGGATTTCAGTAAAGCGCTTGAAGAACAGCGCGAAAGGGCCCGCAGCGCCAGGCAGGAGACGGAGTACCTCAGCGAGAGGGACATTGTTTACCGGGAGTTGCGGGACAAGCACGGCCCGACGGAGTTCGTGGGCTATGACCGGCTGAGCACCCGCGCCAGGGTGATTGCGATATTGAGCGACGGCGAGCCGGTTGACCGGGCGGGGGAGGGCGCAGAGGTTGAGGTCGTTCTCGACACCACGCCGTGTTATGCCGAATCCGGGGGCCAGGTGAGCGACGCGGGCTGGATCACCGGCGACGGCCTGAAAGCCGAGATCACGGGTTGTGTAAAGCCGGTGGAGGACCTGTTCGTGCACAAGGTCCTGGTTAAGGAAGGGACCCTTGCGACCGGGGCGCTGGTGGATGTGGACATCGACCAGGCGCGGCGGTTGGACACCTGCCGGAATCACACCGCAACCCACCTGTTGCACCGTGCTTTGAAGGACATTGTCGGCGAACACGCCAACCAGGCCGGTTCCCTGGTGGCCCCCGAACGCCTGCGCTTCGATTTTACGCATTACCAGGCCCTCGCCCCTCGGGAACTGAAGGAGATCGAAAAGCGTGTCAACAGTGCCGTGCTTCAGAATTTGCCGGTCAAGACCGACATAGTGTCTTTCGACGAGGCCCAAGCCTTGGGCGCGATGGCCTTGTTCGGGGAGAAGTACGGGGACCTTGTCCGCGTCGTACGGGTCGGGGATTACAGCCTGGAGTTGTGCGGCGGGACGCACGTGCGGAACAGCTCGGAAATAGGTCTTTTTAAAATCATCACCGAGGGCAGCGTCGGCGCCGGCTTGCGCCGCATCGAGGCTATGACGGGGCCGGCTGCGCTCGACTACCTGGTGGCCCATGACGAGCAGCTGAACGAGATCGCGGGGCTGATCAAAGCGCCGGTGCGCGAGGTCGTCGGCAGGCTGGAAACGGTGCTCCAGAACGTCAGGAAGCTTGAAAAGGAGAACGAGCAACTGCGCGACCGGCTGCAGGCGTATGAAGTCCTGGACATCATCAACCAGGTCGAGGACGTCGCCGGCGTCAAGGTACTCGTCGCCCAGGTCAAGGCCAGGGAGATGCCTGAACTCAGGGGCCTGGTCGACCTGTTGCGCGACCGCCTGGGCCCCGCGGTCATTGTCCTCGGAACCGCCGGCGCCGACAAGGTCAACCTGATCGCGGCCGTGGCCAAGGAACACACTTCCCGCGGGCTGCATGCCGGACAAATCATCAAAGAGATCGCCGGCATCGTGGGCGGCGGCGGGGGGGGCAAGCCGGAAATGGCCCAGGCCGGCGGCAAGAACCCTGCCAGGCTGCAAGAGGCGCTGGATAAGGCGAGGGCTATCGTTAATAGCCGTCTCGCCTGAAGTAATGTTCAGGCATATAGAGGAAATATAAGGCAAGAGGTCGAATAGATTGGTTAAGGCTTAGTTAATATTAAAGGTGCGTGGGGGTGTGGTGATGAGCCCAGATCATTCGCAGGAGACGGTGAGATTCGAGCGTCCCGCCGATGAGCCTAGCAAGGTCGAAGAAATCCTGGTTGCCGTGTATCGAGCCCTGCTGGACAGGGGGTACAATCCTATTCACCAGATGGTGGGGTATCTGATCTCGGGCGATCCGGCTTACATCACCAGTCATCAGAACGCACGCAACCTTATCCGGCGGGTCGAACGAGACGAACTGATGGAAGAGTTACTTAGAACATACCTGGCGGCCAAGGACCCTACTGGAAAGTAGGGTCTTATAACGATTATAAAGGATTTAAGGGTTTTTGATGGAATACGCGACGCTTGGCGGGACGGGTATCAGGGTCTCCAGGCTTTGTTTCGGGACACTTACTCTAAGCCCCCTGCAGGCAAACCTCCCTCCGGAAGAGGCCCGGCGCGTCCTTCTGCACGCGATGCGCCGCGGGGTCAATTTCTTTGACTGCGCCGAGTTGTACGGGACCTATCGTGTAGTCGGCGAAGCGATGCGTGCTTGGGGCGAACCGGTGGTCGTCGTCGGTCGCTCCTACGCGTGGACGCGCAAGGGTATGGAGGCCAGCCTGCATAGGGCCCTGCGGGAATTCTCCCGCGATTACGTGGATATTTTTTTGCTGCACGAGATGGAGTCGCCGGCCAACATCCGCGGGCATTGGGAGGCCCTGGAGTACCTGGCGGAGGCTAAACAGCAAGGGCTGGTGCGCGCGGTGGGCATCTCCACCCATCACGTGGGGGCGGTGGAGGCGGCGAGCGCGATAGACCTCATCGACGTCATCCACCCCCTGTACAACCCGCCGGGCATAGGCATACGGGGCGGTTCGTCCGACGATATGCTCGCGGCTGTTCGCAGGGCTGCGCGCGCCGGGAAAGGGATTTACGGCATGAAGGCCCTCGCGGGCGGCCATCTGGTCCGCGACGCCGAAAACGCCTTGAGGGCTGTGCTGGCCATCCCCGAACTGGCGGCCGTTGCCGTCGGCATGCAGTCGATGGTGGAAGTCGAATACAACACCAGGATCTTTTCCGGGCAGGAAGTTCCCGAGGGCTTGAAGGTGATCGTTCGCCGGGCGGGCAGGCGTCTTCATGTCGAGGAGTGGTGCCGGGGCTGCGGGGAGTGCGTAAAAGTCTGCCGCTTTGAGGCCTTGCGCATCGAGCGCGGGCGCGCGCTGGCGGACCGCACAAAGT
Organism: Desulfosceptrum tomskiensis; assembly: GCF_049818055.1. Classification (GTDB taxonomy): domain Bacteria; phylum Bacillota; class Desulfotomaculia; order Desulfotomaculales; family JASEER01; genus JBFLVT01. The sequence continues at coordinate 703,623 of NZ_CP187479.1, forward strand.
GCTGCTTTTGTGGCTATTGCGCAGCAGCCTGTCCTGAATTCTGTATTAAGGTGGTTTGAGGTGCGTATACTGGGACTTGATGTAGGAGACAAGCGCATCGGGGTGGCTCTGAGCGACGAACTGGGACTCACCGCCCAGGGCCAGGGCGCGATCGTGCGCGGAAAGCCCGCCGACGACATCAGGCGCATCGCGGAGATAATCGCGAGCCGTGAGGTGGAAAGCGTCGTCGTAGGCCTGCCCAAGAAACTGGACGGTTCCATCGGGCCCCAGGCGCAGAAGGTGCTGGAGTTTGTCGAGGAGCTCCGCAAAGCGGTGAAGGTGCCCATAATTCTGTGGGATGAGAGATTAAGTACGGCGCAGGTGGAAAAGATACTGATCGACGCCGATGTCCGCCGGGCGCGGCGCAGGAAGGTGGTGGACGCCATGGCGGCCGCCGTTATTCTCGATTCCTACCTGCGCTGCCGGGAAAAGCGCCCGGAGTCCCTTGACGTGCCCCCGTGCAGTACCCTAGAATAGGGATATCTTGGCAAAGGAGTTGAATGAAATGGCCGCGGATGATGAGGTCATTACGCTGGTGGATGAAGACGGGGAAGAGCACGATTTCAGCGTGCTGGACATTTTGGAGGTTGACGGCGAAGAATACGCCATCCTGGTCCCTGTAGCCGACGACGAGCAGGAAGACGAGGTCGTCATCTTTAAGTTTGCGGAAGACGAAGAGGGTAACGAGATTTTGATCGACGTCGAAGACGAGGAGTGGGAAAAAGTCGCTGACGCCTGGCAGGAAAAGGTAGGAAGCGAGCACTAAAAGGACGGCGCGGTTTTTCAACGCCCTCCTAGGATTTACGGGGGGCCGGCACGAATATGTTTTGGTACTGCCAGGAGACCGCTGAAAAACTGCGCCTGGCTTTGTCAGGCTCGCCGCCCAGTGCTCACGTACCACCCTGTACGCTCCGCGCTGGCCGGCTTCGCCTTCCGCGCCATGCTTGCTTTTGAGCAGTCTCAGGATAACTTCCAAAGCACGGCCGTACCCTACAGACGCCTATGCCAAAACCATTGTTTTGGCTTTTTGCCGGCACACTGTCAGGCGCCACGCCTCAAAGTTAATGGTGCACATTCAGTTGTCTCCGAGGAGGGAGCACGGTGACCGTCCAGAGGAACATCTTTTTTGTTATTCTTGGACTTCTGGTTGCCGTGTTTATTTTTTTTGGCGCCTTTTGGGGGCTGGTCGCCAGCGAGGCGCACGAAGGCAGAATTTTTGAGGGGGTTACCGTACGGGGCGTCAGCCTGTCGGGCATGAGCCGGGATGAGGCGGCGGCGAAGATCAGGGCCCTGGAGGCCGAGATGAGGGAGACGCCCATAACGTTCGTCCTGGATGGCTACAGCTGGCCGGTTACCCTGGCGGAGCTCGGATTTCGCCTTGACGCCGAAGGCATGGCGGACCGCGCGTTCAAGGTCGGGAGAAGCGGCTTTTTCGTAGGCCAGTGGCTGGAAAGGCGACGGCTGGAGCGAGAGGGCCGCGAGATCGGCACGGTCGCCGAGATCGACAGGGAACGGATGGAGTTTATCGTGGGTCAGCTGGCAAGGGGCTTTACGCGGGAGGCCCGCGACGCCGGCTTCACAATCACCGAAAACGACCGGGTGGAGATCGTGCCCAGCCAGGACGGCCTACGGGTTGATTTCGACCGGCTCTACCGGGATATCGTGGCAACGGCGCAGGGGAAGAGCGGCGGCAGGGTGGCCGTGCGCCTGGTGCGCGTTGCCCCCCGGCATACCGAGGACGAAGTCAGGGCCATGGGTATCACCGGAAAGATCGCCGAGTACACGACCTATTTCGACCCCAAGCTTGTAGACCGCTCCTACAACGTCAGCGTTGCCGCTTCGGCCCTCAACAACCTCCTGGTTGCCCCGGGGGAAACGGTTTCCTTCAACGAAATCGTCGGTCCGCGCTCCCTTGAGCATGGTTACCGCAACGCGCCGATCATTATTGAAAACCAGTTCCAGGACGGGATGGGCGGCGGGGTCTGCCAGGTGTCCTCGACGCTCTACAACGCCGTCCTTCTCGCCAAACTCGAGATCGTGGAGCGTTCGCACCATTCCCTTCCCGTAACTTACGTCCCGATCGGCAGGGACGCGACGGTGGTTTACGGGCATATCGACTTCAAGTTCAGGAACCCTGATCCGACGTATGTGTACGTACGCTCCGAAATAGGGAAATCCCACCTGACCATCAAGATCTTCGGCCACGTCCGGGAAAACCGCCGCGTGGAGATCAAGAGCTGGGTGACGCAGACTTTTGAACCCAAAGTGCTCCGCGAGGACGATCCCGACCTGGAGGCGGGGAAAGAAGTCGTCAAACGCCAGGGGTTGCGGGGATACAAGGCGGAAGCGGAACGGTGGGTATGGGATAACGGGAAGCTGCGGAAGGAGAAGCTTCCTTCGAGTCATTATCACCCGCTCGACAAAATCATTGCCGTTGGTGTCAAAGCGCAGCCCGCAACCATTTCACCTCCTGCCGACATGCCGGTTCCCGAGGTGCTGCCGCCTCCCGATGGAGAACAGCCGCCGGCCGCCGGGGGAGAGCAGCCCGACCGCTAAAGCAAATACCAGGGAAACGGGTCCTTTTGCAGGGCCTGTTTTTTTGTTTGCATACAGCCTCTGCTGGTTCGTTGCTGTTTATTGTTTCTTTAATAAAGAGACTACACCGGCATATAGTTAACTAGTTACTCCTGAAGAAGGCTGGAGAAGGAGGTGCCGCCGTGAAAAAGATCGTGGTCGCCGGAAGGAACGATTCCGGGAAATCGACCGTCGTCGGCGAACTCTACAAGGGGTTAAGGGCCAGGGGATACCAGCCGCTGGCCGTCGGCTCCGGGGTGCAGGATGAAAAACCCTACTACTACAAGGGGGTCGACCCGAACTACGTCACCATCGCTATACCGGAGAGCGGGCGCGACGTGGCCGAGGATATCGAACGCGTGCTGAGGCACTGCGTAAACCTGATCAAGGAGAAGAACCAGCTGATCCTGCAGGCCCGCAGGGCACTGGACGACCTGAACAAGGTACGCTCGGTCCTGGAACTGGGCCACCTCTCTCAAAAAGACATCCCGCCGGTTTCGACCATCCCCGACGTGGCCCTGATCGAGGCCGTCGGCATCAACGACGGCTATAAATCCCCCGAGAGCCGGCAGATCGCCGACGTGCTGGTCTCCGTGGTGCCGGCGAACATGAAGAGCGAGATTCTGATGGACACCGGGAACATCCTGCTCGACGAGGCCGACGTGCTGGTCGTGACCAAAGTGGATGAAACGCCGCGCAGCGTCACCTCGACCACGGTCAAGCTCCTCCAGCGGTTCCACCGTTATAAGCCCATTATCCCGGTGGTGGCCACGCAGGGGGTGCATATGGAACTGGTCGTCGATGAGGTCGTTAAGAGGTTCATCGAACCCATGGTCCTCATCGACCAGCCGGCGGGGACGGTTATCGATTAGTCCCGGCGGTCCGCCTGCGTTCCGCAGCGGGAGGGGATGGTAGTGTAAGACTTTAGTAGGTAACCAGAGGGGTTACGAAGAAAAGAGACCTCTGGCGGCTGCCCCGGAGGGCAGCCGACTCCCGGGCAAGGAGTGAGAGGTCTCGTGATCAAAGTTCGCCTTATCGTGCAGGTAGTCCTTCTGTTGGCGAAGGGGATCTTCGAGATTTTACGGTCGGTTGCCAACGTAAGAGAGCTGGAAGAGAGAATGCAGCGTTTAGTGCAAGAGGCGGCTCTCAGGCTTTTTCGTGCGGCATTGGAAGAGATCGACGGGGCATTCGCCGCCCAGAGGGACACCAAGAAGTACAAGAGCGTCGGGTTCCGTGAGCGGACCCTGATCACCAGCTTCGGCGAGTTAAGATTGAAGAGGCGCTTGTATCTGGATACGGAGACAGGCGACTACCGTTTCCTCCTGGACGAGGCCTTGGGGTTAACCGAGGGGCAACGGATGAGTCCGCGGATAACCGAACTGACTGTAGAACTGGCGACAGAGATGCCCTTTCGCCGGGCTGAGAAAATCCTCAGCTATTTAGTGCCGGGGATCAGCGCCATGACCATCTGGTCGCGGGTGCAAGAAAGCGGCCGACGTGCGGCTGAGCACAGCGCCTTGCGACGGGCCGCGATATTCGAACAAGGCGCGGTGCCGGCGGGGAGCAAAGAGATCCGCACCCTGTTCATCGAAGCCGACGGCGTCTGGGTAAGACAGCAACGGACCCGGGAACGCGGCGGAGAGATCAAGCTGGTGGTGGGATACGAAGGGAAAGAAGGGTGTCCCCGGTCCTTAAAAGGGCGACAGACGGTAGCCGGGCTGGTCGACGGTGAAGCTATTTGGGAAGAGGCAAGCGCCGTATTCGGCGAGCGGTGGGCCTTAGAGAAAGTAGCGCAAGTACGGATTGGAGGCGATGGAGCACCCTGGATCGCGAACGGGGGGAAGGCCTGTTTCCCCGGGGCCAGCTACCACCTGGATCCCTTTCATCTCCGGCGGCGCTTGACCGAGGCCCTGGCCTTCAGCGAAGAGATTTATGGCGAAGTCAGCACTTGCATTGCTAGGTTGAATCAAGAGGCCACCGTGGCGGTCTTGGATCGGGCCTTAAAGAAGGCTCGGGGGCGCGCGGCGCGGAAGCGTATCCGAGAGCTGAAGCAATACCTCATCGACAACTGGGAGGGGATCAGCACTTTACCGGAAGAGGAAAGGCTGGGCACCATCGAGGGGCAGGTACGGCACACCCTGGCCCGGCGGATGAAACGGATTGGAGCGCGCTGGACTCCGCGCGGGGCAGACCATATGGCTCGTTTACTGGCCGCCCGTGCCAATGGTGAACTTAGGGTTTATGCGGCGTCTGACGGCGTCGTGAATGCGCCGCTGTTGGAGCAGGTGATCCGCGTTGGGGGTATTGAGCAGCCGCAAAGGCTAAGACGGGAGGACCTGGAGAACTGGCTCAGAGCAGAAATGCCGGCGCTCAAAGGCCCTTGTGCCGGCGAACCGTGGGTCAAACACGTCTTGCGGCAATTGGCTTCTCTGCCGGCCTTACTGTCGGCGTAAGCTAAAATAATCCACGGGAGTCTACCTACTAACTCTTGACACGGCCGGAGGGGATGTTGCGCTTCCAAGGCGGGCGTGAAAATGGTATAATCAAACAACGCCGGTCGCTTTTTGCAGCGCTCCGGCCGACAGCCGATGAACGCCCGAGGAGCTTGCCGTTGTGCCGTTTTTGACCGATACCGTGACCAAAGACAAACTGCTGCGCATGGCCCTTGTTTTGTTCGCTCTTTCCGTGATTGCAACAGGGCTTATCGGGCTGTTCGTGGTTTCATCTCTGGGACCGGCCGCTCCCGGCAGCACGGCGACGGTGCGCGTGGAGATCCCGCCCAGGGTGACGAGCGGCCAGATCGCCAGGCTGCTGGCCGACAAGGATGTCATCAGGAGCGCCGGGGCTTTTCGCCTCTATGCGTGGTATAAAGGTCTCGACGGGTCGTTGCGGGCCGGCGAGTATGACCTTTCCCCCGGCGATTCCGTTCCTCAGATTATCGTGCAGCTGGTTGCCGGACGGGGGACGCTCCATTCATTCACGGTGCCTGAAGGTTACAATACCGAGCAGATCGCCGATCTGCTCGCCGCAAAGGGCCTGGCCGACCGTGAACGGTTCCTGGACGCGGCGGCCCATTACGATTTCGGCATCGCCTTCGTCAAAGGCCTGCCCGAGGGCGAGCGCCGCCTGGAGGGCTACCTTTTCCCCGATACTTACAGCATCGGCAAGGACGTTACGGAAACGGTCATCATCAACCAGATGCTTTCACGTTTCGCCAGGGAGGCGGAGCTTCTCAACCTTGATGAGGAGGCGGCCAAAGCCGGACTCACCTTTCACCAGGCCGTAACACTGGCTTCCTTGATCGAACGCGAGGCCAAAATCGATCACGAGCGGGCCGTTATTTCCGGGGTGCTCCATAACCGCCTGCGCATGAGCATGCCGCTCCAGGTCGACGCCACCGTGCTGTACGCCCTCGGCAAGACCGCCACCGAGCAGGTGACCTACAAGGACCTCGAGGTCGCCTCCCCGTACAATACCTACCGGGTCGTGGGGTTGCCCCCCGGCCCTATCGCCAACCCCGGTCGGGCGTCCCTTGAAGCCGCCGTGCATCCCGCCAGGGTCCCGTACCTTTACTACGTCGCCAAGGCGGACGGAAGCCACGCCTTTGCCCGTTCGCTCGCCGAGCACAACGAGAACATCCGCAAGTACCGCTGAGACTGTTTGACGGTGTTCCGCTCCTGATGCGGATACTGGAAGAAACCTCCGGTCACACTATTAGTAACTAGATAGCTGACTGCGAGGTTTTTCTGTGTCCGGATTTTCTCAAAAAAGAATAGCCATGCTCGGATGGGGGCTTGTGACCTGTCTGGCGCTGCTCGTCTGGCGCCTGTCCGTCATCCAGATCGCCGAGCACGAGCGGCTTGCCGCCGCCAACGCCCGGCAGGTCTCGGTCAGCGTTTCCCTGGAGGAGGTGCCGCGGGGCAACATCCTCGACCGCAACGGTGTGCCTCTGACCGGGTTCGAGAGAGCCGACAGGATTGTGGTCATCCCTCAGCTCCTGGAAGACAGGGCGAAGGTAGCCGAAGAGCTGGCCGCCGTCCTGGATGTTCCGCGCGGGGAGGTCGAGACGGCCCTGGAAAGCGCCTGCTGCCTCCCGTACAACCTTGATGTCCGGCAGAAGAAGCTCATCCAGGCCTCCCGGCGGCCGGGAGTGTATGTGGCCGAAGTCGTGCTCAGATACGGGGAAAACCAACGGGCTTCGCACCTCATCGGCTACGTCGGCCCCATCGCATCGACCGAAGAGTTAAACAGCCTCCGGCAGTACGGTAAGCCGTACCGCCTGGGCGACCTTGTGGGGAAGTCCGGCCTCGAAAAATATTACGAGCCGGATCTTAAGGGCCTTTACCCGGTGAAGACGGCGCGCTGCTACGTCGACGCCTGCGGGAAACCGCTCCCGGGTCTGGGGTACGTGGAGGGTAAAGAGCGTGATACAGGGCGCCGGGACCTCATCCTGACAATCGACCGGGAATTCCAGCAGGCTGTCGAGGATGTCCTGGACCGTCATATGGTTTCAGGCGCCGTGGTGGTGATGGACGTTCAAACCGGCGACGTCCTGGCCATGGCTTCGCGGCCGGTTTTTGACCCGCGCCGGCCCGGCGAGGCTTTAAAGGAAACGGAGGCTTTTGTCAATCACGCGCTTGCGCTCTACCAGCCCGGGTCGGTCTTTAAGACGGTCGTTGCCGCCGCCGCTCTTGAACGGGGAATTGTAAGGCCCGACAGCGAGTTTATCTGCGCCGGGCGCGGCGAGCAGCTGATCGCCTGCTGGAAGGATGAAGGCCACGGCAGGCTGACCTTCGCCGACGCCTTCGCTAACTCGTGCAACCCCACGTTTGCCAAAGTCGCTTTCAAGCTCGGGGCCGACGGGATTATCGAGTATGCCCGGCGCTTGGGTTTAGGCGAGCAACGGCTGCTGGGGTTTCCCTACCCGCCCGATCCCCGTCAGGACCTGGACATGATCGCCGAGCCGTACAATCTCGTCAACGCTGCGGTCGGTCAGGGCCCCGTACTGGTAACGCCTCTGCAGGTGGCGTCAATGGTGGCGGCTATCGCAAACGACGGGGTGTACCGCGTACCCCGGCTGGTCCGGGAAGTCCGGCAGGGCGGCACGGTGCTGCGGATTGTGACAGCCGATCAAGGAAAGCGCGCGGTGTCCCCGGGCACGGCCGCCACGCTGAGGGAACTCATGACACTGGTAACGACGGCCGGCAACGGCCGGGGCGGTTACCTAGCCGGACCGGGAAGCGCCGGAAAGACCGGAACGGCTCAGGTCGGCGACGGCACGCGGACCAGCGGCTGGTTTGCGGGATATTTTCCGCTCGACAGACCCCGGTTTGCCATCGTCGTTCTGGCGGAGAACGCGGAAAGCGGGGGAAAGACGGCCGCGCCCCTGTTCCGCGAAATAGCCCGGGCTATTATTGAGCAAGGCGGTTTGCCTTAACTGCGCCTGTATTAGTGCCAGCGTATTTACGCTAAAGCCCAACTATATTAAAATGAAGATAATTAACTTGTTGATGCGCCTTTGGGTTCGCCACTTCATTTAGAGGGTGATCAGCGTGATTATTCGCGGGCAGCAGATCCGTCTTCTGCGTGAGGAGCGGGGTTACACCCTCCAGGAACTCGCCAGCCGGGCACATCTGTCTCTCTCCTACCTTTCGGAAATCGAACGGGAATCCAAGCGCCCTTCCCTGAAGACCATCGAGAAACTTGCTGCGGCCCTCAATGTTTCCAAGGCGCGGTTGCTGGACGGGGGATCGGGCAAAGACGGAGCCCTTTCCATCGGCGAGAAAATCAGGGTGATCCGCACGGAGAAGGGCATGTCTTTGAATGACCTGGCCTCCGCCGCCGGGATCTCGCCTTCCTACCTCAGCGAAATCGAGCGGGGATCGGTTTACCCCTCGCTGGCGACACTGAAGCAAATCGCCAGGGAACTCGGGGTTTCGGCGCTCGTCCTCATGAGCTACGAGGGTTCGCTGGGGCATAAACTAAAAACTCTGCGTGAAGAATATGGAATGACCCAGGCGCAGCTGGCGCGCGCGGCGGGGGTCACGGCCGGGCTGATCGGCCAGATCGAACAGGGCAAAGTTCAGCCTTCCCTGAAAACCCTGGAAAAGCTGGCCCAGGTCATGGGGGTTACTCCCTGTTATTTCATCATGGAGCCCGGGGCCGTTGACCAGATGCTCAGCATGATGAACCCCGAGCTGCGGGAGCTGTTGATGCACCCCAATGTCCAGGCCATTTTGAACATGGCGTGTAACCTCAGCCGCAGCGAACTCCAGTTTGTGCTGCAGTTTATCCAGTTGTACAAGCAGTCGGGGTGTGGCAACGCGTCGGGCTGACGGGCGTGCTCCGTTTTCGACGGCTGGGTCTTGTCCGGTGGAATCTTCTGTATTAAAATAGTAAGAAGTTTGAACCAGGGGGAAAGGTGTTAACCCGATGCCGATTTACGAATACAAATGCAATAATTGTGAGCATAAATTCAGTGTCTTGCTGCCCGTAACCGAAAGGGCCAGAGTTACGTGTCCCAAGTGTCTGTCGGATAACGTCCGCCGGGAGTTTTCGCTTTTTGCCCCGCGCTCTAGCGGTGCGAACACTTGCAGCAGCAGCGGTTCCAGCGGATGAAGGTTTTAAACGGGAGACGGTTGTTTCCCCTAACTTTTTAGAATTGGGAGGATGGTTCTGCAGATGGCACTCGAGATTACCGAAAACAATTTTGAGCAGGAAGTTCTCCAGAGCCGGGAGCCTGTGCTGTTGGATTTCTGGGCGGCGTGGTGCGGACCCTGCCGCAGCATCGCGCCTATTATTGAGCAGGTGGCCGTTGAGTTCAAAGGCAAAATGAAAGTGGGCAAGGTCAACGTCGACGAAAACAGGGAACTGGCCATCAAGTTCGGTATCAAGGGCATTCCCACCCTGCTTTTCTTTAAGGAAGGAAAGGTCGTCGGACAAGAAGTGGGGTACGTGGCCAAGGACACCCTCGTGGACAAAATCAACACGATACTGGGGTAGTTGAATGTGAACGAGGCTTTAGTGAGCTATCTCGTTAAGGGTATGTCTTGCGAACATTGCAAGAACGCGGTCGCGAAGGCCGTCCGCAGCGTTAACGGAGTGACGGCGGTGGAAGTCAACCTCCCTGCGGGGGAGGTCGTCGTCCGTCTGCGGGATCCGGCCGTTGCCGGGCTTGTCAGGGATGCCATCGTCCGGTCGGGGTACGACGTCGCCGCTGTCCGGGACAAAACGATCTGAACATCGGCTCGACGGCAGCGTTTTTCTTATTTGTGCTTGTAACTCCTGCGACGCTGTGGTATACTTACCTTGATTTGGATTGCGAGGAGTTTTCCGAAGGAGTGGGTTGACCCCACTCCTTCGTCTTAATACTTGTTGAGAACGAGGAGGATTTAGGTGACCGTCAATAAGGTAGCGGCCAGGGTGGAGGAGCTGGCTGCCCCGCTGGCAAAAGCTCAGGGTGTGGAACTCGTGGACGTCGAGTACGTGAAAGAGGGAGGGCAATGGTACCTCCGTCTTTTTATTGACAAGCCCGGCGGAGTCGGGCTTGTTGATTGTCAGGGCTTATCGGAAAAGCTTGACAAGGTCCTTGACGAGGTCGACATCATACCGCACGCCTACTTTTTGGAGGTATCCTCTCCGGGGTTGGAGAGGCCGCTGAAAAAGAGGGAGGATTACGTGCGATTCGAGGGCCGTCTGGCCAACATCAAGACGTTCGCGCCGATCAACGGGCGCAAGCGGTTTTTGGGACGTATCAAGGCCAGTCACGATGACGGCGTTCTCCTCGACACCGGCAAGGAAGAGATTATCATCCCTTGGAGTTCTATCGCCAGCGCGCGTCTGGCCCTTGAACTATAGGGGGTTACGTATGGAGGGTGCCACATGAACACTGAGTTCCTAGCGGCTCTGCGCGACCTGGAAAAAGAAAGGGCCATCGCTGTCGACGTTTTGCTGGAAGCGATCGAAGCAGCGCTTCTGTCAGCTTTCAAGCGTAATTTCGGCTCTTCGACGAATGCCAGGGTGCACATCGACCGCCATACGGGCGATGTCAAGGTCTTTGCCAAGCGCACCGTCGTCGAAAAAGTAGAAGACCCCGGGCAGCAGATCAGCCTGGAAGAAGCGAGAAAGATCAATCCGGCCTATGAATTGGACGACGTGGTGGAAACCGAAATCACGCCCCGCAACTTCGGGCGGATCGCGGCACAAACCGCCAAGCAGGTTGTGGTTCAGCGCATTCGCGAGGCCGAGCGTAATATCGTCTTCGAGGAGTTTTCCAATCGCGAGGGCGACGTCGTTACCGGAACGATTCAGCGTATCGAGCAACGCACCTGCTATATTGAGCTGGGCAAGGCCGAGGCCGTACTCACCCCCAACGAGCAGATTCCGGGAGAGATCTACCGGCCGGGGCAAAGGATCAAGACCTACATCGTGGAGGTCAAGAAGACCAGCAAGGGCCCGTTGATTGTCGTGTCGCGGACCCATCCGGGTCTTTTGAAGCGGCTGTTTGAGATTGAAGTGCCGGAACTGCACGAGGGTATCGTCGAGCTTAAGGCGATTGCCCGCGAGGCGGGGATCCGGTCCAAGATCGCCGTCTATTCGAGCGACGAGAACATCGACCCCGTAGGCGCCTGCGTCGGTCCCAAGGGCGTGCGGGTCCAGGCCATCGTCAACGAGTTGAACGGAGAGAAAATCGACGTAGTGCGATGGTATTCCGATCCTTCAAAATTCGTTGCCGCGTCCTTAAGCCCGGCCAAGGTGATCGCCGTCGAGGTTTGGGAAGACGAAAAGATAGCCCGCGTCATCGTTCCTGATTATCAGCTTTCGCTGGCGATAGGCAAGGAAGGACAGAACGCGCGCCTGGCCGCCAAGCTGACGGGGTGGAAGATCGACATCAAGAGCGAGAGCCAGATGGCCGAGATATATCAGGAGTACCTATCCCAAGGCTACGAAATCTAAAGGATCGTTGAAAAACGTAGTCTGACACATGGGAAGCGAGAGGCGAGATGTCAGAGGTGAGTACTCGAAGGGATTCGCTTTCGCGAATTCCACCCTAAACCCTCACATCCGACTTCCCACATCCCACTTCTTGATTGAATGGGGGGTTAAGGTGGCGCGCGTTAAGAAGGTCCCTCTGCGCAAATGCGTCGGCTGCCAGGAGATGAAGGCCAAACGGGAGTTAATACGCGTTGTCAGGACGCCTGAGGGAAATATAGAACTCGACTTGACAGGGAAGCGGGCCGGGCGCGGCGCCTACATCTGCCCGAACGCCCGCTGCTTCGACGCCGCCGTCCATGCCAGGAGGCTGGCCAAGGCTTTGCAGTGCAATATCGGCCAAGAGGTATTACTTCGGGTCCGGGAGGCGATTGAAGGGCGTGAACTCGGTATTCAAACTGCTGGGCCTGGGGCAAAGAGCCCGTAGCGTGGTTTCGGGTGACGAAGGCGTGCGGGCCAAGCTGGAGCGGCGCCAGGCCAAATTGGTCATTATCGCGGGCGACGCGGCCCCCAGCACGCGCGACGATTTTGTCGCGCTGGCCAGGCGGTTCGGTGTTCCCTGCGTCGTTTACGGACAAAAAGGAGAGCTGGGCGCGGCCGTCGGCAAATCGCCGAGAGCGGTGCTTGCCCTGCTTGACGATAATTTGACGAAAAGGATTCTCAGCCTATTAACGCAACCGGAAGACTAGGCCCTGGTGTCCCGGTAATTTGGAGGTGGTTCGGTGGGCAAAAAGAGAGTACACGAAGTTGCTAAGGAGCTGGGTCTTGAGAGCAAGGAACTGATGAATGTTCTCAGCGGGCTGGGTATCAGCGTGAAATCACCCTTGAGTACCCTGGATGACGCGCAAATCGCCGCTGTGGGCAGGCATCTGGGCAGACCGGCCGCAAAAGAGGGCGCCGATGCGCGGCGCAAAGAGAGCAGGCAGCCTTCGAAGAAACAGGCTGCCGGCCCGGGTGCCGAGGCCGGTGCCCCGCCGCCCGATGCCGGAGCGCGGAAGGCCCAGCCTGAGCCTGCTGCTCCCGGGCCCGCTGCTCCCGGGACGGCGCCCAAGCCCCGCCCTGTCCGCCTTAGCCAGTATGGACCAGGTCTAGTCGATAATGTGCCACAGCGACCACCCGACCGGAGATTTATGGAAAGGCCGCTGAACCTGCCCGGCAATATCAAGCCTCCGGTGCCATTCCTTACGGAGAAGAGGCCCGAAGAGCCGGCTCGCGAGCCCGCTCCCGGCGTTCAGGCGCCCGGCGAGGCTCCGGCCCGCCCGCCGGGGCGCGAAGAGACGGCCAAGACGGCACCGCCGGCGGCAACCGAGGCCGGGACCAAGGCCGCGCGAGGCCCGGCGGGGCCGGCCCCGTCTCCCCGGCCCGCTCCGCCCGCCAGGCAGGAAGGCAAAGCCGTACCGGGCCGTCCCCGTATCAGGGGAGGCCGGCGGCCCCGGCGGGGCGCCGAGGCCGCCTTTCCAGGGCCAGCAGCCGCCCCGCGACAACCGCAGCGTAGGGACGCGCCCCGGCGGCGGCATGCCGCATCATCAACAGGCGGGAGCCCGGCCCGATGGGCGTCCGCCAGCCCGCGACCAGGGCGCGGGGTTCCGTGGCGTCCAGGGCCCGGGTCCCCGTCCGGGTGGCGGGTATGCCGGAGGCCCGCGTCCCGGAGGCCCCCGACCGGCCGGTCCCCGGCCGGCGGCAGGCCGCCCAGGCCGCGTGCTCGACCTGAACAAGGCTATTCCCAAACCGCCGACACAGGTTGTCGAGGCGAAGCCCGACAAGGGAGCTGCCCAGCAGCGCCTGGCGGCGAACAAGGAGCGTGGCCCTCGCGAAAAGCGGTGGGATGAACGCAAGCCGTCGATCAGCGAGGCCAAGCTCCTGCCGCGCGGCCGTCGCCCCGCGCGTATGGAGAGGCCCCCGGTCGAGAAACGTACGGTGGTTTTGACCGATGCGTTGACTGTTAAGGACCTTGCCGAGAAGATGAGCGTCAAGGCGGCCGACGTCATCAAGGAACTGATGATGCTTGGCGTCATGGCGACCATCAATCAGGAGATAGACATCGATACGGCTTCCATCGTGGCCAGCGAGATGGGCTACCCGGTGGAGATCAAGAAAGAGGAAGACATCGAGGAAGTTCAGCTCGTCCAGGAACAGGAGGACGATCCCGGCGACCTGGAGCCCAGGCCTCCCGTGGTGACGGTTATGGGGCACGTGGACCACGGTAAGACCTCGCTGCTTGACGCTATTCGCAACGCCAATGTGACCGCCACCGAGCACGGCGGCATTACGCAGCATATCGGGGCTTACCAGGTTCAGCATAAGGGCAAGAAGATAACCTTCCTCGATACCCCGGGACACGAGGCCTTTACGGCGATGCGCGCGCGCGGCGCCCGGGTTACCGACGTGGCCATTCTTGTCGTGGCGGCCGACGACGGCGTTATGCCGCAAACCGTGGAGGCCATTAACCACGCCAAGGCGGCGGGGGTGCCGATCATCGTCGCGATCAACAAGATCGACAAGCCGGAGGCGAACCCCGAGCGCATCAAGCAGCAGCTTACCGAGCACGGGCTCGTCGTCGAGGAGTGGGGCGGAGACGTTATCGCCGCCCCGGTGTCCGCCCTCAAGCACCAGGGCCTCGAAGAACTTCTGGAAATGGTGCTCCTGGTCGCGGAAATGAGCGAGTTCAAGGCCAATCCGAAGCGGTTGGCCCGGGGAACGATCGTGGAGTCGAAACTGGATAAGGGGCGCGGTCCGGTGGCTACCGTCCTGGTACAGAACGGAACGCTGCGGACGGGCGACGCCATTGTTGCCGGTCCGGTATTTGCCAGGGTGCGGGCGATGATCGACCATAAGGGCCGTTCGGTCAAGAAGGCCGGTCCCTCGATGCCCGTTGAAATACTTGGTTTTTCCGAGGTGCCGGCGGCCGGCGATACCTTCTTCGTCGTCGAGGATGAGAGGGTGGCCCGCCAGATCGCCATAAAACGGCAGGCCAAAAAGCGCCAGGAAGAGCTCAAAGCCGTCGGGCGGATCAGCCTGGAGGACGTCTTCAAGCGCATCCAGGAAGGCGAGGTTAGGGAACTGCCGCTTATTCTCAAGGCCGACGTCCAGGGTTCTGTGGAGGCTCTGGCCCAGGCCCTCGAACGCCTGAGCACGGAAGAAGTGAAGGTGCACCTGATCCACCAGGGAGTGGGCGCGATCAGGGAAACCGATATCCTTCTCGCGTCGGCCTCGAATGCCATCATCATCGGGTTCAACGTCAGGCCCGACGTTAATGCCCGCCGCGCTGCGGAACGGGAAAAGGTCGAAATCAGGCTCTACCAGGTTATTTACGACGCGATCAACGATGTTCGCGCCGCTCTTTCCGGCCTGCTCGAGCCCGAATACCGCGAGGTCGTGCTGGGCCACGCCGAGATCCGCAAGGTGTTCCACGCCTCCAAGCTGGGCAATATCGCCGGATGCTACGTGACCGAGGGCAAGATAACACGGGACGCCAACGTGCGGCTGATTCGTGATGGAGTGGTCATCCATCAGGGCAAGCTATCATCGTTGAAGCGCTTCAAGGATGACGTCAAGGAAGTGGCGCAGGGTTACGAGTGCGGACTGACGCTGGAAAACTACAACGACATTCATGAAGGCGACGAACTTGAATTCTTCACCACCGAAATGATTAAGCGCGAGCTTTAGGAGGTGCCGCGATGGGCTACCGGCCGGAGCGCCTGGCTGAAGTTGTCAAGGAAGAGCTGTCCGACCTGCTGAAACAGATGAAGGACCCGCGCCTTGGGTTTATCACCGTAACCGGAGCCGAGGTCTCTCTGGACCTCAGGCACGTTAAGGTTTTCGTCAGCGTCTTCGGGCCGGAGGAGCAGCAGTCCCAGTGCATGCAGGTCCTGAACAAGGCCCAGGGTTACTTGCGGACCGAACTCGGCCGGCGCATCAGGCTGCGGCACACTCCGGAACTGACCTTTAAGCTGGATCATTCCATAAGCGAAGGGATGCGCCTCAGCGCCCTTTTGGACGAGCTGAAAAGGGAGAGGCCCGGGCGTAATGAATAAAAGCCTGCGGGAAATAGCAGACATACTGCTCAAGGCGCACAGCGTGATTCTGGCCGGGCACGTTATGCCCGACGGGGATTCCGTGGGCTCGACGGCCGCCCTGGGGTTGATGCTCGAGCACCTGGGCAAGAGGGTTACTCTTGTCAGCAACGACCCTATCCCGTCGACATACACCTTCCTGCCGGGATCGGACAAGTTCGTCATCGGCCGGGTGCCGGCCGGGGAGTACGACCTTTTTGTCGTGCTCGACTGTTCGGTTCCGGAAAGAACAGGCGAGTCGTTGAGGGTACTTCTCGACAAGCCGGGGCCCGCTGTCTTAAACCTGGATCACCATGCGTCGACGCCTCCTTACGGCGACTACAATTACATCGACCCCAAGGCTTCGGCGGTGGGGGAAATCGTCTTCGACCTGGGAGAGCTGCTGGGGGTCCCGTTGAGCCTGGATATCGCCACCTGTTTATATACGGCGATCTCCACCGACACCGGGTCCTTCCGCTACGACAACACCACCGCGGGGACCCATCGCCGCGTAGCCCGGCTGATCGAGTGCGGCCTGTCGCCCTCGGAGGTCAGCACGCTGATCTACGACGAAAAGCCGCTGTCTTCGCTGCGTTTGCTGCATGCCGTCCTGGGTACGCTGAAGGTCAGTCCATGCGGAACGGTGGCCTGGATGAGAATGACGCGCCGCATGGAAAGAGAAGCTGGAGCAACCGACGACGAAGCGGAGGGCCTGATCAATTACGCGCGCGTGATCGAAGGCGTCGAAATCGCCCTCTTCTTTCGGGAGACAGGGCCCGACCGGTACAAGGTGGGTTTCCGCTCCAAGCGCGCGGTCGACGTCAGTAAGCTGGCCCAGCTCTTCGGCGGGGGCGGCCACCCCCGGGCGTCGGGATGCTCGGTCGAGGGCCCCTACGAGGAAGTTGAACAACGCCTGGTTGACGCTGCCGTTGCGGCGGCAAGAGAGGGTTTGCATGGACGGTATTCTAAATATCCTAAAACCCCCGGGGATGACCTCACATGACGTTGTCAGCTTTGTCCGGCGTCAGAGCGGTTTAAAGAAAGTCGGTCACAGCGGGACGCTTGACCCCGGCGCCTGCGGGGTCCTGGTAATCTGCCTGGGCAGGGCGACCAGAAGCATACGGTTTCTCAGCGCCAACGATAAGACCTACCGTGCCGAAGTCACCTTCGGCCTTACAACTGACACGCAAGACGCTTTCGGAAAAATCACCTCCCGCGATGATGCTTCCTCGCTGAGCGCGGAAGAGATTCTTGCCGCCCTCAAAAGCCTGGAAGGCAGGCAGATGCAGGTTCCGCCCATGATTTCCGCCGTAAAACAGGGCGGCAGAAAGCTGTACGAAATCGCCCGCGAGGGCCTGGAAGTGGAGCGCGAGCCGAGGGCCATCGAGGTGTATGCAATCAAGCCCGTACACCTTGCCGGCCTGGGGACAAGCCATCCCCGTGCCTTGTTCGATGTGCACTGTTCCAAGGGAACTTACGTCCGTACGCTGTGCCACGAGGCCGGGCGCCGTCTGGGAAAAGGTGCGTGTCTTTCTTTCCTTTTGCGCACCTCGGTTGGCAGTTTTGACCTTCAGTCTTCTCTGACGCTTGGAGAGGTGAGGTTTTCAGCCGCCGCGGGCAGACTAAAACAAAGACTCATCGCTGTGGACGAAGCGCTGGCCTTTTTGCCGGGCGTCGTTGTCAGGCCGAGCGCCAGGGCCGCTGTCCTTTCGGGGAGAAGGCTCTTCGCGGCGGGCGTAACTTCAATGCCTGAAAAACTGCAAGGATTCGTAAGACTGGTGGATGATCGCGGGCTTTTAGCCGTGGCCGAATGCTGCGAGACCGAGCCAGTTTCTTTTCGGCCCGTATGGGTCTGGGCGAGACAGGACGACGGGGAGGCGCCGTAGGTGGATGTAAGAACCGTGTTTCACGGTCTCAAAACCGAATACCCGCGGATCATGCTTGGCCTGGGGAATTTTGACGGCGTGCATCGCGGGCACCAGGAACTGATCGCCGACGTGGTCAAAAAAGCGCAGACCAGCGGCTGCACGCCGGCCATATTCACCTTCAACCCTCACCCGCTCGCCGTTCTCCGACCGGAAGCGGCGCCTCCCATGCTGCTTTCGCCGCAGGCCAAGGAGCGTCTGATTGCGCGCCTCGGCGTCGAGCTCTTGCTCGCCGTACCGTTTACGCTCGACTTCGCCAGGCTTTTGCCGGAGGAATTCGTGGCCAGGGTACTGGTTCGGGAACTGAGCGTCAAGGCGGTCTTCGTCGGTTACAACTACACCTTTGGCTACAAAGGAAAGGGCACGCCGGAGACTTTGAAGAAACTCGGGGCCCTGCACGGTTTCGAAGTGCATGTTATCCCTCCGGTAAGCATCGACGGGCGTGTTGTCTCCAGCACCCTGATCCGCGAAGAGCTTTTTGCGGGCCGTATCGAGGAGGCCCGGAAGCTGCTGGGGTACCACCCGTTTGTTGAAGGGGTCGTTGTCCAGGGCGACAGGCGGGGCCGCAGCCTTGGTTTCCCTACGGCGAACCTGGAGCTGACCGAAAGCCTGTTGACCCCGCCGAACGGCGTTTACGCGGTCAAGGTTCAACTCGACGGCGAAACCTACTTGGGTGTGGCCAACGTGGGTTTGCGCCCGACATTTAAGGACAACAATAACAGCAGAAACATTGAAGTCCACCTTTTTGATTTCCAGGGCGACCTGTACGGGGTGCCGATTAGGATTCTTTTTCAGCGGCGCCTGCGCGACGAAAAGAAATTCGCCAGCGTGCAGGATTTGATCCGGCAAATTGAAGATGATATCCGTGCCGCCCGGGCGGTCAATATTGATTAAAAAAGCCGTCCGTTCACCAAGGAAGTTGGATGACGTTTACATCTGCTTTTGACTATGCTAAAATAAGGCGGGTGTAAAGGTGGGCTGCAACTATGAACGACGCGCTTCTCAAACTGCCCGAGGCAGAGATGAAGAAGTGGGCCGAGCACATAGCGATGATCTGCCTTAGCGACGACTTCAGGCAGTTGAGGGATGAGCTGGAGGGGTTATACCGGGCGGCCGATATCGAACAAGCGCATCTGGCGGCCTTCAGCGACGCGTTGTTCGCCTTTCTTGCCGAAAAAGCGGCCAAGAGTGAACAATGACGCGCGTCAAGAGTGAACAATGACGCGCGTTATCATTACGGAACACGCCCGCAAGCGCCTGAAAGAAATGCGCCAGCAGGATATAAGCATTGCTGATATTGTGTCGGCGGCCAGGTCCATTCCCGGCACGATCGTCGCGGCGACAAGGTTTCGCGGTTTTACCGCGCGTTCGGGACGGGTATTCGATATGGTCGTGAAGGACATTCCCACCGGCCGCCTGGTGATCACCATTATCGGGAAGTGATGAACTGCATGCTAGGGTGAGCGTACCTCCGACGTCACGCTTGGCTTGCAGCGATTCAAAGCATAATCTGTGGAGGTGTTTTTCGTTGGCTCTCAACCCCAATCGTAAGCAGGAGATTATCAGCAAATTCAGGATTCACGAGAATGACACGGGATCGCCCGAGGTGCAGGTGGCCATCCTGACCGAGCGCATCAACTCTTTAAGCGAGCACCTCAAGGAACACAAGAAAGACTTTCACTCCCGCAGAGGGCTCCTGAAGATGGTCGGGCAGCGCCGGGCCTTGCTGAACTACCTGAAAGAAAACGATTTTGCCAGGTACCGTGCCATTGTAGAAAAACTCGGCTTGCGTAAATAAGGGGGACTATACCCCCCTTTTTTGCTATCACCGCAGACGAAATGTGGAGGGAAAAGGATTTCATGTCGCAACAATATATAAGACGCAGCATAGAAATCGGCGGCCGCGAACTGAGTGTGGAGATCGGCCGGATGGCGGGTCAGGCCAGCGGGTCGGCCCTGGCGCGCTACGGAGATACGGTGGTTCTGGTTGCCACCACGGCCGCCCAGTTGCGGGAAGGCCTTGATTTCTTCCCCCTGATGGTTGACTACGAGGAACGCCATTACGCTGTGGGTCGTATACCCGGCAGCTTCATGAAGCGCGAGGGACGCCCCGGTGAAAAGGCCATTCTGAACGCGCGCCTGATCGACCGTTCCATCCGTCCCTTGTTTCCCAAGCAGCTGCGCAAAGACGTGCACGTTGTGGCCACCGTGATGTCGGTCGACCAGGACTGCGCGCCCGTGATTACAGCGATGTTCGGGACGTCTTGCGCTTTGATGATCTCCGACATCCCGTTCAACGGCCCCATAGGCGGGGTGATCATCGGCCGGGTGGACGGGCGGCTGGTCGTCAATCCTACCCTGGAGCAGTCCGGCAAGAGCGACCTGCACCTCGTCGTGGCCGGCACCGAGACGGCCGTGAATATGGTCGAAGCCGGCGCGAATGAAGTCCCCGAGGACGTGATCATCGAGGCGATCGAGCTCGCCCACGGGGAAATCAAAAAGATCGTGCGGTTTGTCAACGAACTGCGCGCCGAGTGCCTGGCCCTGGGCCTGGCCAAGGAAAAGGAAGAGGTTTCCCCCGTAGAGCCGGCCCCCGAGCTGGTCGCCGCGGTTAAAGAGAACGCCAGGCAAAAGCTCCGCGAGGCCGTGCTTTACTGTAAGGACAACCGCCTGGAGAAAAAGCCGCGCGAGGAATATCTGGAAAACGTGATCAAAGAGCTGGTGACCGCGGCCCTGGAGACTTTCCCCGAGCAGGAGGCCGCGATCAAGGAGATCGTCGACGCAACCGAAAAAGAAGTGGTCAGGGAGCTGATCGCCAGGGAGAAAGTCCGCATCGACGGGCGCGCCCTCGACGAGATCAGGGCGATCAGCGTCGAGGCTGGCATCCTGCCCCGGACGCACGGCTCCGGTCTGTTCCAACGGGGACAGACGCAGGTTCTCTCGGTCGTCACGCTGGGTGCCATCAGCGACGAGCAGATTCTGGACAACCTCGAGGCCGAGGAAAGCAAGCGGTTTATGCACCACTACAACTTCCCTTCCTACTCCACCGGGGAAACGCGCCCGATACGGTCCCCCGGGCGGCGCGAGATCGGTCACGGGGCCCTGGCTGAAAGGGCGATCGAGGCGGTTATCCCGCCGGAGGACAAGTTCCCTTACACCATCCGCATCGTCAGCGAGGTCCTCTCCTCGAACGGCTCGACGTCCATGGGCAGCGTCTGCGGTTCGACCCTGGCGCTGCTGGACGCCGGCGTGCCCGTGAAGGCGCCGGTGGCCGGTATCGCCATGGGCCTCATCAAGGAAGGCGATGACTTCACGATCCTTACCGATATCCAGGGGATCGAGGACCACCTGGGCGACATGGACTTCAAGGTGGCCGGCACGCGCAAAGGCATTACCGCGCTGCAGATGGACATCAAGATCGCCGGAGTCAACACCGAGATCCTGGGCAGGGCGCTCGCCCAAGCCAGAGATGCGCGGATGTTCATCCTAGACAAGATCGAAGAGCTTCTGCCCGCGCCCAGGCCCGAACTGTCGCCGTATGCGCCGCGGGTCCTGCATACCGTTATCGACCCCGACAAGATAAGGGAAGTCATCGGTCCCGGAGGTAAAGTCATTCGCAAGATCACCGAGGAGACAGGCGCCGATATCGACATCGAGGACGACGGGCGGTGCTTTATTACCGCTCCCAACCGCGAGGCGGCCGAAAAAGCGCTTTCCCTGATCAACGCTATTACGGCCGAGGTGGAGATAGGCAAGGTTTACCTTGGTCGCGTGGTCAAGGTCATGGATTTCGGCGCGTTCGTGGAGGTTATTCCCGGCGTTTTTGGCATGTCCGGCAAGGACGGCCTTGTGCACATTTCGCAGCTGGCGCCGGTCCGGGTGCGGGCTGTCGAGGATGTCGTCAAGGAAGGCGACCAGATCCTGGTCAAGGCCATCGGCTACGACCCTCAAGGCCGCCTGAAGCTGTCCAGGAAAGAAGCGATGACTCCCGAGGAACTGGCGACTTACAAAGGGGTCAAGGACGCTGCGCTGCCCGAGCGCGGCGAATCCGGCGACCGCGACCGCGGCGGCCGGAGGCCGCGTTCCCGCTTCGGGGGCGGCGGCCGCTCCAGCTAAGCCGGCGACGGCTGAGCAGAACAAATTTTACGACAACCCCTGACGGGGGTTGTTTGTTTTGATAGCAAATTTGCCGGGGCGCCCGCATAGTCATCACATGAGGTGAAGGACTTGCGAGCGTATTTTTTCAGCGGCAGGAAGATGGTTCTGCTAGTGGTTGCCGTGGTGGTCCCCTTGATCGGCGGATACCTGATGAGCCTGGAAAGGGCCGCCGTCCCGACGGTTGCGGAACCGATCTATAACGGTCCCGAAGACGGGAAGCGCGTCGCCCTGACCATAAACGTGGACTGGGGAGAGGAGTACCTGCCGGCGGTACTGGAAACATGCAAGCTTAAAAACGTTAAACTGACCTTTTTTGTCACCGGCCGTTGGGCGGCGAAGTTTCCCGACCTCGTGAAGCAAATGGCCGCTGCCGGACACGAAATCGGCAGTCATGGCTACGCGCACCCCCACCCCGATCACCTGTCCGTTGACGGCAATATGCGTGATATCCAAAAGGCGGAAGAGGTGCTCCAGGACATCCTGGGGGTTAAGCCCCGCCTGTACGCCCCCCCGTATGGGGAACGGGGAAACGCCGTTCTCCTGGCCGCCGAACAGCTGGGGTATAAGACGATCCTCTGGAGCGTAGATTCGGTTGACTGGAAATACAGGGATCAAAGGGCCATCATAAAACGCGTAACCCGCAAAATCCACCCCGGCGGGATCGTCCTGATGCATCCGACGGCGGCGACGGCGGCGGCGCTCCCCGACCTCATCGACGAACTTAGGATGCAGGGTTACGAGGTGAGGACGGTTTCGGAACTGCTTGAACAAGGCAAAGGACCTGACAATGCAGGTCCTTTGTTAATTGTAGGAGCGTATTTGGGATATGCTGTAAAGCGTGGAGCCGACTGCAGGATTTTCATGGAACGACGCGAATTGTTGGCGTGGAGGTAGAAGTATGGTAAGAAAGGTGACCCTCGCGAACGGGGTGCGCATTCTCACCGAGGAGATCCCCTACGTTCGCTCGGCCGCTGTGGGGATCTGGGTCGACGTCGGGTCGAGGGA
Source organism: Desulfosceptrum tomskiensis (assembly GCF_049818055.1). Taxonomy (GTDB): domain Bacteria; phylum Bacillota; class Desulfotomaculia; order Desulfotomaculales; family JASEER01; genus JBFLVT01. The sequence continues at coordinate 726,367 of NZ_CP187479.1, forward strand.
CGAAAACGAAAGGTTGAACGGCGCGTCGCACTTCATCGAGCACATGATGTTCAAGGGGACGGGCAAGCGGACCGCCAAGGACATCGCCGAGGCGCTCGATGCGGTCGGCGGCCAGCTTAACGCCTTTACCACCAAGGAATACACCTGCTATTACGCCAGAATTTTGGACGAGCATTTCGGGCTTGCCGTCGACGTCTTGACCGATATGCTCTTCAACTCCAGCTTCAGGGAAGAGGACGTCGAGCGGGAAAAGAACGTTATCGTGGAAGAAATCAAGATGTACGAGGACGCCCCCGACGAACTTGTGCACGACGTGTTCGCCAGCACCCTTTGGATGGGTCACGTTCTCGGCAGGCCGGTCATCGGCAACGCCGGCGTGGTCAAAGATATGTGCCGCGAAGACCTGCTCGCTTTCTACCGCGATCACTACCTGGACGGCGGGATAGTGATCGCGGCCGCCGGCAACATCAGGCACGAGGACGTCGTGGAGCAGCTTCAAGGGACGTTCGGGAACCTGCCGGCGGCGGCGCGGGTCAGGCGGCTGGATACCCCCACGCCTTGTCCGACCGTAAACTTCAAGGCCAAGGATACCGAGCAGGTGCACCTGGTACTGGGGACGCAGGGCTTGCCGTTCGGCGACGAGAGAATTTATCAGATTCAGGTGCTCAACACCGTTCTCGGCGGGGGCATCAGCTCGCGGCTTTTCCAGCAGATCCGCGAGGACCGCGGTTTGGTGTACAACATCTATTCCTATCACAGCTCGTATCACGATACCGGTGTCTTCTGCATCTACTGCGCGCTGTCCGGCCACAACGTCAACACGGTGCTGGAGCTGGTTATGGCCGAAATCGACAAGCTCAGGCGGGAGCCCGTCGACCGGGACGAGCTGAAAAGGGCGAAGGACCAGATCAAGGGAAATTTCCTGCTCAACCTCGAAAGCGTGAATACGCGGCTGACCAGGCTGGGGAAATCGGAGCTCTACCTGGGCAAGATCGTGCCGCCGGATGAAGTCGTGCGGAAGGTGGAGGCGGTGACCGCCGAACAGGTGCAGGACCTCGCCCGTAAGCTGCTGCGGCCTGACGCCTTTTGCCTGGCCTCGGTGGGCGCCTGGGAGGACGGCCGGTTCTGGCAGGAGGCGCTTGGGAGGCTTTTATAAAGCCTGAGCGTAATCGCTGCGACGGAGTGGCGCCCCGCCACTCCTTTTTAATTACAGCAACGGGAGGGTGACATGGAGATTAAATCTGACTGCCGCGTTAAAGTAAAGAAGGTGTGCCCGCTCATCGGCGGGAGCGTGCCCGAGCCCCGCTGCGCCACCAGCGGTTCGGCCGGCCTGGATTTGCCGGCTTGCATCAGTAATCCGGTAACCCTGGCACCGGGGGAGATCGTCGGAATACCGACCGGCATAGCCATCGAGCTGCCTTCCGAGTTGCTGGTTGCCCTGGTCTTCCCGCGCAGCGGCCTGGCGGCCAAACACGGCGTTACGCTGGCCAATGCCGTAGGCGTAATTGATGCGGATTACCGCGGCGAGATCGTTTGCCCGCTGATCAACCTGGGAAAGGAACCTTTCACCGTCAAGACCGGCGACCGGATCGCGCAGCTTCTGGTTGTATCGCTGGTCAAGCCGGCATTGGAGTGGGTCGAAGAACTGTCGCCCAGCGGGCGCGGCGCCGGCGGCTTTGGTTCTACGGGCATTTAATACGGCTATTTTTTTCGGATGAAGGGTGGACATATTTCCACAACCTGTCCCATAGACATTATCTAGGAGAGTATTGCAAAGTTAACGTATCGGGTTCAGGCACAGTTTTTCAACGGTCTCCTAGGGGGTGGAAGTATGGGAACCCTTCTATTCCTTTTGCTGGCCTTCATACTCCTGAGTGTCTTTTTCATTTGGGAGCGCAGTCGTCCCCAGGTGTACAGAGCGGCCAAGTCCTGGGACCTCAACGAACCGTCCCCTTTATCCCGCGCTATCACGGGCTTGCTCGGGGTTGGCGGGGGTATATACCTTTCGCTCCAGCTCTTCATCGGCTTTCTTGAGATCGAGGTTCCGTCGCTGGTCAGCCTGGGGGGCATGAAGGTCGATCCCGTCGCCACGCTCTCCTTGAGCCTGGCGATCATCCAGGCGTTTATCCAGTATTTTTACCGTCGCTTCGTAATACGGTAGGGAGGCTAGCGGGTATGAGGCTGTCGGAGCTTTTCGGCAAGGAAATCGTCAATCTCTACAATGGATGCCGCCTTGGCGCGATCGGTGAAACCGACCTGATCATCGATTCGCGCACGGGGAAGATCCAGTCGCTTGTCCTGCCCCGGAAGCCGAATCTCCTAAACATATGGTTTGAAGGGAGGCAGCTTATCGTGCCCTGGGAAGCCGTCCGCAAGATAGGCAACGACGTTATCGTCGTCGACCTGGACAATACCTCGGACAGCCTGGGAAAGTTCGCCTTGTAGCTTGCCAGCCTATTTTCTTTTTATGCCCCCGCTCACCAGGGACTGTTGAAAACTTCGCCCGCGGTTTGGTAAGTGTGAGGTGAGTGGTGAGAGGCTGTTTGAGAACGCCGGCGGCTACTAATACTATGTGGAAACAGACCTTGGAGGCTCCCCCTTGAGTTATAAAAGGCGTCTTGAACTCCTCCGCGGAATAGGAGAATTGCGCCAGACCGCCGTCATCACTTTTTTTACCGGCGACCGCGAGAACGTAAGCACGCGCATCGCGCCGGACGCCGTGCCTGTGTTTTACCGGCACCTGCGCCAGGCAAGCCCTGCCCGGGGGATCGACCTCTTCCTCTATACTCGCGGAGGGGACGTGCTCACCCCCTGGCGGCTGGTGCATCTGTTCCGGGAATTCGCCCCCCGGTTTTCGGTGCTGGTACCTTTCAGGGCTTACAGTGCCGGCACCCTCCTCTGCCTCGGTGCCGACGAGATCCTGATGACGCCTCTTGCCGAGCTCGGCCCGATTGACCCCAGCGTCGTCAACGCCTTTAACCCCCAGGACCCGGTTAACCCGGCGGCAAGGATCCCGGTCAACGTTGAGGACGTGTACGCTTATCTGGCCCTGGTTCGCGAGGAGGCGCTCGTCAGGTCGGAGCCTTTTCTCACGCAGGCTTTTCTCAGGCTGGCCGAAACCATCCACCCGCTGGCCTTGGGCAACGTGCACCGCAACTACAATTTGGTGCGCTCCCTGGCCAAAAGACTTCTCGCTATGCCCCGGAACAGGTATGGACCGGAGCAGGTGCAGCACATCGTGGACAGCCTGACGCAAAAGCTTTACGCCCACAACCATATGATATCCCGTCAAGAGGCCGGCGCGGAGATCGGCCTCAATGTCGTTAAACCCGACGGCGAGATGGAAAGCCTGATGTGGGAGCTGTACGAGGAGTACCGCGCCCGGCTGCGTCTTGACGAGCCGTTTGATCCGGCGGCGCTGCTGGCCGGGGCGAGCCGTGCGGAGTTCGAAGTTGCCGGAGGGTTTATCGAGTCGGAAGCCGGGCAGGACGCGTATGTTTTCCGCGGGACGGTGGAACGGCGGGAGTTTCCGGACGGACCCCAGATCAACGTAAATATCGTGCAGCAGGGCTGGCGGATGACGAGAGGAGGGACCGGACATGAAAGACGACGCGACTGAAAAGGGGACGGTTGCTGTGCGCTTCAATTATCCCCGCAAACAACGGTACTACGTCCTCAGCGATTCTACCGGTTACATCCCCGCCGATTACCGGCCGCCGTACGGACCGGCGGCGGGGAGGCAGATCATCGTCCGCGAGAATGAGTGAAACGAAGTACCGATGGCGATTGACTGACGACCGATCTTGACAAGCTTCTTCTTATGTAATACAAATAAGCAAAAATCTTGTCTGTCAAAAGGTGGTTGTTTTTTGTGCCTACGGTAGTCGTGTCTGGAGCTGCGGGGAGGATGGGCCGGGAGGTCGTCAAGGCCGTTGCCGGCGAGCCGGATTTGACCTTGGTCGGCGCGGTTGATGTTTCGCACGCGGGCGAGGACTGCGGGGTGCTGGCCGGCATCGGGCCGGTGGGCATAGAAATCGAGCCCGACCTCGGCCGGTGTTTAAGCGCCCTGCGCCCGGACGTGATGGTGGACTTCACTACTCCCGCCTCCGTGGTCAAAAACGTCTTGCTCGCTCTCGATGCAGGAGTGCGGCCGGTTGTCGGCACCACCGGAATCGGCAGGAGCGACCTCGAGCGGATGACGGCTTATGCCGAAGAGCGCTCGCTTGGCGGGCTGGTGGCGCCGAATTTTGCGATAGGCGCCATTCTGATGATGCGTTTCGCAGAAATGGCGGCGTCCTACTTCCCGGCCGTCGAAATTATCGAGCTGCACCACGACCACAAGCTTGACGCCCCTTCCGGGACCGCCCTGAAAACAGCGGAAATGATTGCGGCGGTAAGAGCCGACTCGCGCCACAACGCCGGGCGCGAAGAGCTTAAGATTCCCGGGGCCCGCGGCGGGGAGTACGACGGGGGCATACGGGTTCACAGCGTTCGTCTCCCGGGGCTCGTCGCTCATCAAGAGGTGGTTTTCGGCGGGCAGGGCCAGACCCTGACGATCAGGCACGACTCCATCTCGCGGGAATCCTTTATGCCCGGGGTTATCCTGGGTATCCGCAAGGTAATGGGCTTAAACCGTTTGGTCTACGGGCTGGACAAGCTTATCTTCGAATAAAGGCGGGTTTCCGTACAAGCACCGCCCCCTGGAACAGCTCATATGATGTCGTATAGCCAGGGGGTGTGTAGCCATGCAATCAATCAGAGGGGTGCGGATAAGCATCTTGGGCGGAGACGCCCGCAGCGCTTATGCGGCTACCCAGCTTGCGGAGTACGGTGCCCTTGTACGAGTGTCCTTTCTGCCGGTCAATTCCGGGGTTCCCAACGTTACAACGACTGAAGACCTTGAGGAACTGGTTGCCAGTGCCGATGCCCTTGTCGTTCCTTTGCCGGGCATCAACCAGGAAGGGCTTTTAGCCACCCTGAACGGGGAACTGGTTGCCATTCCGGAACGGATTTTTGCGAAGGTCCCGCGGACCTGCCCGGTGATCTGTATCCTGGCGAAGCTGTATCTGAAGGATGTAGTAAGGCGTTACGGTTTGCAACTAGTTGAGCTCAATCAGCGCGATGATTTTGCCATCCTCAACTCGATTCCCTCCGCGGAGGGCGCGATTCAGATGGCAATGAGCAAGACATTGATCACCATTCACGGGTCCCGTTCCCTGGTCGTCGGCTTTGGCCGTACCGGCATAACGCTGGCCAGGCTTCTTAAAGGCATGGGAGCGATGACCGCCGTGGCGGCCCGTAACCCTGCCGCTCAGGCGCGCGCCCTGGAGATGGGCTGCGAGGTGTTTGACTTCGACAGGCTGGGCGATGCCGTCAGCAGGGCGGAGATCATTTTCAACACCGTTCCGCAGATGGTCCTTGACAGGCCGGTCCTGCAGCGCGTTTTGCCGGGAACGTATATCCTCGACCTCGCCTCCGCGCCCGGGGGAACGGATTTCAAGGCTGCTGAACAGTTGGGCATCACGGCCGAGCTGGCCCCGTCGCTCCCGGGGATGGTTGCTCCCAAGACCGCAGGCCAAATTCTGGCGCGCATTGTGGCGAAGGTAATCGCCGAGTCACCCCCGGCTTCCGCAGAAGACGGGAGGTGATTGTTGATGCGCTACAAAGGACTCAGGATCGGTTTCGGGATAACCGGTTCCTTCTGTACCTTGGAAGCGGTGTTCAAACAAATTGAAGGGTTGTTGGCGCAAGGAGCCGAAATAATACCTATCGTTACCCAAGAAGTCGCCGCCATTGACACCCGCTATGGCACTGCGGCCTCGTGGCTTTCGCGACTGGAAAAACTCACGGGACATACCGTTCTTAAAGATATCGTCGGGGTCGAGCCCCTTGGACCCAACAAGCTGGTCGACGTGGTCGTGATCGCCCCGTGCACCGGCAACACGCTGGCTAAGCTGGCCAACGGGATAACGGACAATCCCGTATTGATGGCCGCCAAGGCCCATCTCAGAAACGGGGGTCCCGTCGTTATCGCGGTCTCGACAAATGACGGACTGGGATTGAATGCCCGGAACTTAGGTACCCTATTGAATACCAAAAACGTATACTTCGTTCCTTTCGGGCAGGATAACCCCGCCGGCAAACCAAATTCACTCGTGGCCAAAATGGACATGGTTGGACCGACGGTCACCGAAGCCCTGAAGGGACGGCAGTTGCAGCCTGTATTGGTGACTTATAACTGAGAGGGAGGTTGTACGTTGGGCGGACGCAGCGTATGTGTAGTGGGTGCCACCGGCGCGGTAGGGCAGGAAATCTTGAAGGTTCTGGATGAGCGAAAATTCCCGATCTCGGAATTGCGCCTTCTGGCGACCTCGCGTTCAGCCGGGAAAAAGATCGCGTTCAGGGGTGAGACGATTACCGTCGAAGAGACGACGCACTCTTCGTTTCGGAATGTGGAAATCGCCCTGTTCGCAGGCGGCGCGGCCAGCAAGGAGTTCGCCCGTACGGCGGCTAAGGAAGGCGCGGTTGTCATCGATAACTCCAGCGCTTTCCGAATGGATCCGGAGGTGCCTCTGGTCGTTCCGGAGGTCAATCCCGAGGATGTCAGGTGGCACAAGGGTATTATCGCCAACCCGAACTGTTCCACGATCATTATGGCGGTGCCGTTGAAACCCATCTACGACGCTGTGGGTGTCGAACGGATCGTGGTCGCTACCTATCAGGCCGTTTCGGGGGCCGGCGCGGCGGCGATTACCGAACTGGAGGAACAGACAAGGGCCGTCTTGAACGGTGAACGGTCCGAACCGAAGGTGTTTCCGTACCAGATCGCCTTCAACCTTATCCCGCACATCGATGTCTTCCAGGACCTCGACTACACGAAGGAAGAATGGAAGATGGTCAAGGAAACGAGGAAAATATTCCACGACGAATCGCTGCGGATCACGGCCACGACGGTCCGCGTGCCGGTCGTACGCTGTCATTCGGAAGCCGTCAACATCGAGACCAGGAAGCCGCTTTTGCCTGACGAAGCCCGTCGCATCCTCGGGCAGGCCCCCGGAGTGATCGTGTACGACGAGCCTGCCGCGAAGAAGTACCCGATGCCGGTGCTGGCGGCGGACAGGGACGAAGTTTTCGTCGGCAGGATAAGACAAGATAACTCCACGGCCAACGGTTTGAACATGTTCATCGTCGCCGACCAGCTCAGGAAGGGAGCCGCCACGAACGCCGTCCAGATCGCGGAGATTCTGATCGCTTACGGGATGGTTTAAAGAATTTTCGGTCCATAGATCCCGGAAAGTGGCGAGAGGGGTTGAGGATGAGGTTTTTGGTGCAGAAGTTCGGCGGAACGTCTTTAAGTACCGCCGAGCTCCGTGAACGTGCCGCTGCCAAGGTCATCGCGGCGGAGGAACAGGGATACCGTCCGGTGGTCGTCGTTTCGGCGATGGGAAGGCAGGGGGATCCGTACTCGACGGACAGTTTGCTCGGCCTGGCCGAGGACTTGAGGGATAACGTTACCCCGCATGATAAGGATCTGCTGATGTCGTGCGGCGAAATCATTTCTGGCGTGCTCGTCGCGGCAACGCTGCGCAAATACGGACGAAACGTGGTCTTCTTAAGCGGTCCGCAGGCCGGCATCATCACCAACGCCTATCACAACGAGGCCAGGATTCTGCGTGTTAAGCCCAAAAGGATTATTGAGGCCGCCGAGGAAGGCAAGATCGTGGTGGTGGCCGGTTTCCAGGGCGTCACCGAAGACGGCGAGATCACCACGCTCGGCCGGGGAGGCAGCGATACGACGGCCGCGGCCCTGGGGGTGGCTTTAAACGCCGTGGCTATCGACATATACACCGACGTGGACGGCGTCATGACCGCCGACCCGCGCATCGTTACAGAGGCCAAGCCCTTGGAAAAAGTTACCTATAACGAGATATGCCAGCTGGCCCAGGAAGGCGCCAAGGTGATCCATCCCCGCGCTGTTGAGATCGCGATGCAAAAAAATATTCCCCTGTGGATCAAGTCGACTTTCAGCGATGCGCCGGGGACGCTGATTACGAACCACGCGGAGGTTTTCAACGGCAGCATTGACATTACGTCGGACCGGCTGATCACGGGTATTACCTACATACAGCACATCAGCCAGATCAAGGTGGCCGCGGGGGCGGAAGTTACAGCACGCCAGGTATTCCGCGCAATGGCCGACGCCGGCGTCAGCGTGGACCTGATCAACGTGCATCCCGACGTCGTGGCTTTCACCGTGAAGGACCTGGATGTAAGTAAAGCGGTCCGTACGCTGGAAGACATGGGCTGCCGCCCGGAGGTGACCGCCGGGTGCGCGAAGATTGCCGCTGTGGGCGCCGGCATGACCGGCGTGCCGGGTGTAATGGCCCGCATCGTCGAGGCTCTTGCCGACCAGGGCATCGAGATCTTGCAATCCGCCGATTCCTATACCACGATTTGGGTGCTCGTAAGACGCCGGGATATGGAGAAGGCTATTCGCGCGTTGTATGAAAAGTTTCATCTTCGGGAGGCGAGATAATTGACTTTTGATTTTGGGCGTGTTTTAACGGCGATGGTGACCCCCTTTGACCGTTCGCTCGAGGTTAACCTGCCTGTGGCCCGCAAGCTTGCCAGGTACCTGGTGGAGAACGGCTCCGACGGCCTGCTCGTTTGCGGAACGACCGGGGAATCACCGACGCTCGGCAAGGACGAAAAGGTCGAGCTTTTCCGTGCTGTGGTGGAAGAGGTCGGCGGCAAGGCCGTCGTCGTGGCGGGGACCGGGAGCTATTCCACCAAGGAGAGCATCGCCCTGACCCAGGCCGCGGAGAAGGTCGGCGTAGACGCGCTGCTCCTGGTATGCCCTTACTACAACAAGCCCTCCCAGGAAGGGTTGTACCAGCATTTTAAAGCCGTCGCCGAGTCGACCAGTCTCCCGATCATGCTGTACAACATCCCCTCCCGCACCGGGGTCAATCTCCTCCCGCAGACGGTGGCCCGGCTGGCACAGATCCCGAACATCATCGCCTTGAAAGAATCGACGGGCAGCACGGATCAAGCCACGGAATTGCTACGCCTGCTGCCGGAATCCTTCGCCGTTTACAGCGGCGACGACTCCATGACGCTCCCTTTGCTGTCTCTGGGGTGCAAGGGCGTCGTCAGCGTGCTCGCCCACCTGATGGGCAGGCAGATCCAGGAGATGTGTGACGCCTTTACCACCGGCAATGTGGGACGGGCGGCAAAACTGCACCGCGAGCTTTACCCGATGATTAAGGGGATCTTCATCACCACGAACCCCGTACCCATCAAAGCGGCGCTCAATCTCTTGGGCTGGGGGGTCGGGCCGCCGCGACCGCCGCTTGTCGAGGCCAACGACGAGGAGAAGGAAGCCTTAAGGAAGCTCATGTGTTCGGCAGGGCTGCTGTAAATTGGCTCAATCCCGACGGATTGAGCGGCGGTAGGCAGTAATAATTGATCGTCGGTTGTAGGCCGTCAAGGTCGCCGGGATAGAAGGGATTCGCGGAGCGAATCCCTTTAAGGTATGTTTTTCTCTTTTGGTTATACTTGTCTATTAAGGCCAAAAAATATACAATGTTTTCAGAATTCGTGAACGGACCGGCACCGGGTTCTTTATTTTTTTGTAAAACAGGAGGTGTACGACAGACGCGCGATGGAAAACTGCAAATAATCCCGCTCGGAGGGCTCGGTGAGATCGGTAAGAATATCATGGCCGTCCGTTACGGCAATGATATCGTCGTCATAGATTGCGGACTGATGTTTCCCGAGGAGGAGATGCTCGGCATCGATATCGTGATTCCGGACGTCTCCTATCTTCTCGAAAACCAGTTGCTGGTACGGGGCATCGTTCTCACGCACGGACACGAGGATCACATCGGCGCTCTCCCCTACGTGTTGAAACAGCTGAATGTGCCGGTTTACGGGACGAAGTTGACCCTCGGCCTGCTGAGCGGAAAACTGCGCGAGCAGGAGTTTGAAGACCAGGCCGATCTCCGGGTCGTAAAACCGCGTGACGCTATTCGTATCGGGGCTTTTGGCGTGGAGTTCATTCGCGTCTCGCACAGCGTTCCCGACGCCGTCGCTCTGGCGCTGCACACCCCGCTGGGCGTGGTGGTACATACCGGCGACTTCAAGATCGACCATACACCGGTCGACGGGGAGATGATCGACCTGCACCGCTTCGCCCAGCTCGGGGAGAAGGGTGTGCTGGTCTTGCTTTCGGACAGCACCAACGTGGAACGTCCCGGCTTTACCATGTCCGAGTCCGTGGTCGGGGAGACCTTTGACCGCGCTTTTCGGAAGGCCAAGGAACGCATTCTCGTCGCCACCTTCGCTTCGAACGTGCACCGCCTGCAGCAGGCGATTATGGCGGCGCACCGGCACGGGCGCAAGGTAGCGGTAGTCGGCCGGAGCATGGTCAACGTCGTCAACACGGCCTTTGAATTGGGTTACCTGAACATCCCTCCCGATACCCTGGTCGACATCGAGGAAGCCGGCCGCTTGCCCCGCAACAAGGTGGTATTGCTGACCACCGGGAGCCAGGGCGAGCCTATGTCGGCTCTGACGCGAATGGCTATGGACAGCCACAAGCAGGTGGACATCCTCCCCGGCGACACCATTATCATCTCGGCTACGCCGATTCCCGGCAATGAGAAGCTCGTCGGCCGGATTATCGACCATTTGTTGAGACTCGGGGCGGAAGTCTATTACGAGTCCACGTCGGGTATCCACGTTTCCGGCCATCCCAGCCAGGAAGAACTCAAGTTGATGATTAACCTTGTGCGTCCGAAATTCTTTGTGCCGGTCCATGGAGAATACCGGATGCTTAAGAAACACGCCGAGCTGGCCAAAAGCCTGCAAATCCCCCCCGAAAACATCTTCGTAGCGGAAAACGGGCAGGTGCTGGAGTTTACGAAGAAGGCGGGCCGCATAGCCGGCCGCGTGACTTCGGGAAAGGTCCTGGTCGACGGGCTCGGCGTGGGCGACGTCGGCAACATCGTCCTGCGCGACCGCAAGCAGCTCGCGCTTGACGGCATACTGATTGTCGTGGTCACCATCAACCAGAGCCAGGGAGAGGTCCTGGCCGGCCCGGACATCGTCTCGCGCGGCTTCGTTTACGTGCGCGAGTCCGAGGCGCTAATGGACGACGCCAAGGAAAAGGTGCGCGAGGCCCTGGAGAAGTGTACCAAGCGCGGCATCAGCGAGTGGTCCGTCTTAAAGTCGGAGATGCGTGAAACACTCAGCAAGTTCTTGTATGAGAAAACGGGCCGACGGCCGATGATCCTGCCGATCATCATGGAAATTGAATGACAACAAGGCCGCATCCGCGGGATGCGGCCTTGTTGGTAGTTAAGTATAAATTGGGTGCCGGGCCGTCCGGGAATGCCAAATTTTTAGGAAACATTAAAGATCCAGCGCAGCAGTTCGAAAGATAATGCGGCGATAAGAGCCGTCGCTGGAATGGTAAAAACCCAGGTCGTAACCATGTTGCGGGTGGTGGTCCACTTTACCGACGAGGACCGCCGGGCCAGTCCCACACCGACGATCGACGAAGAAATAACGTGAGTGGTACTGACGGGCTGGCTGAGAAGGGTTGCCGTAAGAATGGTAACGGCCGAGCCCAAGTCCGCGGAGAAACCGCTTGAAGGGCGCAGCGGGAAAATGCGCGTGCCCACCGTTTTAATGATGCGCCAGCCACCTGCATAGGTGCCCAGGGCCATGGCCAGGGCCGCCGCAATTTTGACCCACAACGCTACCTCCAGGGTGTCCTGAAAACCGCCGGCGACAAGGGCGAAGGTGATGATGCCCATGGTTTTCTGCGCGTCGTTGGTGCCGTGGGTAAAGGCCTGAAAGGCGGCGGTAAAGAGCTGTCCTTTGCGGAAACCGTTGTTGATCCGGTGAGGATTGGCATTGGCGAAGACCATTCTTACCAGGCTCATCAGCGTGTAGCCGACTGTAGCGGCAACCAGGGGTGAGAGAATAAGGGAGGCGATGATCTTGGTAAAACCGCCTGCATTGACGGCCGAGAACCCCGCCGCGGCGACAACGGCTCCTGTCAACGCCCCGATCAGGGCATGCGATGAACTCGACGGCATGCCGACGTACCAGGTGACGAGGTTCCAAAAAATTGCGGCGATAAGGGCTGCCAGAACGATGTAGAGTCCTGCTTCCAGTTTCATCGGGTCGGCGATTTTGCCGCCGATGGTTTTAGCCACGCCGGTAAAGGTCAGCGCTCCGACGAAGTTCATTACGGCGGCCAACAAAACGGCAAAACGCGGGTTAAGCGCCCGCGTGGAGATGGGACTGGCGATTGCGTTGGCGGTGTCGTGGAAACCGTTGACGAAGTCGAAGGCGAGCGCCAGCGCAACCACTGTAGCGATTAGCCATAAATCACAAAACATCGCTTCCTCCGTAACGGCGAATTACGAATTGCGCATGATGATGCTTTCCAGGATGTCGGCGACATCTTCGCAGAGGTCGGAGATGTTTTCCAGGACGGTGTAGATTTCCTTTTTTTTGATGATCTGGATGGCGTCCTTCTCCTGTGTAAAGAGGGCCTTCATGCTGACCAAAAGCAGTTCGTCGGCCTCGTTCTCCAATTCGTTGATTGAATGCGTGTACTGGGTGATTTGCGTCAGCTTGCGTTCGGTAAGGAGATGTATGGCGGCCGTTACCTCGTCGATGCAGTGGCCGATGTTTTGCGAGAACGCGGTGGTGAAGGTGCATTCGCTGATGCCGTAAATGTCGATGAGGGATGCCGCAGCCTCAAGTCCGTCCAGGATGTCGTCCAGCTTCACTGTCAGGCCGAGGATGTCTTCGCGCTCCAGCGGAGTGACAAAGGTGGTGTTGAGCGCTTTGAAGATAGCGTGGGTAAAGCCGTCACCCTTCTTCTCGTATTCCTTCATCTGCCGGGCAAAGCCTTCGAGGTCTTTAGTGGCGCAAACATTAGCCCTGAAATAGGCGGAGGCCTCGTTTAAATTCTTGACAATCAGTTGAAACTGTTGAAAAAAGAAGTTCTGTTTGCGGAAATGAAACACCGGCATCCCACCTCGTTCAGTTCTCTACCTGCAATGTTAGCACAACCTGTCCTAATTGTCGAAACAATTTAACATTCCAGGTACGGTTCCAGTATGAGTAAAGTTAAGTCGGGTGGCTAAGGGAGGGATTTGCTAAAAAGAAGGGACGAGAGACCAATCCTCCGAAGTGATGGAATAGCCACAAACCACACAAAGGAGGCGGCCCTCGTCCGTGGAAAAACTTCACGAAAGGTTCAACGTTTCCTTCCTTGATTGTGAGCGATTTTTGTGGACGGCATTAAAAGCTGTGTTCAGTGAACACTTGCGGCAGTTACTGGAGCTGTTGGACGAGGAGATCTGCAGGCACCGTGACAAAGACCGTTACAAAGTCTTAGAGACCGTCAGCCGAGAGGTTGAAACCCTCGTGGGTCCGGTTCGGTTTCGTCGTCGGTGCTACTTGGATGTTCAAACGGGGGAGAGAGTCTACCTCCTCGATGAGGTTCTTCAACTGCCTAAGCGCAGCCGTATATCCCCCGGGCTCATTATGGCCTTAGCCCTACTTGGTACCCAATGTCCTTCTTACCGGATGGCAGAGGATAATATCCGTGAGGTGTTTGGGGAGAGAATTTGCAGCCATGAAACGGTACGCCAGGTAATACTCCAAGTCGGCAGAAAGCTTCAGGTAGAGCAAGCACAGCAGCGGGAATCTCCCCAGGGAAAGCTTAAAGTGCCGGTATTACTACTAGAAGTAGACGGTCTTTGGACTTCACTTCAGCGTGAAAAGGACCCGTCCAAGGAGATACGTATCCTGGTCAGTCATGAGGGGTGGGAGCGACGTCATCCCTGCAGTAACGAGTACATGCTACGCAACAAGCTTCACTTTACGTGGGACGGCCGTACGGAAGAATTCTGGGAAGAGGCCAGCCGCTATCTTGTCGCGCGGTATGATTTGGAGAACACCCTGGTAGTCATCAATGGTGATCGGGCATCTTGGATCCGAAAAGGAGTGCAGTGGTTTCCCCGGGCCATCTACCAAGTGGATCGGTTTCATCTACAACGGGATATTCGCTCCCTCTTGAAAGGCCAGCCGGAAAGGCAGAAGATCGCCAAGGAGGCTTTTGAAGCCAGCGATGAGGGACTGTTTTTGGCCACCTTGGCCGAGGCAGCAGCGCAGGAGAAGGATCCTAAGCTGCGCCGCAAGTTAGAGGCCTTTGTCGCCGACCTATCAAGCATGCCCGAAGCCCTTCGTGATTACCGCAAGCGGCTTCCTGACTACGGCATAGATCCCGAGGGATTCCGCGGTTTAGGCGCCGCTGAGTCCCAGATGGACCTCTTTAGCAACCGTCTGAAAAAGCGTGGCCAGAGCTGGAGACTGCCTGGGCTAAGGGCTATCCTGGCAACACTTACGGCCGGATTTGAGGGGCGGCTTCATCAAAGTGCCGAGCAACTGGAGAGAGCCGAGCAATTGCTACAGCGTAAGAAACTGCATTTGAGTGCCGGCCGGATTATGGGGAAGCTTGGCTCGGCGATAGCCGAACCTCGGTCGGGGCATCTACCAGTCACCGAGCGCGGCCGGAATGCATCGGGTGGACTGTCTCTACTAATGCGGCGTTTGAGCCATCCCCTATTCTCGACTACCTAAACCTGTGAGTGGCCCGCTTCGGAGGGAGAAGTACCCGAATCCACTTGACAGACACCGGTTCCAGCGGCCATTGACCCGGGTGTAAAGGACTGTTACCATATTTTCGCGGGTAGTATGTTTTGTCTCGCGCCTTAGGATGGGGAAACGATTAACGTTGTTAAGTTATTTGCGGACAGAAAGGGGCCGGTAGACAATTCTCTGGTTGACAACACTCCTCACTGTCGTGTTTGACCAGGCGAGCAAATGGGTCATCGCCGCCGCGCTGCCTCTGGGCGTAAGCGTGCCCGTCATCCCCGGGATTCTTTACTTGACGCACATTCACAACCCCGGGGGCGCTTTCGGACTGCTGAACGGGCAAACCGGCGTCCTCACGGGTGTTACCGTCGCCGTCGTCCTGGCTGCGTTCGTCGGTCACCGGAAAATTGTCGGGACTGGCCTGGCGGTTCCCGCCGGATTGATCCTGGGCGGGGCCGTCGGTAACCTTATCGACCGACTGCGATGGCAAGGCGTTGTGGATTTCATCGACTTCAGGGTGTGGCCGGTGTTTAACGTCGCGGACGTGGCTATCGTTTCGGGCGTCGTCCTCGTACTCCTGAAAAGTTATTGCAAACATGCCGAAGAATGAGGTGCGCTATGCCCGCCCTGATGCGCTTTGAAGTGGACGAGCCGGAATCCGGTGTCCGGCTGGACGTGTACCTGGCCGATTCGGACGATCTCGATTTAACCCGGTCACGCATCCAGAAGCTGATCGCCGAAGGTTGCGTAACGGTGAACGGGCAGCCTGCCGGACGTCCCAGCTACCGTCTGAAGGCGGGCGACGTCGTGGCCATCGTCGTGCCGGAGCCCGTCGCCCCCAGGGTTGAGCCCGAAGACATACCCCTGGACATCGTCTGCGAGGATGAGGCTGTGCTGGTGATTAACAAGCCCCGCGGAATGGTTGTCCATCCCGGCGCGGGTAATTACACCGGAACGCTCGTCAACGCCCTGCTTTATCACTGTAAAGACCTTTCCGGCATCAACGGCGTTCTGCGGCCCGGTATCGTTCACCGCCTCGATAAGGATACGTCTGGGCTGCTGATGGTGGCCAAGACCGACCGGGCCCACCAGTTCCTGGCCGCCGAACTCAAGGCGCGGCGCATCCTGCGCGAGTACCTGGCGCTCGTGCACGGGACGCCCCCAAAAGATGCGGGGACGGTCGACGCCCCCATCGGACGCCACCCCAGGGATCGCCAGCGCATGGCGGTTACGCGTCAGGGACGTCCCGCCGTTACGCACTGGCGGGTTGCGCAGCGTTACGCGGGTTATACGCTGTTGCAGCTGCGGTTGGAAACGGGGCGCACGCACCAGATCCGCGTACACATGGCTTACATCGGCTATCCACTGGTCGGTGACCTCAAGTACGGCCGGGCCAAGGCGGAGTTCGGCCTTTCAGGCCAGTTTCTCCACGCCGGGCGGTTGGGGTTTACCCACCCGGAAACGCATGAGTTCATGGAATTCGCGGCCGGGCTGCCGGCGGAACTTGCCGCCGTCCTCGAAAAGCTTACTGCAGTTTGAGGTAGCGCGCGAATTCCATGAACAGGGCCATGATCCCCGCAGCCATGAGCGGCCCGACCGGCATGCCGTTCAGGAAGACGATCCCGAAAATCGAGCCGATAATCAGGCCGAAAATCACCTGCGGATCGAGCTGCAGGATCCTCAAACCCTCGTAATTCAGGTGGGTGGCCAGGGCTCCGCCGAGAAAAGCGAAAAGACCCGGCAGCGTGGTGAGGTTGTAAAGGATGTCGTGGGCCCCGATTTTGCCGTTGGCCAGCGGGACCATAATCGTCAAAAGAAGGAACAGTAAGCCGATTTCCAAGCCCAGTTTCTCGAGGAAACCGAACAGGGCGTGCATGTTGGCAAGCCTGATAATCAGCAGGATACATGCCGCCGCGGCCAGGAGGTTGGATTTGGCCGCCAGACCCGTAATGACCAGTGCACCCAGGATGATCTCTGCGCTCATTGCCGGTTGTGCCTTTCGTTTATTTTCCACCCTATGCCAGAAAGGGCCTGTTTAGAAGGGGGGATGGGCGCGAACGGCGGGCTGTTTCCCCAAAAAAAAACGGCTTCGTTAAGCCGTTTGGGGGAAATTCTTCTCTTACTTCGCGATAGCCTGGCAATATTTCAGGGTATCGCCGCGCAGTCCGACCCGCAGGGCCTCGAGTGACAGGACCTCCTGGGGAGGGATGTTGCCGAGGTTGACGTCGGGTCCAAAGCGGATGATGAGCTCCTGCTGTTGTTCCTTGAGCGGCGCCTCCCAAAAGATGACGTCTTTATCGGGAAGATAGGCTGTGAATTCCTCCAGGGAGCCAGGCTTAATGTGCCCCTGTTCGTCGTAGATGACCACACCTTTACCGAATTCGCGCCCTTCGACTATAACCCAGTCGGCGCCGTAGGTAAGGTCGTCAACAGCCTGTGCGGCGAGTTCCTTAAGGGATGGACAGACGTTGGGGTCCTTTTTGCCGACTTCGGTCAGAATGGTAAAACCCATTTCCTTTCCCCTGAGTATGGCTTCGCGACGAACCCGGGGTTCCAGCGAGATGGTGCCGTCGCTAACCTCGATAGCCGTAAAGCCTAAAACCTTCGCCAGGTTCAGGAAACGCTTCAGCTTGCCCTGAGCTATGGCGATCTCCAGGAAGGTGCCGCCAGGATAGATGTCTACGTTATACTGCCTGACTAGCGAAAGTTTTTCCTGAAGAATCCCGTCGGAATAAAGGGCTGACGTGCCGAACCCCAGCTTGATGAAGTCAATGTGGTTGCCCGCTATTTCCAGGAGGTCTTTGGTTTCTCCCAGTCCCAACCCTTTATCGAGAATCATCGTCAAGCCGCGCTGACGAGGTTTCGGGCTCCGGCCAGTCAAAGGAAAAGCAACCATCTCCCGCCAATTTTCCATTCTGCCAGCTCCTTTCGCATGGTTTAGGTGCTTACGGGGGACTGACTGGCACCTCCCGATTGGCTTTGTGTGTAATCTATGCAAAATTCTGGCTTGTGTTACAGGGGAACTTGGCGCTTTTTCTCAGTTATTCTTCTACCCTTGGGAGATGTCTTTTGATTTGATGAGGAAGAAGGAAAGCACGGCGGTAGCGGCGGTTACGCCGGCCGGGATCCAGCCCATAGGTTTAAGTCCCGACTGCAGGAGCAGGCTAAAGACCGGGGGCCCCGCAGCTACGCCCAGGAAGCGCACCGAGCCGTAGAGCGAAGTCACCAGCCCGCGTTCCTCGGCGTCGGTGCTGCTGGTGATAATGGTGTTCAGGATGGGCAAAACCATGCCGGTGCCGATCCCGATAAGGGATATGGTCGTGAAAAAGAAATAGGTGTTGTTGCAGAGCGGGAGTACGGCAAGCGAAGCCGAGTCGACGGCCAGGCCCGCGATGAGCACGGCCTTCATCAGCTTGGCCTTGCGCTTGATGAGGAAACCCGTGGCGTAGGCCGTGGCCGACATGAACAGGACCGGTATGGCCAGGGCCAGGCCTTTTACGATCCCCTCCAGGCCGTACCGTTTTTCCAGATGTTCGGACAGGAAAAAGAGTATCCCGAAGAGCGTCATCAAGGCAAGACTCCCTGCCAGGTACGATAGGAGGAGCAGGGCGGTTTTTTTCTTAAACAGTTTTGTAAGGGACTCAAGGTATTTCCCTACGGGCTGTGGTTTTTTTGTCTGTTGGGGTTCCTTTACGCCGAACCACAGGGCGGCCGCAGCGGCCAGCGTGATGACGGGGAAGAACAGGAAGGGCGCAAACCACGCCAGCAAACCCAGGGCTGCCCCTAAAATGGGGCTCATCACCTTGCCGAAGCCGTTGGCGGCCTCGATGACCCCCAGGGCCTTGGTGCGTTTCTGTCCCTGGAAGAGGTCGCTGGTCAGCGCCATGGCGATCGGCGCCGTTCCCGCAGCACCCAGGCCCTGAAGGATGCGCCCGGTAAGGATGATGACGTAGGTGGCGGCGCCGCCGAGCAGGGCGGCGATTCCGGCGACCAGCCCCCCCAGCCCGTAGAGAAGAAGAGAAGGGCCGATAACGATCTTCCTGGAGAAATGGTCGGAAAGGAATCCGGAAACGGGAATAATGAGACTGGCTGGAACCGAGAACAGGGTGATGACCAGGCTGGCCTGCAGGGAAGAGATATTCAGGGCACGCTGCAAATCAGGAAGTATGGGGATGAGCATGGAGTTCCCGAGCACCATCGTAAAGGGAACCCCGCTCAAGGCAGTCAGCTCGACGATGTGTTTCCTGTCCATTTGGTACCCCCTTGCCTCGTTATTTTCCCTCCCGGCACAATGCCATATACTTCGATCGGCGCGCATAGACATGCAGGGAATGGCCTTTCACGGGGGGGGGGGTGCAGCTGGTGGACAAATTCGTGTACGGGATGGCCGGACTCAGGTTCCTCTCGGCTTCGATAGAGTTTTCGGCGGCGATGCTGATGCTTTATTTCGGGCGCATCGAAACGGCTTTTCAGATCAACGCCCTGCTGTCCATCGTCGGCCCGACGGTGCTGATGCTGGTGACAGCTTTAGGCTTGTGCGGCCTGGCTGGCAAGGTTTCACCGACCGGCATGGCTATGGTGGTCGCGGGCGTGGCACTGATTTTCCTGGGCATTCGACGATTCTGAAAACTCATTAATAATAATTTATGCTTGACATGTGATGGTGCGGGGGATATCATATCTAGGAACAAACCACCTTTAAGCCGGTCCGAGAGGCCGGCAAGGGACCATAGCGTTAACCCCGCGCAGGGGACACTATGCCTGCTTAACCAAGGTGGTTGGCAGGTTTTTTGTTGTGGTGATGGCTTTGGATGACAGCTCTAAGCTGAGAGAGAAAGCGCAGATCATGGATGCCCAAGGAATGGCCCGCGCCTTGACGCGCATCGCCCACGAGATCATCGAGCGCAATAAGGGCGTGGACGACGTAGCCTTGATCGGGATCCGCCGGCGGGGCGTCCCCCTGGCGGAGCGCCTGGCGGCGAAGATCAAAGCCATTGAAGGGAAGGCGGTTCCCGTAGGTTACCTCGACATCACCTTGTACCGCGACGATCTGACCAGGCTTGATTACCACCCGCATCTGTACCATACCAGGGTGGATTTCCCGGTAACCGACAAGCATATCATCCTGGTGGACGACGTCCTCTACACGGGGCGGACGGTACGGGCGGCGATGGACGCGATAATGGATCTCGGTCGGCCGCGGACGATCCAACTGGCGACGCTGGTGGACCGGGGTCACCGGGAATTGCCTATAAGATGTGATTACGTCGGGAAGAACGTTCCCACGTCGGGAAGAGAGGTTGTCTCAGTCCATATCGAGGAAATCGACGGCGAGGACAGGGCCGTGATTCAGGAGCTTATAGAATGACGGAGCCATCCTTTTAAAGACGGTCCAGAGAGGCCGGCAAAGGAAAGGCGACCAGCGTCAGATTTTGCCGGCCTCTACCCAGGTTGAACGGGGGGAGGCTTTTATTTTGGGCTCAAGGACAGCGATAGGGCGCAACCTGCTCGGCCTCGAGGGTATGCCGTTCCACCAGATCGAGCACATCCTGGATACCGCCGTGCCGATGAAGCAGATCATCAAGCGCGACATCAAAAAGGTGCCCACCCTCAGGGGCAGGACCGTGGTCACCCTTTTCTACGAGCCGAGCACCCGAACGAGAGCGTCGTTTGAACTTGCGGCCAAGTACCTGAGCGCCGACACGGTATCGATTGCGGCTTCGACATCCAGTGTCGTCAAAGGGGAGTCGCTGTACGATACCGGGCGCACCATCGAGGCTATGGCCGCCGACGCCGTGGTCCTGCGGCATCCGATGGCGGGCGCCCCGCACCTGCTGGCCCGGGTTCTCTCGGCCGCGGTGATCAACGCCGGGGACGGGATGCACGAGCATCCGACGCAAGCGCTCCTGGACATGTTCACGATCCGGGAAAAGAAGGGGCGTCTTGAGGGGCTGAAGGTGGCCATCGTCGGGGACATCATGCACAGCCGCGTGGCGCGCTCGAACATCTGGGGGTTGACCGCCATGGGCGCCCGCGTGCACGTCAGCGGCCCCCGGACGATGATCCCCCCCGGCCTTGCAGAGATGGGGGTGGAGGTAGCGGAGCGGGTCGAAGACGTCGTGCGCGACGCCGACGTCGTGATGGCCCTGCGCCTGCAGACCGAACGGCAGGAGGAGGCCCTGCTGCCCGACCTGCGGGAGTACGCGCGCCGCTGGGGGATCAGCGCCGAACGCCTGGCGAGCGCCAAGAGCGACGTCATCGTGATGCATCCGGGCCCTATGAACCGCGGCGTGGAGATCGCGAGCGACGTCGCTGACAGTTCCCTGTCGGTCATCGAGGAACAGGTCACCAACGGTGTGGCCGTGAGGATGGCGGTGCTCTACCTGCTGCTGATGGGAGAGGTGAGCAATGCGGTTGTTGTTTAAGGGCGGCACACTGGTCGACGTCGCCGGCGGCGGGCTGTACCGGGCCGACTTGCTGGTGGATGACGGTAGGATCGCCGCCATCGACCGGGAAATCGGGTCTGAAGGCGTGGATGTCCTAGACGTGAGCGGCCTGCTGGTGGCCCCGGGGCTGATCGACATGCACGTACACCTGCGGGAACCGGGCCACGAACACAAAGAAACCATCGCCTCCGGGACGGCGGCGGCCGTGCGCGGGGGATTTACCGCCGTGGCGGCGATGCCCAACACCGAGCCCGTGGCCGACAGCGCGGGCGTCGTCCGCCTGATCCTGGAACGGGCCCGGCAGGCCGGCCGGGCCCGGGTGTACCCGATCTGCGCCCTGACCAAGGGCAGCTGCGGGGAACAGCTCAGCCCGATGGAGGAACTGGCTGCGGCCGGTGCCGTCGCCTTTTCGGACGACGGCCGGTCCGTCCGCAGCGCCAGGGTGATGCGGCGGGCCATGGAGTACGCCGCGTCCGTGGGGCGGGTGGTGATCGCCCACTGCGAAGACCACGACCTCTCAGCAGGGGGCGCGATGCACGAAGGGGCCGTGGCTACGCGGCTGGGGCTGCACGGCATTCCGGCGGCGGCTGAGGAGATCGTCGTCGCCCGCGATATCCTGCTGGCTGAGGCGACCGGCTGCCGCCTGCACATCGCCCACGTCAGCACGGCCGGGAGCGTAAGGCTGGTCAGGGAAGCCAAGGCCAGGGGCCTCCCGGTTACGGCCGAGGCCGCGCCTCACCACTTTATCCTGACGGATGAAGCCGTCCTGGGGTATGATACCAACGCCAAGGTCAACCCGCCCCTGCGTTCGGCGCGCGACGTGGCCGCCGTCAGGGAGGGACTGGCGGATGGGACCATCGACGTCATCGCCACCGACCACGCCCCGCACGCCGCCCATGAGAAGGATGTCGAGTTTGACCGGGCGCCCTGTGGTATAGTGGGACTGGAGACGGCGGTCGGCCTGGTGTTTGCAGAACTGGTCGAAACAGGCCTATTAAGCCCGGCTCAGGCTATCGCCAAGATGTCGCTCAATCCCGCTGCAATACTGGGGGTCGAGGGCGGCAGGCTCGAGGCCGGCGGCCCGGCCGACATCACGGTGATCGACCCGGCGCGCAAGGAGGTCATCGACCGCGCCTCGTTCGCCGGCAAGAGCACGAACATGCCGTTCCAGGATCGGGAAGTCAAAGGAATACCGGTGATAACGATGGTCCGCGGGAAGATTTTGATGCGCGACCGCTTGCTGACAAACCGTCAAGTCTGTGGAGGTGGACAATGATCAACGCCGTACTGGCGCTCGAGGACGGGACCCTTTACCACGGCGAAGCCTTCGCCGCTCTCGGCGAGAACTGGGGGGAAGTGGTGTTCAACACATCCATGACCGGGTACGAGGGCGTCTTGACCGATCCATCCTACTGCGGCCAGATCGTCGTGATGACCTATCCGTTGATCGGCAATTACGGCATCAACGAGGCCGATTTTGAATCCAAACGCTGCTTCGTCAGGGGTTTCGTGGTCCGCGACGCGTCCCGGTTTCCGAACAACTGGCGTTCCACCGAGACCTTGGCCGACTACCTGCGCAAGGAGAACGTCGTCGGCCTGACCGGAGTGGACACCCGCGCCATCACCAGGCGTATCCGCAATCACGGCGTGATGCGCGGGATAATCAGTACCGAGAACCTCGACCCGGGGTACCTGCTCGACAAGGCCAGAGGAGTGCCGGACCTGAGCGAACAGGAACTCATCTCCCAGGTCGCCACCGACGTGCCCTTTACCGTGCCGGGAAACGGCTACAGGGTCGTGCTGATCGATATGGGGGCCAAGTTGAACATTATTCGCTGCCTGAACGAACGAGGCTGCGAGGTTGTCGTCGTTCCGCCGAAAACCTCGGCCGACGAGATCCTGGCCCTAAAGCCGGACGGCATCATGATCTCCAACGGTCCCGGCGACCCTATGAATGCGCCGGACACGACCGAGACCATCAAGAGGCTGATCGGCAAGAAGCCGATCTTTGGGATTTGCCTGGGACACCAGCTCCTGGCCCTCGCCCTGGGTGCCAGGACTTACAAGCTGAAGTTCGGGCATCGCGGGGCAAACCACCCCGTCAAAGACCTGGCCACCGGACGTGTATACATCACGGCGCACAACCACGGGTTCGCCGTGGCCGAGGATTCGCTGGCGGGACTGGACATCGAGGTTTCGCACGTCAACCTTAACGATATGACGGTCGAGGGCATCAGGCACAAATTCCTGCCGGTCTTCGCCGTCCAGTACCATCCCGAGGCCGCGCCTGGCCCGAAGGATTCGGAGTATCTCTTTGATGAGTTCCTGGAATTAATCGCGCGGGAGGCAAGATAGATGCCGCGGGACACATCGCTGAAGAAAGTAATGGTCATCGGCTCCGGCCCGATCATCATCGGCCAGGCCGCCGAATTCGACTACGCCGGCACACAGGCTTGCCGGGCCCTGCGTGAGGAAGGGCTGGAGGTCGTCCTGATCAACTCCAACCCGGCGACGATCATGACCGACGCCAATATGGCCGACCGCGTCTATATCGAGCCGCTGACGCCCGAGTTCGTTTCCCGGGTCATTGCCCAGGAAAGGCCGGACGGTCTCCTGCCGACTCTTGGGGGCCAGACGGGATTGAACCTGGCCAAGCAGGTTGCTGAGTCCGGTATCCTGGAGAAATACGGGGTTCGCCTTCTCGGTACGCCGCTCGAAACCATCCGCAGGGCTGAGGACCGCGAAGAGTTCAAGAACCTGCTCAGCCGCATCAACGAGCCGGTACCCGAGAGCGTTATCGTCTCCAACGTCGAAGACGCTCTGGCTTTCGCCCGGGAAATCGGCTTTCCGGTTGTCGTCAGACCGGCCTATACCCTCGGAGGAACGGGGGGCGGCATTGCTTACAACGAGCGCGAGCTGGCGGAGACCGCCTCCAGGGGGATCAAGCACAGCATCATCAACCAGATCCTGGTGGAGCGGTGCGTGATCGGCTGGAAGGAAATAGAGTACGAAGTGATGCGTGACGGCGCCGACAACTGCATTACCGTGTGCAACATGGAGAACATCGACCCCATGGGTATCCACACCGGCGACAGCATCGTCGTCGCCCCGGTGCAGACCCTGAGCGACAAGGAACACCAGATGCTCCGCAGCGCCGCGCTGAAGATCATCCGCGCCCTGGGCGTCGAAGGCGGCTGCAACGTGCAGTTCGCCCTTGATCCCGAAAGCTTCCAGTACTACGTGATCGAGGTCAACCCGCGGGTGTCGCGTTCGTCCGCCCTCGCCTCCAAGGCCACCGGCTACCCGATCGCCAAGGTGGCCGCCAAGATCGCCATCGGGCTCAACCTTGACGAGATTAAGAACGCCGTCACGGGTAAAACGTATGCCTGTTTTGAGCCGACCATCGACTACGTGGTTACCAAGTTCCCGCGCTGGCCTTTTGACAAGTTCGCCTCCGCCAATCGTTTCCTGGGGACGCAGATGAAGTCCACGGGCGAGGTGATGGCCATCGGCCGCACCCTGGAGGCTTCGCTGCTCAAGGCCGTGCGGTCGCTGGAAATCGGAGCCAGCGGGCTTTACCTCCCCGAGGTTTCCGGTCTGTCCGATGACCAGTTGGCCGGGAAGCTGCGCAGGGCTGACGACCAGCGCCTGTTCGCCGTCGCCGAGGCCATCCGGCGGGGCTGGACGTTTGAGCAGATCAACGAACTGAGCGCCATCGACAAGTTTTTCCTGGCCAAGATCAAGAATATCGTCGATCTTGAAAAAGAGATCAGCGTGGGCGGGCTCGCCGGATTAACGCCGGAGTTTCTCCGGAAGACAAAGAGGGCCGGTTTTTCCGACGCCGAAATCGCCCGCCTTGCCGGCGCCAGCGAGCGGGCGGTCCGCGAACTGCGCGCGCGGCACGCCATCCGGCCGGTCTACAAGATGGTAGACACGTGCGCGGCCGAATTCGAAGCGGTGACGCCCTACTACTATTCCGCTTACGAGGACGCCGACGAGGTTGAGACGGGGGAACGGAAACGAGTCGTCGTGCTTGGCTCGGGCCCGATCCGCATCGGGCAGGGCATCGAGTTCGACTATTGCTCGGTGCACTCGGTCTGGGCCCTGCGCCAGCAGGGTTACGAGGCTGTGATCATCAACTGCAACCCGGAGACCGTCAGCACCGACTTCGATACGGCCGACAGGCTGTATTTCGAACCGCTGGTCGCCGAGGACGTCTTGAACATCCTCCATCGCGAGCGGCCGGACGGCGTGGTCGTCCAGTTCGGCGGCCAGACGGCGATCAACCTGGCCGGCGCCGTCCACGAGGCGGGGTTTGAAATCCTGGGCACCTCGGTCGCGGACATCGACAGGGCCGAGGACCGCGAGCGTTTTGACAAGCTTTTAGGCGAACTCGATATCCCCAGGCCGCCGGGCGGCACCGGTTACTCGGTGGATGACGCCCTGACCATCGCCCGCCGCATCGGTTTTCCGGTTCTCGTCAGGCCGTCGTACGTCCTCGGGGGCAGGGCGATGGAAATCGTCTACAACGAGCACGACCTGCTGAATTATATGGCCAGTGCCGTGAAGGTCACGCCGGAACACCCCGTCCTCGTCGACAAGTACCTCATCGGCAAGGAACTGGAGGTGGACGCGGTATCCGACGGCGAGACGGTGGTTATCCCCGGCATCATGGAACACGTCGAGCGCGCCGGCGTCCACTCCGGTGACAGCATCGCCGTGCTGCCTCCGCAGCACCTCGACGAGCAGGTTAAAGCCCAGATGGTCGAGTACACTGTCAGATTGGCCCGGGCCCTGAACGTCAAGGGGCTGGTGAACATCCAGTACGTCCTGCACAACGGCGGGCTGTACGTTCTTGAGGTTAACCCGCGCTCAAGCCGGACCGTTCCCTACCTGAGCAAGATTACCGGGGTGCCGATGGTCAACCTGGCCACACGGGTCATTCTGGGAACAAAGCTGGCCGATCTCGGTTTTAAAACGGGCCTGGTCAAGGAAACACCCCTGATCGGCGTCAAGGCTCCCGTTTTCTCGTTTGCCAAGTTGCTCGACGTTGATGTCGCGCTGGGTCCGGAAATGAAGTCGACAGGCGAGGTTATGGGCGTGGCCGAGGACTACGCCTCGGCACTGTACAAGGCGTCTGTCGCCGCCGGTTACGGTGTTCCGCACAAGGGGACGGCGCTGGTCACGGTCGCCGACAAGGACAAGGACGACGCCGTGGCCATCGTGCACAGCCTGCTCAAGCTGGGATTTGAAATCTACGCCACCGACGGCACGGCCACGATGCTCGAGCAGGACGGCATCGAGGTCAAACGGGTACGCAAGCTCGGCCAGGGTTCGCCGAATATTATCGACCTGATCATGGGCAACAAGATCCACCTGATCATCAATACCCTGACGAGGGGCAAGGCCCCCGAGCGGGACGGGTTCCGCATCAGGCGGGCGGCGGTGGAGATGGGCGTCCCGTGCTTTACCTCGCTGGACACGGCCAACGTCGTGCTCGATGTAATGACCGCGATCAAGACCGGCTACGACAAACCCCCGGTGCCTTTACAGGAATACGTCGGGCCGGAGGATGCCGGAGCGCGGAACAGTGAGTGATCTGATCGCGGGTGAGACGTTGGCGCTGATTCACGATGCCGGGGTGCTGGCCAATGAGCGGGTAAGCGACGGGGTTTACCGTTTGATCCTGTACGCGCCCGACATTGTGCGCGCCGCCAGGCCCGGGCAGTTCGTACACTTAAAGCTCAGTCACAGCACCGACCCCCTCTTGCGGCGCCCCTTCGGGATATACGGGGCGGACCTTGCGGCGGGAACCCTGGAAATCCTGTACCAGGTCGTGGGCCGCGGAACGAAGCTCTTGGCCGGCGACCGGCTGGGTCCGGTTCTTTCCGTGCTGGGGCCCCTCGGCCGCGGGTTTACCGTGCCGGCCCCGGCCGCGCCTGTAGCTGTCGTGGCCGGCGGGCTGGGGATCGCTCCCCTTTGCTTTCTTCTTGACGAACTCGGGGCGGCCGGCCAGGATGGGGTGCTTTTTCAGGGAGCGCGGACATCGGATCTCATCCTGGCGGGGGAAAGGGTCGCCAGGACGGGTTTTGACCGGAAAACAGCCACCGACGACGGCTCGGCGGGATTCCACGGTTCTGTTGTGGAACTGGCTGCCGGCGAACTCCGGCGGGGCCGGTTTTCCTACGTGTACGCGGCGGGGCCGGCCTTAATGCTTAAAGCTCTATGTAAGGTGATGCGTGAAGCCGGCGTCGAAGGGGAGGTATCCCTCGAACAGCGCATGGGCTGCGGCGTCGGCGCTTGCATGTGCTGCAGCGCTGCGGTGCACGGCTACCCGCGCAAGTACGCGCGTGTCTGTGCCGACGGGCCGGTATTCCCGGCCGGGGAGGTGGTCTGGGAATGAAACCCGACCTGGCCGTCGAGATTGCCGGAATCCGCATGCAAAACCCCGTCACCACGGCCTCGGGCACCTTCGGCTACGGCTTTGAGTACGCGAAGTACGTAGATCTTTCCCGGTTAGGCGCGCTGACGGTCAAAACCATCACCTTCGATCCGCGCGACGGCAACCCGCCCCCGCGCATCGCCGAGACGCCGTCGGGCATGCTCAACGCCGTAGGGCTGGAGAATCCGGGCGTCGACAGGTTTATCGCCGATGTCCTGCCCGGGCTTGAGGAGCTGGGCATACCCGTCGTCGTCAGCATTGCGGGCAACACCGTCGAGGAGTATGCCGCCCTGGCGGAGAGACTCGACCCCGCCGGCGGGATCAGCGCCGTCGAGGTGAACATATCGTGTCCCAACGTCAAAGCGGGCGGGATCGCCTTTGGGACCGTTCCGGAGATGGCCGCCGAGGTTGTTAAGGCCGTGAAGGCCGGCTTTTCGCGTCCGGTCATCGCCAAGCTGACCCCCAACGTCACCGATATCCGGTCGATCGCCTTGGCCGTCGCCGGGGCGGGCGCGGACGCGATTTCCCTCATCAACACGCTTCTGGGCATGTCCATCGACTGGCGCAGCCGGAAGCCGCTTCTAGCCAACGTCTTCGGGGGGCTTTCCGGTCCCGCCGTTAAACCCGTGGCCCTGCGCTGCGTCTGGCAGGTTTTCGAGGCGGTTTCCCTCCCCATCATCGGCATGGGGGGCATATCTTCGGGAGCCGACGCCCTGGAATTCATCCTGGCGGGAGCCCGGGCCGTCGCCGTCGGAACGGCCAACATCGTCAATCCCACGGCGGTCACCGGCGTGCTCGACGAGCTTGAGGCACTCCTTGTGCAACAGGGAGTACGGAACGTTAACGAGTTGGTGGGCGCGGCCCACCGTTAAGGAGACGGTAAAATAATGCAGGCCAAGGACCGTATCTTTGTGGCGCTGGACTTTGACGACGAGGGGGAGGCCGTAGCTCTGGCCCGCAGCCTGGCGGGAAGCGTGGGCGGCTTCAAGATCGGCATGCGCCTTTTCTACAGCGCCGGCCGTGAGGTCGTAGGGAAGATTGCCGGGTTGGGGTGCCCGGTGTTTCTCGACCTCAAGCTGCACGACATTCCGCAGACCGTGGGGCAGGCGGTGAGGGCCGTCGTCCGCCTGGGCGCCTCGATCATCAACGTGCACGCCGCCGGGGGCGGGGATATGCTCCGCGCCGCCGCGGCGGCCGCCGCCGAGGAGTCGGCGCTCTCCGGGATACCCTGTCCAAAGGTTATCGCCGTGACGGTCCTGACGAGCCTGGGCGATCAACACCTCGCGGAACTGGGCATCGCGGGGAGCGCCGCCGACGTCGTCGCGCGCTGGGCGCGGCTGGTGCACCGGGCCGGACTGGACGGGGTGGTTGCCTCCGCGCGTGAGGCCCGGACCATCCGCGAGACCTTCGGCCCCGGATTTTTAATCATTACGCCCGGCATCCGCCTCCCGGGCGAAGGGGCCGCAGACGACCAAGTGCGGGTGGCTTCCCCGGGCGCGGCGGTGGCGCAGGGAGCCGACTACCTCGTGGTGGGGCGGCCGATTACAAAAGCCGATGATCCCCCGGCCGCCGTAAGGTCGATCGTCGAGGACATCGAATCCGCAGTGGGGAGGACGTCGTGATGGAAACGCGCAAGCTCGGGGAAGACGAAGTCAAGGGTATCTTGGAGAGCAGCGGGGCCCTCCTTTCGGGGCATTTCCTGCTGACCTCGGGGCGGCACAGCGGGCAATACGTCCAGTGCGCGCAGGTTCTGAAGTACCCGCGCCACTGCGAGACACTGGGCAGGGCTATCGCCGCCGCCTTTGCCGGCGAGGATATCGATCTTGTTATCGGCCCCGCCCTCGGGGGCGTGATCATCGCCTACGAGGTGGCGCGGGCTCTCGATGCCCAATGCCTTTTCACCGAGAGGGAAAACGCGAAAATGACCCTCAGGAGGGGGTTCCGCGTCACGCCCGGTGACAGGGTGCTCGTGGTGGAGGACGTGGTGACCACCGGCGGGTCGGTGATGGAGGTAATGGATGTCGTCCGCGAATGCGGCGGGGAAGTGGCTGGCGTCGGCGTGATCGTGGACCGCAGCGGCGGGAAGGTCGACTTCGGGGTCCGCAAGTACGCGCTCCTTACCCTCGATATCGCCACCTATACGCCTGAAGAATGCCCCCTGTGTATGGCCGGCGAAGTACCCCCGATAAAACCGGGCAGCCGCAATTCAGTCGTCAGTCGTCAGACGTCAGTAGTCGGTACTTGATGGGATTCGCTCCGCGAATCCCTGCTATTCTGACGACCGACGACCGCTTACCGGCGACTGATCAGGGCGGTGACGGCGAGACGGTAAGGGTTTTCTCGTTTGTATAGATAACCAGCCCGGGTTTGGCGCCCCTGGGCTTTTTTACGTATTTGCGCAGCGTGTAGTCGACGGGGACGCTGGGGGCGAGCCGCGCGCGGCTGAAATACGCGGCGAGGGATGCGGCTTTTTCGAGGGTGTCCGGATCGACTTCCCGGCCCGCTGTCTTGATAACCACGTGCGCTCCCGGCACGCCCCTGGCGTGCAGCCATACGTCCTCGTCCTTGCCAAGCTTGAAGGTTACGATGTCGTTCTGCCGGTTGTTGCGCCCCACAAGTATGCGCATCTCGTTGGGGGCCGCAAAAGAGAGGGGTTCGGCTACCGGGGACGGGCGCCCGGCTTGTTTGGGCGCTGTTTTATTGCCAGACAAGTAACCCTGCTGGACGAGTTCCTCACGGATTTCCGAAAGCTCGTCGAGGCCGGCCGCCAGGACGATGCTGGTTTCCACCGCCTCAAGATAGGCCTTTTCGTTTTCGAGGCTCCTGGTTTCCTCGCAGGCCCTGGCGACGGCCCCTTTCTGCTTGCGGTAGCGTTTGAAGTAGCGCTGGGCGTTGGCGGAGGGAGACAGCGCGGGATCGAGGGGGACAGTCACTTTCCGCATGACGGCAAAGTTGGTGAGCATGGCCTGGTCCGCGCCTTGTTGTAACTGGTGGATGTTGGCGGTAATAAGCTCGCCGTAGATCCGGTTCTGCTCGGCCTCCCCGGCGCTGCCGATCACCGACCGGCAGTCCTCAAGCCGCCGATCGATCTTTTTGACTTCACGGTTAACGATGCCGAGCAGCGCCCGGCGCTGCTCTTCGACGGCCTCGCTCTGCAAGCGGAAAGTATAAAAACGGTCGATGGCTTCGTTCATGGTTGTGTATTCCTGCCATTGGATGCCGGGCGCGCCTTCAAGCGGAAAGGCTGCGAAGTCGACGGGCTGGCCTGCAGCGCCGAGTAAAAGCCCCGGCCTGAAGCGCCCGGCTAAAGCCTTCAGGAAGAGGTTCCGCAGGCTCGTCATCACCGCGCGCAGCTCGTAGACCCCGCATTCTTCCACGCGAATATCGGCCGGAAGGTTGGCCCGGTATAGAAGTTCGCCCGCCATAACGCGGCTTAAGCCTTCAAAACTCTGCTGCAGGGCTGCGGCCAACGAAATGCCGAGGCCCTTCCCGGTAACGGCATCCATGAAACCCTCCTCGTCGATATCCAGCGGATCCTTTTTTTCGCGTTTGGGAGAGACGTATTCCGCGCCGGGCAGGACCTGGCGGAGACGGCTTACGGCGTGGGTGTAGCGCTTGATGCCGTCAAGGATGATCCCGTCTTCGTCGACGAGAATGATGTTGGAATGTTTGCCCATGAACTCGGCGACAAGCGTTTTTCTGAAGGGCCGTCCCAGTTCGTCGCGGCCTCCCAGCGCTATGCGCAGCACTCTTTCAAACCCGGGCTGCTCGATGGTTTCTATGCGCGCGCCTTCAAGGTGCTTGCGCAAAACCTGGCAAAAGGTGTAAGGAGAAGGCGGGTTTGCCGGCGCCGATGCGGTCAGATGGGCGCGGTATCCAGTCGCGTGGGCGGATACAAGAAGGCGGAATTTCTCCCCTCGGCTGCGTATCAGCAGCACGAGCTGATCAGGGGCCGGCTGCTGCACCCGTTCGAGGCGCCCGCCCGTGCAAAGGCCGCAGAGCTCCCGGCGGACAGCGGCCAGGACTAAGCCGTCGAAGGGCACGAAGCACCACCTCCCGATCCAAATCTCGTACCAGTATAGCATCGCGGCCTTGCGGGGGTCAATTTCTGTTGGATTTGCCGGCTCCTGGCAATATACTAATAGACAGCAGCGCTTTGGAGGTCATCGCTTGATTCGCATTCGACGGGGACTGGTTTTGGAGATCGTCGCCCGGCGGCCCGGCATATGTGAAGTGCTTGTCGACGTGGAGGGGCGGCAGGAGAGAGCCGTTTGTTACGAAGACCTGACCGGACCGGTACAGCCGGGGGACGAGGTTGCGCTCAACACCACCGCTGTCCATAAGAAGCTTGGGACAGGAGGCGTGCATTTCGTCATCGCTAATCACTCGATTACGGCCACCGATGCCCCGGAGCCCGGTCACATTATGAAAATGCGCTATGCCCCGTGCCAGGTCAAAGTCCTGGCCGTCGAGGAAGAAGCCAGTCCCCACGCCCAGGTCATGCGGGACTGCACGTCGCTTTCGGGCACGCCCGTGTTGATCGGCGGGCTGCACAGCATGCTGGGCCCTGCGGCGGCGGCCCTTCACGTCCTTGACCCGTCCCTGCGGGTGGTGTACCTCATGACGGATGGGGGAGCGCTGCCCCTGGCTTTCAGCCGTCTTGTCCACCAGCTTAAAGAAAAGGGGTTTGTACAGGCTACCGTGACGTGCGGTCATGCCTTTGGAGGCGATTTCGAGGCCATTAACATTTACTCCGGCTTGCTGGCCGCCAAGGTGGCCGCGCAAGCCGACGTAATTATCGCCGTAATGGGTCCCGGGGTGGTCGGCACCGGTTCAACCTTCGGGTTCACGGGGCTCGAACAGGGCCAGATCGTCAACGCCGTGCATACCCTGGGAGGACTGCCCGTGGCCATCCCGCGCATCAGCTTCGGCGACCGGCGCTTGCGGCATCGCGGGATCAGCCACCACACCGTCACCGCCCTTACCAGGGTCGCCCTCGTCAGGGCCTGCCTTCCCATCCCCTCCCTCGAACCCCCGCATATGGACGTGATCATGGAACAGATCGCGTGCAGCGGCCTGGCCGAAAAGCACGACGTCAGGATCCTCGACGGCGAAATCGGCATCAAGGCGCTTGAAGAAACCGGACTGCAGGTGACCACCATGGGGCGCGGCCCGCAGGACGACCCCGCCTTCTTCCGGGCGGCGGGCGCCGCCGCCCGCCTTGTCGCGGAGAACTTTATCAGGGCTTGAGAAGTAAAATCTTAAATATATTCAAGCAGGTCATCTGCAATCCCCGTCTTCTATCGGGGGACCGTTAACGATACCTGGGGTCAGTCATATATTTAACAGGATTTAACAGGCCACTTTTATTCTTGAAATCACGTGTGTAACTCCCTTCCCTAATGCCGTTACCTGTAACCTTGCTCCCATCAATACAACTTTACATGCGGTAGAGATCGTGGTTCGAAAGGCTCTTTAAATGGCATAAACTGGAGAGCCGTCCCATACAATGCTGATAGAGACAGAGTGTCATAGCGGTCCTTCCGGCGATGATGGGAAGGGGTATCTCTGTAATGCCTAGGGTTATTCGCCAGATCTGGGTGGCTTCTTTAAGGAACAACTGGGCCCTTTACCTGGTGGTTATTCTTTTCCTTGTCATCGGCATGGGGGTGGGCGTGTGGTCGGCCGGCAGCCTCCAGGGCGAGCAGGTTGATGAGCTCCAGGCTTACATCTCCACGCTTTTCTCCGCAACCCCCGCCGAGGGGCTGCATGGGGCCGCCATCCTCAAGGCCGCCACCTTTGAAAACCTCGTTTTCTTTGGCGCCGTCTATTTCGCCGGCCTGTCGGTGATCGGCGCGCCGGTGATGCTGGCCCTGATCTTCGTGCGGGGCTTCGCTCTCGGCTTCGCCGCCAGCCTGATCGTCGGGCAGCAGGGTCTGCCGGGGGTCCTTTTGGCGTCTGCATCGCTCCTTCCCCAGAACACCATCCTTTTGCCGGCCATGATCTTCGCCGGTGTCGCTGCCCTGTCGTTTTCGCTGCTTCTCGTGAGAAGGGGCTTCAACCCCCAGGTCACCGTATGGTCGAGCTTTCTCCGCTACACCGCCGCCATCTGCGCGTCGCTTTCCGTAGCGATAGGCTCGGGCCTGGTGGAAGCCTTTGTGAGCCCGTATCTGCTGCGTGCCGCGCTGGCCGTCTGCGGGCAGTAAAGGGGGATGACGCCTTGATTGTGGTCATCATCTCGGCCATCAAGCGCAAGGTCCTGTTCGCCTTCAGGCTCCTGCTCCTGGTGCTGATCATCGCCATTCTTTCGACGCAGGTCTACGGCATTCTTACAACCTCCGCGCCGAAGAACCCGGGGGCTGTCACGCCGGCGACCGGAGACCCCTGGAGCGGCATCATAGACAGTCTCAAAGATTACTACCGGGCCAATTCCCGGTAGGATTTTTTTTTATGGGGGAGAAAGACAACTGTTAGAAAATCTCGGAAGTGATGGCATGGAAACGCGGGTCAGGCAGTTTCTCGATTACCTTGCCGTCGAGCGGGGCCTGTCTTTTAACACCATCAAAGCGTATGAACAGGATCTCAAGGAATTCTGCGCTTTTCTTAAAAAACGCGGTGTCACCGAACTCCAGCCGGAGGACAAAGGGTTGATCACGGCCTTTTTCGGTGAGCTCCAGCATGCGGGGAAGAGCCCGAAGACCCTGGCCCGCTGCCTGTCCGCCATCCGGAGTTTTCTGCGCTTCCTGGTCGCCGAGGGCATGCTGCCCGCTGACCCTTCAAGCACCCTTTCGTCGCCTCGCGTAATGCTGCGCCTGCCCAAAGTCTTGAGGGTGGACGAGGTCGAACGGCTGCTCGAAAGCGTCAGCACCGCGACGCCGCTCGGGCTGCGCGACCGCGCCATCCTTGAAACGTTGTACGCCTCCGGCCTGCGCGTCTCGGAGTTGGTAGGGATGGAACTGAAAGACGTTAACCTGGAAAAAGGGTTCGTGCGCTGCCTGGGGAAGGGGGCAAAAGAACGGATGGTGCCCCTAGGCAGCACCGCCGCCCGCTATGTGAGTCTTTACCTACGCGAAGTCAGGCCCGCGCTGGTTTCCGAGCCTACCGGCCTGGTTTTCCTCAACCGCAGGGGCAGGCCCCTCACCAGGCAGACGGTTTGGAAAATGACCCGGGCGTATGCCGGGGCTGCAGGGATTCAGAAAGAAATCGGCCCCCACACCTTACGGCATTCATTCGCCACCCATCTGCTCGAAAACGGGGCTGACCTGCGCGTGGTCCAGGAACTGTTGGGGCACGCTGACATCGTCACCACTCAGATCTACACTCACGTAACCTTGAGCAAGCTGCGCGACGTTTACAATGCCGCCCATCCCCGCGCCTAGCGCAGCGGGAATAATAAAAGCAGCGAGGAGGGCTGATATTTGCCAATCAACCGCGTAATTGTGATTGTACTGGACAGCGTCGGCATCGGCTGGCTTCCCGACGCGGCGGCGTACGGCGACGAAGGCAGCAACACGCTTTGCAACATCGCCTGCCAGGTGGGCCGGCTGAGGCTTCCCACGCTGGGGGCTTTGGGGCTGGGCAACATCGCTCCCATCCAGGGCGTTCCCCCGGCAGAGGAACCGCTGGCCGCCTGGGGCAAGATGGCCGAAAAATCGGCGGGAAAGGATACGACCACCGGCCACTGGGAACTGGCCGGTCTCATCCTGGACAAGCCGTTCCCGGTATACCCGCAGGGCTTCCCCGGCGAGATCATCGAGGAGTTCTCAAGGCGCATCGGCCGTTCCGTCCTGGGTAACAAACCCGCTTCCGGAACGGCGATCATCGAAGAACTGGGCGCGGAGCACATGCGTACGGGCGCCCTGATTGTATATACCTCCGCCGACAGTGTCTTCCAGGTCGCTGCGCACGAGGACGTCGTTTCCGTCGAGGAGCTGTATCGAATATGCGAGACGGCCAGGGAACTGCTCCGGGGGGAGCACGCCGTCGGCCGGGTCATCGCCAGGCCGTTCACGGGCGAGCCCGGTTCCTTCAGACGGACCGAAAGGCGGCACGACTACGCGCTTCCCCCCGTGGGGCCGACGGTCCTTGACGCCCTGAAGGACGCCGGCCAGCACGTCGTGGCCATCGGCAAGGTCAAGGACATCTTCGCCGGGCGCGGGATCACCGCCCACCTCCCCGCTAGGAACAACGCCGACGGTGTTGACGCTATTCACCGCGCCCTTGACGGTTTCCCCACGGGTCTGATTTTCGCCAACCTTGTCGACTTTGACATGCTTTACGGCCACCGCAACGACGCCTGCGGGTATGCCGCCGCCCTGGAGGCCTTTGACGGCGCCCTGCCACGGATCTTGGCGCACCTCGCGGCACAGGACCTGCTCGTCATTACCGCTGATCACGGCTGTGACCCTACGACCAGCAGCACCGACCACTCCCGCGAATACGTGCCGGTGCTGGCCTACCATCCGGGGACGCGTGGAAACCGGCCCCTGGGAACCCGCGAGAGCTTTGCCGACGTGGCCGCGACGATGGCCGAGGTGTTCGGGATCCCGTGGGGAATAGGGCAGAGTTTTTTGCAGGAGACGCTTGCGGGGAGGGACGCACAATGAGAGCCTACGATCTTATCCTGAAGAAGCGCAACGGGGGCGAATTGTCAGTTGAGGAGATAGACTTCCTCGTCAAAGGCTATACTGAGGGATCGATCCCTGATTACCAGATGGCCGCCTTTTTAATGGCCGTTTATTTTCGGGGCATGAGCGACCGGGAGGCCGCCGACCTGACGGAGGCCATGGTCCGGTCGGGTGATCGCTGCGACCTCGGTTCCATCCCGGGGATCAAGGTCGACAAGCACAGCACCGGCGGCGTCGGCGACAAGACCACCCTTATCGTGGCGCCCCTTGCGGCCGCCGCCGGAGTCCCGGTCGCGAAAATGTCCGGGCGGGGTCTCGGCCACACCGGCGGGACGGTGGACAAGCTGGAGTCGATTCCCGGATTCCGGACCACGCTGACCCTCGACGAAATGGCAAAACAGGTCAGGGAGACAGGAGTGGCCGTCGTCGCCCAGACCGGAAACCTAACCCCGGCCGACAAGAAGCTTTACGCCCTGCGGGACGTTACGGCGACCGTGGACAGCATCCCCCTGATCGCCTCCAGCGTAATGAGCAAGAAGCTGGCCTCCGGCGCCGACGCAGTCGTCCTCGACGTCAAGGCCGGGAGCGGAGCCTTCATGAAAACGGTGCAGGGAGCCGTTGATCTGGCGCGGGCCATGGTCGCTGTCGGCGAACGGCGCGGCCTGCACACCGTAGCCCTGGTGACCGGCATGGACGAGCCGCTCGGGACTGCGGTCGGCAACGCCCTGGAGGTGCGCGAGGCGATAGACGTCCTTGCGGGCGGAGGCCCGGAAGACCTTAGAGAATTGTGTGTCAACCTGGCGTCCTACATGGTTGTCCTGGGACGCAAGGCCCCGACCCCGGCCGATGCGCGCAGGCTGTGCGAAGAACTCCTGTCCGGCGGATGCGCGCTTGCCAAATTCCGGGAATGGATCAGCACGCAGGGCGGCGACCCTGCCGTTATCGAGGACGGGAGCCTGCTGCCGCGCGCCGCGCGGGAAGTGCCTGTTCCCAGTGCGGCCTCCGGCTTTGTCGAGTCAATAGACGCCGAGACTGTCGGCAAGGCGGCGTCGCTGTTAGGAGCCGGACGGCTTACCAAAGAATCGTCGATCGATCCGGCGGTCGGGGTAACGGTCATAAAAAAGGTCGGCATGCGCGTGGAAGAAGGGGAGCCCCTGGGTATCCTGCACGTCAACGACCCGGCCGGGCTGGACGAGGCCATGACAGCCTTACAGAAGGCTTACCGTTTCGGTCAGGAACCTCCTCCGCGCCGGAGGCTGATCATCGCCGTGGTGACCAGGGACGGGGTGGATGGTCACCCGCCCCTAAGCACTTAGTGCTTTGGGGCCCGTTTGCGGGCCGTTATCACGTAAACCTGTCCGTGGTCGTCGGTTTTGGGCTGGTAGTCGAAGTCTCCTTCGGTCAGCATTTCGTAGACCCTTTCGGCCTGGTGGGCGTCAGCGGCCTCCATGGTGATCACCAGCTCGTCTTCGTGCCGCAATCCCGGCAACGTCGCGGCCAGCCAGCGTATGTCGCCGTCGTCGACCTTGTGCCCGAAATCGATGTTTACGGTCTTCAACGCTTTTCCCTCCTAATCGGCCTTTCCGCAGTTAGAATGCGCAACGGCAGCCGTAAATAAACTGCGACATAAGTCGCTTTTTGCGGTAGAATAGGAAGGAGCCGCCTCAAGCCCAGTCCTGGCGGATTGGGCGGTAGTAGGCAGTAAGTAGTAGGACTCGAAGGCATTTCCGTTCGGAAATGCCAATAAATTTAACAAGCATTTGGAGGCGTGTAAAAGATGTACCGCATTGCTGTGATTCCCGGGGACGGGACCGGTCCGGAACAGGTCCGTGAAGGCCTTAAGGTTCTGGCCGCCATCGCCAAAAAGTTTAACTTTGCGTATGAGACCGTTGAATTTGACTACGGCGGGGAGCGTTTCTTGAAGACCGGGGAGGTCTTGCCTCCCGACGCCGTAGATGAACTAAAGACTTTCGATGCGATCTACCTGGGAGCGATCGGTCACCCGGACGTTAAACCCGGCATCCTGGAAAAAGGTATCCTGCTGACCCTGCGGTTTGCCCTTGACCAGTACGTCAATCTTCGCCCGGTCAAGCTCTTTCCCGGCGTTGAATGCCCGTTAAAAGGAAAGGGGCCCGAGGATATTGATTTCGTCGTGGTGCGGGAGAACACCGAAGGGCTCTATACCGGGTCGGGCGGCTTTCTCAAAAAGGGAACACCCGATGAAGTGGCCATTCAGACCTCGATAAACACGCGCAAGGGCGTGGAACGCTGCATTCGGTTCGCCTTTGAATACTGTCGCAAGCGCAACAAGGCCAAAAAGGTGACGCTTTGCGGCAAGACCAACGTCCTGACTTACGCCTTTAACCTGTGGGAGCGCGTCTTTCACGAGGTGGGCCAGGAATACCCCGACATTGAGCGGGATTACGCGCACGTTGACGCCATCTGCATGTGGATGGTCAAGAACCCCGAGTGGTTCGACGTGATTGTTACCGACAATATGTTCGGCGACATTATCACCGATCTCGGCGCCATGATCCAGGGGGGCATGGGTATTGCCGCGGGCGGCAACATCAACCCCGAGGGTGTCTCGATGTTTGAGCCGATCGGCGGCTCGGCCCCGAAATATACAGGTAAAAACGTCATCAACCCGCTTGCCGCCGTCATGAGCATGGCGATGCTGCTCGAACACCTGGGCGAGAACGCAGCTTCGCAAGCGGTGGAAGAGGCCGTGAAGCTGGCGTGCGCCAACAACCTCAAGAGCATGGCCGCCGGTAGGATGGGATATTCCACCAGCGAGGTCGGGGACTTGATCGTCGGTTATCTGGGAGGTTAGGGTATGGTCTGGATGGTACTTTGAGACCATACAGGACTAGCAGGTTATAAAATCTGTCTAATAATTTCCTGTGGCGCTTTAACGTCACAAATCAGCCACTCAAGGATTAGATAGAATAGAGAGTGGTCCAGGAGGTGTGGACCTATCTCTGAAAGAGGAGTTAGGGAAGGTATCAGTTTAACGCTGGAAGAATACCAGCAGCTTTTTGAACGCTATTATCCGGAAATCTGCCGCCAGTTAGCTTATGTTACCGGCGACCGGACAAGCGCTGAGGACTTGGCCCAGGAGACTTTCCTCAAGCTGTACGCGACGCCGCCCCGTCACCGCGACAATCTTGTCGGGTGGCTGCGTAAGGTGGCTGTCAATCTGGCCTATAAGCACATCCAAAGGGAACAGAACCGCCAGAAAAGAGAGCTCAGGACGGTTTCCGAAGGGGTGCACACTACCGACGTCGACCAGTTCTGGCGCCGGCACGAGGTGAAACAGGTCAGGTCCGTTCTGGACAAACTTGCTGAACGCGACCGAATATGTTTGATCCTTAGGTTTTCCGGGTACAGTTATGCCGAAGTGGCGCGGGCCATAGGCGTGGAGGCTTCGTCCGTGGGTACTATCCTGGCCCGGGCGCGAGCCAAATTCCGTGATGAATTCAATCGCCAGGAGGGAGGTGCCTAACCATGTGTTTTAACGAGGGTACGTTGCAGGCCTATTTGGACGGCGAAGTCCCCGAAAGCGAACGTGAACGCATTGCACGGCACCTTTCAGAGTGCGACTTGTGCCGCGAGGGACTGGATAACTTGAGGGAGTGCAGCAGCTTTGTCGATACGAAGCTCGCGCTGTACGCGCAGGCCCTGGATAGTCCTGGCTTT
This sequence comes from Desulfosceptrum tomskiensis, assembly GCF_049818055.1. Classification (GTDB taxonomy): domain Bacteria; phylum Bacillota; class Desulfotomaculia; order Desulfotomaculales; family JASEER01; genus JBFLVT01. Next base: position 766,266 of record NZ_CP187479.1, read on the forward strand.
GATACTGAATCGGCATGGCGGGCCCTCAAGCAGAAACTGGTGGTCCGGCCCGCAAGATTATGGCAAGGATGGCTGGGCGCATTCGCCGTCGCGGCCGTTTTCTTCCTGGCTGTCGGTGTAGGTTTGGGTCTGCAGCAGTTTGGTTTCGGGCCGCCCCGGGAGGTCGCGGATTCCCAGCCAGGTAGAGCCAAGAGTCAGGAACAGCAGGTTGATAAACAGTTAAAGGACGAGGGTGCCCAATCGCAGGTTAAAACCGCTCCGGGGGTCATCGGGATGTCTCCCGATAATGAAGGAGCGTTGCAGGGGCAAGACTCTGTTATAGTGGATAATGGCAGCTCAGAGGGCAGCTCGCCGCGATCACTGACTGCTACTGTCAACGGCGGCAGCGTTCCGAAGCGCGGTTCAGGACATCCAAACGGCAGCAGTGCCCGCATGCTGGCGGCCACGATGCCGGGTGTAGCCGTCCAGCCAGGAGAGTTGGAAGAGGTATTATACAGGGATACGGAAAAGCAGTGGAACGTCGATGACGTCCAGGCCAAAACCGCGGTGGAGCTCCTTAATGCGTCCGTGCCGGTTTTGGAGGTTCCGGACGCCGAAAAGCCCAATGGCGGCCTCTTCCTGCGAATGAAAAACGACCGGCTGTTGATTCTTGCGGCGGTACCCGGTGACCTGGTTCAGTGCTACGGTTTGTCCGAGCGGGGCGTCATCCTGGTCAAGAGCCCAGAACTTTCACAGTTGCTGCTGGAGATTGCCGCTTTAGGGCCACCCAGCACTCAATGACGAGTGATCGTAAAGAAGTGTTAGCTCGTGACCTTTTGGTTGTCGAGTTGAGTGCTGGGCATAATAATCCTGAGGTGACGCAGACATGCACGATGAAGCCGATCGGGGAGTCGGCCAGCGGATCCAGGATTTCCTGGAACACCACAAAGGTTTCTACAGCTATGACCTCAACGCCAGCGAGCACGACGGAGAGGTTGTTTTGACGGGTATCGTCGATACTCTTGCCGAAAAGCAGCAGCTTACCCGGCTGATTTCGTCCATGCCCGGCGTAAAAAGGGTGGAGAACGACGTTGCCATCAGCACCGACGGGCAGATTACCGACGCCGAGGTCTTGGAAGAGGTGATGGAGGAGTTCGCCCAGACCCCGGGGTTGGACGCAAAGCGGGTCGGGGCGAAGGTTAGCGGAGGAAGGGTGTTTTTGGTCGGTCATACCGACGACCCATCGGAGATTCGCGCCGCGAGGCCCGCCGCCGCGAAGGCACGAGGCGTCAGGGAAGTGATCGACCAGGTTAGCCGCGCGGAGCACGAGCCGTCGCTTGACGAACTCTTCCACTCACAGGTCCGCAACGATGAAGAGAGATGACAGCCGACACCAAGCCAAGCTATTAGACTGCCGGCTAAATGGGGCTTTAACAAAACGCATCTCAAGTTAATGAAACCAGGCTGTCGAATCCTACTGAAAGCTCGGAGAGGACCGGCAACCGTTGTTTTTCAACAGTTCCTACGATGCCGGGCTTTTTCTTCTCTCTATCCCTCACGGCAGGAAATACCGGGGAAGCCGACGAAAACCTGAGCAACATCTAAAGTAAATCCGGGAAGGCCGAGTATGAAGCTCTTGTACTTGACCGACACCCACATCCGGGGCACGAACCCCAAATACAGGCTCGACGATTTCGCCTCGACCCTCCGCGCCAAGCTCATCGAGGTGGTCGGCCTCGTTGAAACGCACCGCGTCGATTTTGTGATCCACGGCGGTGACGTTTTTGACATGCCCAGCCTGCCGCTGCCCGTGGTGGGGGACTTCATGGAAATCTTGGCGCGTATCAGGGCCCCCATCTACGCCGTGGCCGGGAACCACGACATTTACGCCTATAACCCCGAAACGCTCGACCGCACCATGCTTGGCTTCCTGTCCAGGCTGGGGCATTTTCGCCTCTTGCAGCCCGGATCTCCTGTCTACGTCGAAGCCGGCGGTGTCAGAGTGCAGCTTTCGGGAATGCACTTTCACTACGCGATGGATAGGCGGGACTTCAGGATGGATTATTGCGTCCGCAAGGTCGATTGCGATTTCGCCATCCACACCACGCACGGCCTGCTTTTGACCCGACCTGTGGCGCCCGAGATACCGCATACCCTGGCCGAATCCGTCGCACAAAACACCGAAGCCGACCTGACGCTCGGGAGCCACGCCCACTTCGGCTTTGCTCCCGTGACGTTCGACGGGCGGACGGTGGCGAACCCCGGCGCCCTCGCGCGCCTTTCGCCGCAGCCGGCTGATGTGCAGCGCCGGCCGCAGGTCCTGCTCATCGACCTTACGGGCGAAAAGCCTGCTTACGTCTTGATCCCGCTAACTTCGGCACCCCTCGGAAGCACCGTTATCGACACGCAGCAAGCCAATAATTTTACAGCCCGGGAAGCAGTTTTATCCGATTACCTCAAGGGTTGGGGATCGGCCTCCACCCTCGAAGACGTTTTGCACGACTTGGCCCAGAGGGACACGCTGTCCGAGAAGGTGCGCGACGAAGCCATGCACCGTTTACAGGATGCCCGGAAAGGAATAGGGTGAATTGACGGCATACATCGCCCGCGTCGTCCTTGAGAATTTTCAATCCCACGGCAGGACCGAGCTTGTCCTGGTGCCCGGTTTCAACGTCCTCGTCGGTGAGTCGAACCAGGGCAAAAGCAGCGTCTTGCGGGCCCTGGTCTGGCTTTTTTACAACGAGCCCTGCGGGACGGCTTTCATCCGTTCGGGCCGGGACTGGTGCCGCGTCTCGCTGGAGTACAGCGACGGGACGGCGCTCAGCAGGACGCGCACCCGCGCGCGGAATTCCTACCTCATCCTCTATCCCGGCGGCGCGAGCCGGACATTTGAAACCAGCGACGCCGAGGTGCCCCAGGAGGTGCGCGGCGTCCACGGGATCGCCCCCGTCTTGCTCGCCGACGGCGTCCTGGCAGCGATCAACGTCTCCCGCCAGTTCGACCAGCCGTTTTTGCTTACCGAGCCGGAGGACGTGCGGGCGGAGGCGATCGGCCGTCTTCGCGGCGCCCACGTGGCCGACCGGGCCCTGGACGGCTGCTTGAGCGCCTTGCAAGAGGGTGTAGCCCGGGGCGCCGGCGAGGAAGACGTCCGTGTGCTTGAGCAGGCCTGCCGGCTGCTCGCCCAGTCTTCCGCCAGCGTAAGGGAAAGCGCCCGGCGCGATGTCGAGGATTTTGTCAACAGCGCGCTGCGTTTTATTTTCGGGCCGGAGCCGACCTTCAAGATAGGTTTCGCCAGGCGCGACCCGAAGATTGTCTGCGAATTTTCTATCGTGTCTTCCTCCGGAGCCGTTCCCCTCGAAGGGATTCTTCAGGAATCCCAGGGCGCGGGGATCGTCGACGTCATCTCCCTAGCCCTGCGCATTGCTTTCCTGGAGGGCCACCAGCCCAGGCTTCCCGGCCCTCTCCTTCTCGATGAGCCCGTCAAGCATTTGAGCGACCAGTACGCGCTCGGCTTGAGCCGTTTTCTCAAGACGGTAGCCGACACGTTTGACAGGCAGATCGTCATGGCCACCCACGACCAGCATCTCACAGCGGCGGCCGATATGCTGTACGTCTTCGAACGGCGCGAAGGAGAAACCTTCGTGCATTCCCGGGGCAGCAGCATCCGGGGTTATGTGCGCAGGCCGGGCTCCTAAAAGGCGTGCAGGAATACCTGCCGTTTCTTCCGAAATGTTGTCGCAATGACAAACCGCTGTCTTTCCCCCGGAAAATAATACTGTCGGGCATTTGGGAACGGAGGAGGAACGTCCTTTGCATCTTCGCCTGATCCTCGGCCGCGCGGGCGCGGGGAAAACCAGGCTGTGCCTCGACGAGATCGGGGCACGGTTGCGCCGGGCCCCCGAAGGCCGCCCGCTAATCCTGCTTGTCCCGGAACAGGCTACTTTCCAGACCGAACTCGGTTTGGCCCGCACGAGCGGGCTCGGCGGTTTTACAAGGGCCCACGTCTTGAGCTTCCGCCGCCTCGCCCTGCGCATCCTCCAGGAAACCGGTGGAGCCTGCCACCCGCGCATCAGCGAAATCGGCAAACGTATCGCCTTGCGCCTGATCCTGGAAAAACACCGCAAAGAGTTAAAATACTTTATACGGTCATCGGCGCAGCCCGGTTTCTGTGATGTTCTTGCGCGCACCCTTTCCGAACTGAAATTCTGCAACGTCGGCCCGCGGGAACTCCTGACCGCCCGGCAAAGCATCCCCGGCGACCCCCTGGCCGACAAGTTGGGGGACCTGGTTGCGGTCTGGGCGGCTTTGGGCCGCTTGCTCGAGGGCCGGTACACCGATCCCGACGATTTTCTCGCCCTTGCGGCCCAAAAAGCCGGCCAAGCCCTGATATGCAAGGATGCCGAGATATGGGTCGACGGGTTTTCCGGTTTTACCCCCCAAGAATATGCGATGCTGCACGCGCTGGCGCTGCACGCCGGGCGGCTGAACGTCGCGCTTTGCCTGGACCCCGGCAATGCCGGCGCCGCCGACGAGTCCGACGGTTTCTATCCCACCCGCGCCACCTACCGGCGGCTGGTTGAAATGGCTTCCCGCGCCGGGGTACGCATCGAGGAGACGGTGGTGCTGTCGTCGCCGGCGCGCTTTCTCGACAGCCCGGTGCTGCGGCATCTGGAGTCTTCCTTTTATCGCCGCCCGTCACCGCCCTACGAAGGTATTCCCGCCGGCCTTCGCCTGGTGGCGGGCGCCAACCGAAGGGCCGAGGTTGAGGCCGCCGCCCGCGAGATCGTGAGCCTGGCCCGCGACCGGGGCTACAGGTGGCGGGAAATAAGCGTCGTTATGCGTGACATCGAACAGTACCACGACCTGCTGGCCTGCGTTTTCAGCGATTACGGCATCCCGTTTTTTATTGACCGCAAGAGGCCGGTCGGTCATCACCCGCTTATCGAGCTGGTTTCCTCGGCCCTGGAGGTCGCGGCCGACGGCTGGCCGTACGACGCCGTCTTCCGCTTTCTCAAGACCGATCTCGTCCCGGTGACCCGTGAAGAGGTTGATTTGCTTGAAAACTACGTCCTGGCCCACGGCATCAGGGAAGGCCAGTGGCTTAGCGCCGAACCCTGGCCGTACCTCGCGCGGCGCAGCCTGGATGACGCCTCGGCGCCAAGCCCGGGGGAAGAGCGGTTCCTTGCTCGGATCAACGACATCCGCAGGCGCGCGACCCGCGAGCTGGCGGCCTTTTGCGCCCAAGCCCGGAGCGCTCCCGGCGCGGCCGCCCTCGCGGCGAACCTGTTCAAGCTGCTGGACGGGCTCGGCGTTCCCGGCCGCCTGGCGTCGTGGGCCAGAGCGGCCGCGAATAACGGACGGCTCGAAGAAAGCCAGGAACACAAACAGGTGTGGGAACAGGTCGTGCACCTGCTTAACCAGCTCGTCCTGATCCTGGGCGAGGCGGACCTTCCGCTCCGGGACCTTGTCCGGGTTATCGGCAGCGCTGTGGAAGGCATCCGCCTGGGAATGATCCCTCCCGGGGTCGACCAGGTGCTCGTCGGCGCCCTTGACCGCTCGCGCAACCCGGAGATCAAAGCGTGCTTCGTGCTTGGGGCCAACGACGGCGTTCTGCCCATGCGGCCGTCCGAGAACGGCCTGTTCACTGAACGCGAGCAGGAGCGCCTGCGAGCGCTCGGGGTGGAACTGTCGCCATCCGGCCGGCAGCGTGTCTTCGAGGAACAGTACCTGGTCTACATCGCCCTTACGAGAGCCAGCGAGTATTTGTGGGTCAGCTATCCGATGAGCGATGCCGAGGGGCGGGCCCTGTCTCCCTCGCGGCTGTTGCAGCGCCTTAAAGAGCTTTTCCCGCGGCTGCGCGAGGATTTCGCCGGCATTGAACCGGCGTCGGGGGATGTCTCCTGGATATGCCGCCCGGAGCCGACGATGTCCTGCGTTATCGCGGCGCTCCGGGCCTTGCGGAGGGGCGGTTCCTGCGACCCCGTCTGGCTGGAAGCCTATAACTGGTTTCTGACCGCCCCGCAGTGGGCCGGCCGTTTTAAGAGTTTGTTGGCCAGTCTGACTTTTCGGAACAACGAGCAAAACATTTCCCCGGTCAAGGCCCGGCACCTGTACCGCTGTCCCATACGCTTGAGCGTCTCTCAGGTCGAACGTTTTCAGGCCTGTCATTTCGCACACTTTATGTCCCACGGGCTGCGCCTGAGCGAGCGGCCCCAGTTCGATTTTGCAGCGCCGGCGGTGGGCGATTTCCTGCATGCCGCCTTGAAGATGGCCGGGGAGCGTGTGCGGGACGGGGAAGACGGCTGGGAAAAGCTCGACCGCGCCGGGATCAGGCGGCTGGCCTCGGAAGTGCTTGAGGACCTGGCCCCGAAGTTTAAAAGCGAAATCCTGTTCAGCACGGCCCGTTTCCGCTATTTCAGCCGGAAGCTGCAGCGCACCCTGGAAAGGTCGTTGGCGCTTATGGCCGAACACTGCCGCCGGGGGGCTTTCAGGCCTGTGGCCTTTGAGATCGGTTTCGGTCCCGGGGAAGAACTGCCCCCGATCCGGCTCAAACTGGGCGACGACCGCGAGATCGAGCTGCAGGGGCGCATCGACCGGGTCGATATGGCTGCGGGACCTTCCGGTAACTATTTCCGCATTATCGATTACAAAACAGGCCGCGTCAATCCCGACCTCAATCTTATCGCCTGTGGCCTTCAGTTGCAGTTGTTGGCGTACCTGGACGTCATCATTACGCACGCCGTCCGGATATGCGGGAAGCCGGCCCTGCCGGCCGGGATTCTGTATTTCAGCGTCAGCGACCCGTTTGTCGCCGCGCCGGGGCCGTTGAACCCTCCCGAGGCCGAGAAGAAAATCCTTGCCGCTCTCAAACTGAAGGGGTTCGTTCTGGCCGATTCCGAAGTCGTCCGCATGATGGACAGGCAAACGGGTCACCTGTCGGAAATCCTGCCGGTGGGCCTTAAGAGCGACGGCTCGTTTTATCCGCCCGCGGCCGCCGTATCCGAGGACCGGTTCAACCTGCTGCGGGCGCACGTCCACCGGGTATTCGCCGCGGCCGGCAAGGCGATGCTGGACGGCGCCGTCGGGATCAACCCCTGTGACGGCAAGAGCTACAATTCCTGCAGGTATTGCCCCTACCGCCCGGTGTGCCATTTCGACCCTTTGCTGCCCGGCAATGAATACCGGCGATTGCGGGCGCAACCCGTAGACCGGATCTGGCTCGCCCTCGCGGCTGCGGCCGGAGGTGACGGGAATTGACGACGCAATGGACCGCCCAGCAGGAAGAGGCCATCACCGCGCGGGGCACCAACGTCCTGGTTGCGGCATCGGCCGGGACGGGGAAGACGGCCGTCCTGGTGGAGCGCATCGTGCGCTGCATCACCGATCCTGTAAAACCGGTCGACGTCGACCGGTTGTTGGTCGTCACCTTCACCAACGCGGCCGCCGCCGAGATCCGCGCGCGGGTGGGGCTGGCCGTCGGGGCCGCGCTCGGCGCCGACCCGGAGAACAGGTACCTGGCCCGGCAACTCGCCCTGCTTGACCGGGCTTCGATCACCACCTTGCATTCCTTCTGCCTGGAGCTCGTGCGGCAGTATTTTTACAAGCTCGATATCGACGGGGCCTTCCGCATCGCCGACGAGCACGAGGCCGCGCTGCTGCGCCTGGACGCGGTGGAGACCCTGTTCGAGCATTACTACGCTTCCGGGGAAACGGGGTTTCTGGCTCTGGTCGACGCCTACGGGGGGGAACGCGGCGACCACCTGCTGCAGGACCTGGTCCTGGACATCCACAGGCACGCCGGCGCCCATCCCGATCCGCAGGCGTGGCTCGCCGGGGCGGCAGGGTCGCTGTCGGCTCAAGAGATGGACCTGGATGATTTTCCGTGGATGGGCGATCTTAAGGAATACATTGCGCTGGCCCTTGACGGGGCGCTGCACGACCTCCGCCTCGCCCGGGCGCTGGCGTCGCAACCGGGCGGGCCCGGGATCTACCTGGCGACGCTGGCCGAGGACGAGGCCCTGGTTGCGGGTATCCGCACCACCTTGGCCGAAAACTGGGAAAGCTTCTACGCCGCCTGCTCCCGGGCTGCCTTTGGCAAGATCAAGCCCTGCCGCGGCGGGGACGTCGAGCCCGGCCTGAAGGAACGCGTTCAGCACCTGCGTAACAGGGCCAAGGAGCTCGTAAGAAAGCTCAAGGAGGAATACTGTTCGCGTTCCCCGGCGGAGGCCGTCGAGGACCTGAAGCTGGTCGCGCCGATGGCCGGCGCTCTCGTGGATGTCGTCAAAGCCTTCGACAACGCTTACGCCAGGGCCAAGCGCAACCGCAACGTCCTGGATTTCAGCGATCTTGAACACCACGCGCTGCGGCTTCTCGAGGAAACCGAGATCGCCGGCGACTTGCGAGGGCGCTTCGAGGAAGTGCTTGTTGACGAGTACCAGGATATCAACGCGGTCCAGGAGCGCATCCTGCAGACTGTTTCCCGCCAGCAGCCGGGCGGGCGGAACCTGTTTATGGTCGGGGACGTCAAACAAAGCATCTACCGGTTCCGCCTGGCCGAGCCCGGGCTGTTCCTGGCGAAGCAGGCGGATTACAGGGAACGTCCGGGCGCCGACGGCCGCCTCGTGCACCTGAGCGGCAACTTCCGCTGCCGGGCCCAGGTCGTCGACGCCGTCAACTTTTTGTTCCGGCAGATCATGACCGCGAGGGCGGCGGAAATGCCGTACGGCGCTGAGGCCGAGCTCGTCCACGCCGCCCTGTACCCCGCGCCGCCTCCCGCCGTCGACAGCGTCGCCGGCCCCGTGGAGGTGTACCTTCTTAACCTCGATGGCGGACAGGAAAACGGCGCCGAGGACGGCGAGGGAGAAAACGGCCCGCCGTCAGCCCGGGAGTTGACCGCCGGCCAGTCGGAGGCGCTGCTCGCCGCCCGGCGCATCAAGAACATCGTCAAGTCGGGAGTTTGCGTTTTTGACAAGGCGACGGGCGATTACCGGCCCGCCGGCTACCGCGACTGCGTGGTCCTTCTGAGGGCGACGTCGGGCTGGGCGAGCGTTTTCGTGGAGGAATTCCGCCAGCAGGACATCCCGGTTTACGCCGACCTCGGCACGGGCTACTTCGCCGCCGACGAAGTGGAAACCATGCTATCGCTGCTTGCCGTCATCGACAATCCGCGGCAGGACATCCCGCTGGCCGGTGTTCTGCGTTCGCCGCTCTTCCGTCTGACGGGCGAGGACCTGGCATCCATCCGCCTGGCCAGGGAGAACGGGGATTTCTACGACGCCGTGCATGCGGCGGCCGGCGACCCGTCCCTGCCGGCGGCCGCAATCCTTAACACCTTCCTGGAAAAGCTGGAGGCCTGGCGCACGATGGCCCGCCGGGGGGCCCTTTCGGACCTAATCTGGAACATTTACCGTGACACGGGCTATTACGATTTTGTCGGAGGATTGCCCGCCGGGCCGCAGCGTCAAGCAAACCTCAGGGCGCTTTACGAGCGGGCCAGGGAGTTTGAGACCACTGTTTTCCGCGGCCTCTTCCGTTTCCTGCGCTTCATCGGGCGCATCAGGGAGAGCGGGGGAGACCTCGGGACAGCGCGCGCTCTCGGGGAAGACGAGGACGTGGTCCGCATCATGAGCATCCACAGGGCGAAAGGTCTGGAGTTTCCCATCGTGATCCTGGCCGGTCTGGGCAAGGTCTTCAACAAACAGGACCTTAACAAGGGCGTCCTGGTGCACCGCGAGCTGGGCCTGGGCCCGCAGGTCGTCGACCTGGCCTCCCGTGTGGTCTATCCAACGCTGGCCAGGCGCGCCATCCGGGCCCGGCTGGAGTCGGAGGCGCTTGCCGAGGAGATGCGCACCCTTTACGTCGGCCTGACCAGGGCCCGTGAAAAACTGATCCTGATCGGTTCAGTGGCCGACCGCGGCAAGGCGGTGCTGCGTTGGTCGCAGGTTGCGGCCTGCGACGGCTGGGCCATCCCCGACCACATTCTGTTCTCGGCGCGCTGTCCCCTTGACTGGCTTGTTCCCGCGCTCGTCAGGCACCCCGACTGCGCCGCCCTGCGACGGGAATGCGACATTGGAGAAACTGCCGGCCGGATGCTTGCCGATCCCTCCCGCTGGTCGGTCCGCGTCCTGACGCCGGAGTCCCTGCGCGATTTCCGGCCAGCCGGCGCTGGGGCGGCGGAGACTTTAAACTTCATCGGCCAGGGCCGGCCTTGGCCCGGCCCGCCGCAGCACGCGGCCGAGATCGACCGGCGCCTGAGCTGGGTCTACCCGTGGCTGCCCGCTCAGACCATACCGGCCAAGCTTACGGTCACCGAAGCCAAGCACGCCTTTGCCGCCGGCCTGCCCGGGGACGAGGCAGCCCGGCCTTTCGAGTTCGACGATTACGCCTTCAGGAGTAGGCCTGGCTTCCTCGTCCATCCCGGCGCCCTTTCGGCTGCCGACGTCGGCGCCGCGGTACACCTCGCCATGCAGCACCTCGACCTCAAGGCCGTTCTTGACGAAGAGGATGTCGGCCGCCAGCTTAAGGACCTGCAGTTGCGCGGCTTCCTTACGGAGGCCCAGCTGACGGCCGTGGATTGTGCCCAGTTGGCCGGCTTTTTCCGCACCTCCTTGGGGCAACGCATGCGTTCGGCTGAGCGTGTGTACCGCGAACTCCCGTTCACCATGGCCGTCCCCGCGTCCGAGGTCTACCCGTTCCTGGAAGGAATTCCGAGCGAGGAAAAGGTCCTGCTGCAGGGCGTGATTGACTGCGTTTTCTTGGAGGAGGACGGGGCGGTGCTCATCGACTATAAGACGGGCCGTGTCGAAAAGGACGGGGGAAACGGGATGATCGCGCGCTACAGAGGGCAGCTCGCGCTTTATGCCCGGGCCCTGGAGACCGTCCTCGGCTGGCGCGTCAAGGAGCGCTATCTTTACCTCTTCGGCCGGGGCGCCGCTGGCGCGCTGCGGCTGGAAGAACGCTGACAACCGACGGCCTTCCCCTGCGAGCCCCCCTTTTTTGCATAACTCGCTAAATCATGGGCAAAGATAACGGAGAAAGGGGGTGAGCCGATGCCGGAAATCAAGTGCACCGTCACCGAATGTGAGTATAACCATAACGTGAAGTGTGACGCTCCGATGATCCAGGTCGCGCGCAACCACTCGTCCCAGGCTTCAGCCTCGGACCAAACCCAGTGTGAAACCTTCAAGAGAAAGTCCTAAGCAGCATTGGCGCAAAAAGAGACTGGCTGTGAGACCAGTCTCTTTTCATTATTAGCGAGGCCTATTTAAACCGTACGGGAACGACGACCTTGTCGACCTCGCGGCCGTCCTCGGGGCTCTCCCAGAAGACCTCGAGGCGGCCCCTTCCTTCAGCCGGAGGCTTGAAGGTCAGGATAAGCTCGAAGTCCCCTCGTGCGGGGGCTCCGGCGGTGGCGGTCGTAAAGCCCTCCGCCAGTTTCCGGCTGTCGTTTTCCACCAGCCGCCCCTTTACCGTTCCTTCAAAGACCCTGGCGCTCCCGGCCACGCGCAGGGGACTGCCGACGACGCTTTCCGGCGCGGGAGCGGTGATCCAAATGGCCGGCTCGTAGACTCTGGAAAGGTTCCGCTTGAAAGGCTGCTCGTACAGGCCCACGTGTCCCCACCAGTCCTTGGCACGGTTATCCAGCCTGCCGTTGACGAGAAAAGAAACCCGCTCGATCTCCGGGAACTCGGTGAGCGTGTTGACCACCGACTGAATGCCGAGCATCTCTCCCATGGCTCCGACGTTGACCTTGAGAACGTCTTCCGAAAAATTGACTGTTGCCAGCCCGTTTTTGACCCTGATATCGAGAACCTTGGTGCCCTTGGGCAAAACCTGCGTTGCCCCCGGGGTTCGGGGCGTTCCGGAAATAAGTTCCTGCAGCGCCAGCCTGTAAGGGTTGCGGTCGCCGGAGACCTGGTGGATCTCACGGACCAGGAAGGCGTCGGTCTGCGTTGTTTTGGGGTAATAGACGGCCACCTGCTGTAATTTTTCCGCCTTGCCGGGCTCGTCGACACGGGGGGAAAGCCGGGCTTCTCTCCCGCAACCCGCCGGGAACAAGAGAAAGAACAACAGGAATATGGCTCCGCAAAGGCGGAAATATCGCGCTAACAACACGTTTCCTCACCAACTCTCACCAAAAAGTCGGACACTCCTATTTCCTTCTTAGCTTACCACCAACAAAGGAGAAAGCACGTCCCGTTGCGAATCCCGTACCAGTAAATCTATGGGGGAAGCGGATGCATAAACTAGGTTTGGCTGTTTTTGGACTAATCGGCGTGCTTTTCACGCTATGTGCCGCCGGATGTGCCGTTGACGACGGCCCCTGCCCGGTGCCGCGGATCGTCGCCGACATCGATACCGACGGGGACGGGGTCTTGGACGCCGACGATATCGTGGCCGGCGCCCGGCCGGAGGCCGACAGGAAGACCAGGTACAGCGCGGCCTATTATCCGGGCGGTTACCCCCCGGACGGCGAGGGCGCCTGCACCGACGTGGTCTGGCGCGCGATGCGCGCCGCCGGGCACGACCTCAAGGCCCTCGTCGACGCCGATATCGCCGACGACCCGGAGGATTACCCCAGGGTCGCGGGGAACCCCGATCCGGATATCGACTTTCGCCGGGTGCCGAACCTAGTCGTTTTCTTTAGTAAATACGGAGAGAGCCTGACTTGTGATGTCCGTCCGGGCGACGCCGAAAACCTCGCCGCCTGGCAGGGGGGAGACATCGTCGTCTTCGGCAGGCCGCTGGAGCACATCGGAATTGTTTCCGACAGAAGGCGCAGAGACGGCGTGCCGCTCCTGATCCATAACGCCGGCCCCCACGCCACGGAGGCCGATGTCCTCACGTCCTGGCCTACCAGGATAACGCACCATTTCCGTTACCCTCCGGCCCGCACTCAATTACCCGGGATCCCCGTGCAACAAAAGAATAGACCAAGGGATTAATTATCGGCGTAAATGCCTCTATTCTCTATCGAGTGCCGGGTTCAACGACCCGAACCGTTTCCATCCTGTCGCCCGCCTCGATGCTGTCGACGACACTCATCCCGTCCTTAACCATGCCGAAAACGGCATACTGCCCGTCAAGCCAGGGAGCGTTCTTCTTCAAGAAGTAGAACTGCGAGCTTGCGCTGTCGGGATGCTGCGCCCTGGCCATGGCGATACACCCTCTGACGTTCCTGAGATCGGGGTGCGTTTCGAGTTTGATGCGCTTGCCGGAGCCTCCCGTGCCGTCGCCCTTGGGGTCGCCGCCCTGAACCACCCAGTGCTCCACGCGGTGGAAGGTGAGACCGTCGTAGAAGCCCTGGCTCACCAGATCGATAAAGTTCCCCGCCGTGACCGGCATCCTGTCGGGGTCGACCTCGATAGTGATCTCGCCCTTAGAAGTTCTCATCGAGATTGTTTTTGCTGACAACCGCCTGGCCTCCTCACTGCAATCTTTAACGTATCTTAAGCATATTACACGCACAACCGGCCTGGCAATAATGTCCATGCGTTCTTACCGGTGAGTTCTTTCTTGACGAACCCCGCGCTCTTACTTTTCCTCTCTGAAGGATTCCCTTCTCGTGCGGTGAACGATTCACGTATACCGGTTTAGTCACTTCTTATTTCCGGTCTCTGACATCTTGAGTGAGGTGCTTCCGCTTGACCTGTGACACCTTGGCCATCGTCAACCCCGCTGCGGGGGGCGGGCGAACGCGCAAGGCATGGCCCGCTTTGAGCAGGAAGATGCGCGATCTCGGCCTCCGTTTCGACCAGATGGATACCGATGCTCCCGGGGCGGGACAGTCAGTGGCGCAAAAAGCCATCGCCGAGGGATACCGGCGCCTGATCGCCGTTGGCGGCGACGGAACGGTAAATGAAGTCGTAAACGCGATGATGACGGCCGGTGCGGCAAACGTGGAACTCGCCGTCATCCCGATGGGCACGGGCAAGGACCTGGGCCGGTCGTTGGGCATCCCGCACGACCTTCTCGCGGCGGCCAGGCTTTTGCAAACCGGCACGGCCAGGAGGCTGGACGTCGGCTTCATCGAGTGCACGGGAATGGATAAACAGCCCTGCCGCCGGTACTTTTTAAATGTCGCCGACGTGGGGCTTGGCGCCGAAACTGCCCGGCGCGTCAACCGGACAAGCAAGTGTCTGGGCGGTTTCCTGTCTTTTTTCTACGGGGCGCTCGCCACGCTGATCCTCTACCGTTACAAGCCCGTGCAGTGTACCGTGGACGGTTTGGAAACAAAATCGCTCGACCTGGCCATCGCCGCCTTGGGCAACTGCCGCTACTTCGGCGGGGGGATGCACATCACCCCGCGAGCCCGCCCCGATGACGGCCTTCTGGACTTCATCGCTCTCGGAAGGCAGAAAAAAACGGGCATATTGAAAAATCTCGTGCGCGTGTATAAAGGCACCCACCTGCGGGACCCGTCCCTGGTTTACGTCCAGTGCCGCGAGGTGTTCCTGGCGTCGACGGAACCTGTCTTGATCGAGGCCGACGGGGAGGTCGTGGGATACCTGCCGGCCCGTTTCGGTATCGTACCCGGGGGAGTCAGTGTTATCACCGGCTAAGTAAAAATTGCGATGACGGATTTAAAGCAGAGGACGTGTGCCGTGAAGATCATCGTTGATGCCGACGCGTGTCCCAAAACGGTCCTAACGATTTGTTCCGAGCTTGCGGCCGGCTACGGCGTCAGTGTCGTTACGGTGGCGAGTTTCGCCCACCGGATTGACTCCGCCGACCACGTGGTCGTCGGTGACGCCAGCCAGGAAACCGATATCCGCATTATGAACCTGGTGGAAAAAGGCGATGTGGTCGTCACCCAGGATTGGGCCCTGGCCGCCGTGGTGCTGGGCAAAGGCGGCAAGGCCGTTTCTCCGGGCGGACGTATCTACCATCCTGAATTCGCTCCTTTCCTGCTTGAGGAACGGGAAATCAAGGTGCGCTTTCGACGGACGGGCGGGAGGACGAAGGGCCCAGCCAAGCGCACCCGCGCCGACGACCTGCGTTTCAGAAAGGCCTTGACCTTTCTTCTGGAGCAAAAGCCCCCTGTCCCCTGAACCAATTTGTTGGAGGATTATCGTCATGGCAGTCGAAGTTAGCCGTTTGGAGGTGTGACGGAAGAATGCTTCGCAAAAAACCCCCGGTCCTGCTTATCCTGGTCGGTTTGCTCGCCGTTGTCCTGCTGGTTTCCGGTTGTACCCGGGAAAAAGAAAAGCCCTTGCGGCTCGGAATGCTACCCATCACCGACAACCTGCCGTTCTGGGTGGCCGAGGCCAAGGGATACTTCGGCGATGCCGGCGTTGAGGTTGAGCTTGTGCATTTCCCCAGCGCCCTTGAACGTGATACCGCCATACAAGCCGGTCAGATCGACGGCGCCCTCGGGGACATTATCGCCGTAGCCCAGCTCAACGCGGGCGGTTCGCCCGTCAAGATCGTCTCCATCGGGCAGGGCGTAACGGCCGAGGAAGGACGTTTTGCTATCCTGGCCTCGCCCAAATCCGACATCACCGAACCGTCCCAGCTGAAGGGCGTGCCGGTGGCCTGCTCGCTCAAGACCATTATGGAGTACGTCGTGGACGAACTCCTGGTCTCCGCGGGACTTGGGCCTGAAGAAATCAAGAAGGTCCAGATTGCCAAAATCCCGCAGCGCCTTGACGCCCTGCTCAACGGGACGGTCCAGGCCGCCGTGCTGCCCGACCCGATCGCCGCCCTGGCCGAGGTCAAGGGCGCCCGCGTGATCGTTGAGGATACCGCCGGCGCCAACATCACCCAGACGGTCATCTACTTCAGGCAGGAGACCCTCGACCATAACGGCAGGGCCGTTAAAAAGCTGATGCAGGCTTATGCCCGTGCTGTTGAAGACATCCAGGCCTCCCCGCGGGCCTACGACACCCTCCTGGCGGAAAAAGCCCGCGTGCCGGCGCCGGTTCTGGAGAACAGCAACCACGGCATGAAAGTCCTCTTCTCGCCGCCGCAGGTCCCCACCGAGGAACAGATCTCGCGCGTCGTCGAGTGGATGACCGCCCACGGCATCCTGGCGAAGCCCATGCGCTACGACGATCTTGTGGACAAGAGGGTACTGGCCGAGTAATGATCTCCGTCAAGGGGCTGTCGGTAACCTACAGGCAAAGGAACGCCACTGTTCCGGTTATCGAGAACATCTCGTTCGAGCTCGGCCGGGGACAGACGTGCGCCGTCATTGGCCCTTCCGGATGCGGCAAAACCACGCTCTTGTACGTCCTGGCTGGTTTGCGCCCTGAATTTGACGGCCACGTTTTGGTCGCCGGGGAACCGGTTAAATCCCGGCGACTGAAGACAGCCGTAATCCTCCAGGATTACGGGCTTTTTCCCTGGAAAACGGTATGGCAGAACACCCTTCTCGGCCTGCAGCTGCGCAATTTGGCTGCGCCGGAGATCGAGGCCCGCTGCCGGCGCATACTCGACGAGCTCGGTCTTTCAGCTCTTACAGCCCTTTATCCCGCGCAGCTCAGCGGGGGACAGCGGCAGAGGGTGGCCATCGCGCGCGCCCTGTCTCTCGATCCGGACCTTCTGCTGATGGATGAACCCTTTTCTTCCCTTGACTTTTTGACAAGGGAAGCGCTCCAGGACAGCCTGCTCGAAATCTGGAAGAGGCGCGGGGTGACCATCCTTTTCGTCACCCACAGCATACCGGAGGCGGTATACCTCGGCCAGCGCATCATCGTGCTCTCGGGCCGGCCCAGCCGGATTCTTGCCGACTTCGAAAACCCTGGGGTCGGGGAAAGGGCGTGGCGCAAGAGCAGAGGCTTTCACGAACTGAGCAACAGCCTGCGGGAGATGCTGAACGGGGAG
The DNA here is from genome assembly GCF_049818055.1 of Desulfosceptrum tomskiensis. Taxonomy (GTDB): domain Bacteria; phylum Bacillota; class Desulfotomaculia; order Desulfotomaculales; family JASEER01; genus JBFLVT01. The sequence goes on from NZ_CP187479.1 coordinate 783,069, forward strand.
CGTGACGTCCCATGATCCAACAGCTTGCCGCTTTCTTATTTTTGTTGGGGCTGTGGCACGTTACCGCCTTACTCCTGCACATCGAGCAAGTGCCGACGCCCCTTGAAGCGCTTGTTGTGCTGACCAAGGGTTTGCAGGGCGAACTAGGGGGCCACATCCTGGCGAGCACGGCCAGGGTACTGGCGAGCATCCTGATTTCCTTTGCCGTCGCCGTCCCCCTCGGGCTGTTTCTCGGCAGGGAAGAGCGCTGGGACCGCTACGCTGCCCCCCTTATCTACATCGTCTATCCCATTCCCAAAATCGTGTTCCTTCCCATAATTTTCCTTGTTGATTTTGGTGACGGCGCCAAGATATTCCTGATCAGCCTGGTCATTGTCTTCCAAATCCTTGTCACCGCCCGCGACGCGGCGCGGAAGATCGACCGGGCCGTCGTTGATTCAATGCTCTCCCTGGGGGCGGGCAAAATCGCCCTGTACCGCCACGTGGTCTGGCCGGCGGCCCTCCCGGAGATCTTTACCGCCCTGCGCATCTCTTCGGGTACGGCGATCGCCGTTCTCTTCTTTTCCGAAACCATCTGCGGCACCAACGGGCTGGGCTATTACATCCTGGACGCCTGGTCGTCCTGGCTGTGGCCGAACATGTGGGCCGGGGTGGTCGCTATGGGCCTGCTCGGGTACGTGCTCTATACGGCGATCGACCAGCTGGAACGCAGGGTTTGCGCCTGGAAACACCTGTAAGGGCTTTGGACTGGGCATTGGGCTTTGGGATTTTCTTATATGGGGGCCAGGTAAGACGCAGTTTTATAAGGGGCGCCCATCCGGTTTTTGCCTTGCTGGGGAATATCAGCCGTTTCCGCGGGTACACTAACAAACGAGGTGATAAATAATGGCTGATGTCAAGAGGGATAAAGACTGGATGGACAAGGACGTTCACGGGGACAAAGACCGGGATGTGGAGAAGAGGGCTGAAGACGATCCCAACTACCTCGGCCGGGCGTGGGAAGCCACTAAAGAGGCTGTCGGCCTGGACAAGTGGACCGACGCCAAGGAGTCGGAGAAAGAAGAAGTTCAGTAAATTCAAAGGCGCCCGCCGTTTCCGGCGGGCGTCGCACGTTATACAGGGGATTAGGTCACCTTGGGAAGGCTGTCCACGAACGCCAACAGGTCTTCCAGCGAGCCTTGGAAATCCGCCCGGTAGGCGCATCCCTTGCGGTTGATGACGCAGTCCTCGACCAGGTAGGTCCGCATCCCTGTTTTCCCCGCCACGAGGTCCTCTTCAACGTCGTTGCCGACCATCAGGCATGCGGTCTCCGTGCAGCCGAGCTTTTCGATGATCTCCCTATAATAGTTCGGGTTCGGTTTGCAAAAGTGCATTTCTTCGTATGTCGTCACCAGCCTGAAGGGGAAGTCCGCAACGCCGACCCACCGCAGGCGTTCCTCGACGGCCAGCTTGGGAAAAATCGGGTTGGTTGCTATGACTACCTCGTAGCCTTTCGTTATCGCTTTCTTAAGGATTAAGGCCGCGGTTGCGGAAGGCCGGGTGGCATGAACCAGGGAGGGGAAGTCCCTCCGGTAGAAATCCTCGAAAATAGGCAACAGTTCTTCTTTGGGCAGCCCCGTCCGGCCGAAGAAATCGTCCATGAAGACTTCTTCATTTGTTTTTGCAGGGTTGTTGTTGACAATCATCGCCTCGGTGCTGATAAGCAGTTCCTTAACGAATCGTTCAGGTGCGAGGTAATCGCTCAGTCGCGGGGCCAGCAGGCGCAGGTAGGCTCCCAGGAATTTGTCCATATCCATCGGCAAAAGCGTTCCGTCCAGATCGAAAAGCAGGTAGCGCAGCATATTCCCTCCGCCGATAGCAGTCTATCCAGTATTTCGGTCGATTGCACCCGTCCCCAGTGCAGTGTCCGGATGCGAGGGGGACATAGAGGTGTTCTATGCCCCCCGGTATTAATCGAGCGCACGGCTCACAAGCCGAAGTCTCACCAGCGCAGGCGAATGCGCTGTATGCCCTTTTTCTTCAGGGTCTCAAGCATCTTCTGATGCACGCTGTTGGCTTCGCCATGCAGTTTTCGGCGTTTATCGCACCTGACCAGCTCGTCGGGCATCCTGAAGGCCGCGGCGGGTCCGTGCAAACCGGCTGTTATCGCTGACACCTCCCACAGTATGAGGTATAACGAAACTATACCTGCATTGTCCGCTCCCGACAATCCAGCTATACGCACGATATAATGAACGTTCTGACGTTAGTGAAGACATTCACTAATTTCCTCCGCCGCATGCCGTTTTTTATACCGCGGCAAACGCTTGTCCTGAAAGCATTACGGGGTTTCAAAACCTTTTTGAAGGCGACGGTGATAACAGCCTGTTTCCCGGACGGGCCTGTTCGACAAGTATCGTTCATATGATCACATACTCAAGCGGCCTGCTGTTTCGCTTTCTGAAAAGCTTTTTACCAGAGGTTGTCACTTTCTCCGGCGGGGTACTTCCCGGCGTTGGCGGCCAGTTTCCTTCTTATGGCTTCACCGAGGTCGATCCCCAGGTCGTGACTTAGGATCAGCAGGTAGATGGCCACATCGGCGATTTCTTCCGTGACGGGGAGCAGGTACTTTTCCTGGAGGAGCTCATCCCGCTGCAAGTCTTTCCACTGGAAGATCTCCATCAGTTCCGCGGCCTCGATGGCGACGGACATGGCCAGGTCCTTCGGGGTATGGTACCTGGCCCAGTTGCGCTCGTCGCGGAACCGGATCACTTCATCCATAAGCAAGTTTATGTCGTTTGTCTGCATGCTCTCCTAATCCTCCAGCCTGATGATGCGAGCCTCTATGCGGCGGTCGCTGACGTAGAGGATGCCGTACGAATGATAGGGCCACCTCCGCCTGTCGGTCGGCGAACCGGGATTGACGAGCAGCACCCTGCCGGCTCTCTCGACGAGGGGCTGATGGCTGTGTCCGAAGACGATGCAGTCGGTGTTTGGAAAAGCGGCAAGGGCGCGTTCCGACGTCGTTCCCCGCACCCCGTCGCCATGGATCACCCCGATGGTATATCTGCCGATCGACAGGGTTTTTGCTCTGCCCAGCCGGGCATGCAGCTCGGGAGGGTCCATGTTTCCCGCCACCGCCGTCACCGGCGCTATTTCGCTAAGCGCGTTCAGGACCGACGCGTGGACGATGTCCCCGGCGTGAATGATCATGTCCACACCCGCCAGGCCGTTGACCAGCTCGACGGGCAGGGCATCGGCCCTGGCGGGGATATGGGTGTCGGCGATCAGCCCGATAACCCGCACCGCTCCACAACCTCCGTTTGCTGAAAGAGAAATAAGGTCCTGCCTCCGGCAAGACCCCCGCTTTTAACGTTTACTGCGCCTTGTTTTCTTTCGACGCTTCCAGCGCGCGCTGCTGTTTATCGTCCTTTTCGTCCTCCGCCTGGATGCTTTCCTTATAGCCTTCCACGGTATCGCGGCTTGATTCCCTGACCTGGCGGATGGTCCTGCCCAGCCACCTGCCGAACTGCGGCAGTTTACCCGGACCAAAGATGATCAGGAGAATCACCAAAATCAGAATGAGTTCGGGTATACCCAGGTGTGGAAACATTTTGCACCCTCCTCGTTAAAGGTCAGGACTTCGGCGCTTCGCTTTTTAACATAAGAAGCCTGTCCACTCGGCTTGCAAATTGAACAGGTTATAGCCTGAACGCCCGTTGGGGGCCAGGAATCCGACCCATTGCTCGTCCCGGTCGAAAAGGTTCAGGCCCTCGAACCCGTTTTCCACGGCAAAACCGGTCCAACGGCCGTCCCGGTCAAACCAAAGCCAAACCCGGTCCGAGGCCTGCACGGCCGTTCCGACGTTGTTCAGATTTAAGTCGTAGACGGAGAACCTGCGCGCGCCCGCGTCAACGTTCCCGCTGCCGGCATGACTGACCGGGTTGAGGGCTTTGTTGACCAGAGGGTTCAGACTTTCATCAGCCAGAGGGCTGAGCTCCCGGTTGACCGCAGGGTTTATTTCGCTCCGGCGTTCCGGGTTGATAAAGGGGTTCAAATGCGGGTTGATCGCGCTGTATGTCTTGGGGTTGAGCGTGGCGTTGTGCATCGGGCTGATCCCGTCGTTGAAGAGCGGGTTTACCGAACGGTTCGAGCGCGGGTCGTTGCGCAAACGGGAGACACCTCACAGGGGAAAAAAGATTACTGCTCTTGGTATACTATACACGTTACCGGCGGCAATCACAACAGTGGATGCTGCGGCAGACCGTTATGGAATGGTATAATTATGGTACTGCGGCGGGGGAAGAGTTCTGCTTCCGTTCGCGGAAGGTGGGGGAGGGGATGGGGCATGAACATCATGATCATCGTCACGACGACTTCCCGGGAGACTCTTGTTGATGCTTTCAGGTTTGGTATCACCAGCCTCAATCAGGGACACAGCGTCAAAGTGCACCTGATGGGCGAGTGCCTCCACAGTGAAGAGGCGCTGGCGGCGTTAGGTTCGGAAAACGTGGTCGACGCTTTTTGCGAATTCGCGGGCGACCTCTACGCGTGCAAGAGCAAAGCCATCCCTATTCAAGACGCGCTGCCCCGCGGCTGCAAGCCGGCCACCATCCACAACCTCGTCCATTACTGCACCGAGTGGGCGGACAAGGTCATCACCTTCTGAAGCAAAGGAGCCTGGACGGCTCCTTTCAACTTTGGGTTCAGCTTGATGTTCGGGGTATGTTTCGGGCATGTTATATGTCGCCTTCCGCGCTTGGGGCAAATCCCCTGCGGATGGTGTTTTCGGTGACGACCCGGGGGACCATGAACTCCAGCAAGTAGTCGGGGCCGCCGGCCTTGGACCCCAGCCCGGACATTTTGAAGCCCCCGAACGGGTGGCGCTCGACGATGGCGCCCGTGCAGCCGCGGTTGATGTAAAGGTTGCCCACCCTGAACTCTCGCATCGCCCGGGCGATATTCTTGGGGCTCCTGGAGAACAGGCCGCCCGTTAGGGCGTAACGGGTACCGTTGGCTACCTCCAGCGCTTCGTTGAAATCCTTGACCTTGATGACCGACAGCACCGGTCCGAAGATCTCCTCCTGGGCCAGGACGTGCTCCGGGCGGATGCCTTCGAAAATGCACAGGGGGACGTAGTGTCCCCGCATCTCCGGCTCGTCCCTGTAGACGAGGAGACGGCCTTCTTTCTTGCCCTGCTCGATGAAGGAGAGGATCTTCGCTTTGGCGCTCTCGTCGATGACCGCCCCCATATATGTCTCGGGCCTTTCGGGAGAGCCGATCACGATGCTCCTGGCGGCTTCACACAGCCGGTGGACGAAGCCGTCGTAGTTTTCCTCCAGCACGATGACTCTCGAACAGGCCGAACACTTTTGTCCCTGGTAGCCGAAGGCGGAATAGATGGTGTGCACCACCGCTTCGTCCAGGTCGGCATCCGCATCGACGATGACGGCGTTCTTACCGCCCATCTCGGCCACGACGCTCTTAACACTCGAGGCCCCAGCCGGGGTTTTCCCGGCCAGCTCGACGATCCGCAGGCCCACCTCCATCGATCCCGTAAAGGCGATGAACGCAACCTCGGGGTGGGTAACCAGGTAGTCCCCGATTTTGCCTCCCGGTCCGGGCAGGAAGTTCAGCACCCCCGAAGGCAGCTTGGCCTCGACGAAGATCTCGTAGACCTTCGACCCGACCACCGGCGATTGCGAGGCGGGCTTGTAGACCACGGTATTGCCCGTGATCAGGGCGGCCGCGGTCATGCCCACCGAAATCGCGAAGGGGAAATTCCAGGGGGCGATGACTGCGCCCACGCCCTTGGGCTCGTAAAACATCCGGCTGACTTCGCCCGGCGCCCTCCCCATGCGGCGGGGCCTGGCGAGCCTGATTATCTCCCGGCCGTAATACTCCAGGAAGTCTATCCCTTCCGTCACGTCGGCGTCCGCTTCGCTCCAGTTCTTGCCGACTTCGTACACCTGCAGGGCGGCGAGTTCCCTACGCATGGCCCGGGCGACGGCGGCGGCGCGGAAGAGGTACTCGGCCCTTTCGCGCGGGTCGGTGTCGCGCCAGGATGCAAAGGCCTTCTTGGCCGCCGTTATCGCCGCTTCGGCCTCGGCCAGCCCGGCGGCGGAGACCGCGCCGATTACGTGGCCGGGATCGTTGGGGTCGGTGGATACGATCTCTGCGGACGTCGTAACGGCCTGCCCGTTGATGTACAACGGGATTTTTTTCCCGGTTTCGGCGCGCACCTTCTGCAGCGCGGCCTGGAATTCGGCCCTGTTTGCCGCGATGGTCCAGTCAAGGAGGGGCTCATTCCGGAAAGGCCCCTTGTCGCCGTATTCCGGGCATTCGCGCGCAGGCGGGGCCGGGGCGGCGCTGTCTTTGATTTCCGCCGGGTTGCGCAGGAGTTCCTGGATCGACTTCTTTTCGGCGAAGCTCTGACGCAGGAACGACTCGTTGGCGGTGTTTTCCAACAGCCGCCGCACCAGGTAAGCCATGCCCGGGATCATGGCGCCGATCGGGGTATAAAGGCGCACCTTGAGGCCGTTCTTGCCCAGGGCCTTGTACAGCGAGTCGGCCATCCCGTACAGGACCTGGAATTCGACCTGGCCCTCGGCTTTCAGCTTTCTGGCCTGCTCGATGACGTAGGCGATGGAGCGGATATTGTGGGAGGCGCAGGCCAGGGAGACGTGCCTGCTGTTCTGCAGGATCAGCCTGGCCAGTTTTTCGAAGTTGGCGTCGGTCTCGTGCTTCCTGGTAAAAACGGGGATCGGCCAGTTGTGCTGCTTGGCCATGACGGTCTCAATGTCCCAATAGGCCCCCTTGACCAGGCGGATGGTAAACCTCTGCCCGCGCTTCTTCGCCCACTTGATCAGTTCTTCCAGGTCGGCCTCGCTTTCCTTGAGGTAGGCCTGGATGACAATCCCCGTGTGGGGGTAGTTCCTGAACTCTTCTTCCGACAGCAGGCTCTTGTAAAGCTCCAGAGTGATGTTTTTGAGGGCGGTGTGCTCCATGTCCAGGATAACGTGGGCGCCGCTTTGCATAGCCCGGCGGAAGATCAGACGCAGCCGGTTTTTGGCCATCGAAACGGAGTGTTCGAACCCCCTCGGGTTCATCTGCGAATACATCGCCGAGGGTTTGATGGAAATGTTTATTTTGGGGGAGCAGCCCCAATCGAGGTCGCCCTGCCCGCCGCCGAGCGCCGGCCAGTTCCGCTGCGCCGCGCTGAGGGCGTTCAGGAGGTCTATGTAGCGCTGAAAGTACTGCTCTGCTTCATTCTCGGAGACCACGGCCTCGCCCAGCAAGTCGGCGGTGAAGGCAAGGCCCTGGTTCCGCAGGCCGGTCAGCACCGGCAGGGCTTCCTGGATGTTCTCGCCCGTGATGAACTGCCTGGCCATGTTGGTGATGTTTTTGCCGATGTTGCCGGGTGTGATCAGCTTAAGCCCCCACTGGATCGAGGTGGAAAAGTTGAGGTCGGAGCGGCAGAAATACTCGTCGATGTGGTCCGTGACCGACTGGGGGTGGGTGAGGCTCGGAAACACGTCGACGAAGCGGAACATCTGAACTTTAAAGTCCTCGTTCTTCATGCACCAGTCCATAATTTTCCCGTTCCAGAATTCCTTCTTGAAAACGGAAGGCGCCTCGCTTTGCATCTGCTGGTAGAGTTTGAGACCTGTTTCTAAAATTCTTTTTTCAGTACCGCCGAACATTGTCGTCCTCCCGGGTAGTTGATTTCAGGCTGCATAAAATACAAAGGATTACGTGTTGATGCTTTTGCTGTAAATATTTCTACCTTGAGTCATGGATACCTTTTTCACACCGGGGCGGGAAAATGTTCCCACCAGGTTACCGGTTTTGAAAGTAACGTTGATAGGGAATACTATGACCAACCTTTCAGAGCGGTTGGGTTCGGTTATTCGTCTACCGCAAGGGTAAGTATTAAGAAATGAATCACTTACAGGAGGAATAGTCTTGTTAGGAACAGTCAAATGGTTTAACGACTCTAAAGGCTACGGCTTTATCGAGGGGGAAGACGGAACCGACGTGTTCGTACACTTTTCGGCGATTCAGGGGTCCGGTTTTCGATCGCTGGCGGAAGGCCAGAGGGTGAGGTTTGAAGTCGTCAGCGGTCCCCGCGGCCAACAGGCGTCCAACGTCGAAGTGCTCTAAGACAATCCGGCAAAAAGGCAAGCCCCGTGAGTCAAGCATCACGGGGCTTTTACATTTTTTTGCCGGTACAAAGGTTTTCAGGCGTCACCTCATGCCTGTTTGCCGGGCTGGTATGAAGGTATCGGTATCCTCTTGCAGAAGATATTGTCATCAGCTTAAGAGGAGTGGCAGCCCGTGCGTTTTTTGCACACCTCCGACTGGCACCTCGGGCGGACCCTGGAGGGAAGGAGCCGCCAGGATGAACAGGAGGAATTCTCCCAGGAACTCTGCCGCCTGGCGGACGATGAAAAAATAGACGCCGTCCTCGTAGCCGGGGATGTGTTTGACACCTTCAACCCCTCCTCGGCGGCCGAGCAGCTTTTTTACGACACCCTCGACCAGCTTGCGGCCGGCGGGAGGCGGGCGGTGGTGGTCATCGCCGGCAACCACGACAGTCCCGAACGCCTCGTGGCGGCATCCCCGCTGGCGCGGCGGCACGGCATCGTCCTTTTGGGCCTGCCGGACGACCAGCCGCCCGTCGCTCCCGGAGCAGGTCTCGATAACGTCAGTGTGCTTGCCGGAGGGGCTTCTTGGCTGGAGCTGGCTGTCCCCGGCTGCGATCACACGGCCGTCATTCTAGCTTTGCCGTACCCTTCGGAAGCCAGGCTGGGGGAGCTGTTGCAGGAGCCTCTCGACGACGAGGCCGCCTTGCAGCAGGCCTATTCGGCCAAAATCCGCAGACTGTTCGGCCGACTAACCGCCAACTATCGCCCTGACACCGTTAATATTGCGATGAGTCACATGTTTGTACAGGGGGGGCGGACGAGCGATTCGGAGCGCCCCGTCTTTTCCCTTGGCGGAGCCAACACGGTGCTGCCCGAAGACCTGCCGGGCGGCGCGCAGTACGTTGCGCTGGGTCATCTCCACCGGCCCCAGGCCGTCAGCCGAAGGGCGGCGGTTTGCCGTTACGCGGGGGCGCCGCTGGCCTACAGCTTTTCCGAGGCCGGGCAGGCCAAGTCGGTAGCGGTGGTGGATGTCCAACCCGGCCGGCCGGCCGTCGTGCGCGAGGTTCCGTTGACCGGCGGGCGCCCGCTGGTCCGCTGGCAGGCCGCCGAAGGACTGGACCAGGTTTACCGCTGGCTCGACGAGGGCCGCGACCCGCGCGCCTGGATAGACCTCGAGGTTACGGTCGGCGGGCCGCTTTCCCTCCAGGAAGTGCACGAGTTGCGTAGGGCCTGTGCGCGCTTTGTCCATATCAGGGCGGTTTATCCCGAGCTGCAGCGCGACAGGCAAGCCGAGTCCCGGGCCGGCCTGCCCGTCGACCAGCTCTTCAAAAGGTTCTACGCGCGCAAATACGGAACGGAACCCGACGGGCAGCTGGTCGCCCTTTTCCTGGAGATGCTGGGCGAGGGCGGGGAAGACCGTCCGGAGGAAGGTGACGGCCTGCGATGAAACCCGTCAGCCTGAAAATCACCGGACTGCATAGTTTCAGGGAACCACAGGCCGTCGATTTCGAGCGGCTGTGCGAGGCCGGTCTCTTTGGGATTTTCGGCCCCACCGGCAGCGGCAAGTCCACCATCCTGGACGCCATCACCTTAAGCCTGTACGGCAAAGTGGAACGGGCCTCCCACGGCACGCACGGCATTTTGAACCACGCCGAGCAGCGGGTGCTGGTCGAATTCACCTTCGAGTTGAACCATCCGGAGGGAAGAAAGCGTTACCGGGTGGAGCGGGCATATAAGCGCGGGGAGAACAACTCCGTAACCACCGCCGGGGCGCGCTTGGTCGAGGTGGCGGAGGACGGCGAGGTCCCGCTGGCCGAGAAAGCCGGGCTCGTAACCAGCCGGGTCGAAGCGTTGCTAGGCCTGAACGTCGACGACTTCACCAGGGCGGTGGTCCTGCCGCAAGGCAAATTTGATGAGTTTTTGAAGAAGATAAGGCCCGTTGACCGCCGCGGCATGCTGGAGCGGCTTTTCGGCCTCGCCGAGTACGGTGAAAAACTCAGGCAAAAGGTTGACAGCCGCCTGCAGAAAGCAACCCGGGAGTTAGCCGGCATGGAAGGGGAACTGGACGGGCTGGGAGACGCTTCGGACGAGGCCCTAGAACTTGCCGCGCAGCGGCTTGACCAGGCCAGGGCGCACGCGGAAGAGGCTGAGAGCCGCTGTCGCCTTATAGAACAAAGGTATAAGGCTGCCGAAGAGGTGTGGAAATGGCAGGAGGAGCTTGCCGGTATCGAGCGCGAGGCGGCTCTTCGGCAAGAACAGGAGCCTGAAATCTTTCGGCTGCATGAGAAACTCCACGCTGCCGCCCGCGCCGGCAAAGCGCAGCCTTTCCTGGTCGAAGCCGACGAAGCCGCGATGGCCTGCGCCGACGCCCGGAAGGATCTGGAAGACGCGCAGGCGAAGCTCGCCCTGGCAAGTGAGGAAGCCCGGAAGGCGGAAGAGATGCTGCGGCAGACCCGCGGCAACCGGCAGCGCGAAGAACCCGCGCTTCAGACATTAAAAGCCCGACTTACGCGCGGCGTCGCGCTCGAAAAGGAAGTCGGCAGGCTCAAAGAGAATGAAGCAAGCCTTTTAGCAGCCTCAAAGACCTTGCAGGGGCAGAAGGACAGTGTCGAGACCGCCCTTGACGATTACCGGCGGAAAAAGGAGCGGCTCGAAGAGGAACTCCGGCAGTGCAGGGCGCGCATCGCCGAGACGCAGGTCGACCCGGAACGGCGCAAGCAAGTGGCGGGGGCTTGGCTGGCCTTGCAGCAGTTGCGAGGCGCGGAAACCGAGAACGCCGGGGCGCAGGTCTACCGGCAGGAAAAGGAGGAGCGGCTGAGCAAGGCCAAGCAGTCTTTGGCCGAGGCTGCGAATGCCGAGCGACAGGCCCGTCTTAAGCTTGAAAAGGTCGGCCGCGAGGAAAGAGAGACGCGGGAAAGCCGGCCGCCGGACGACGACATCGCGCTCCAGGACCTGGTGCGCGAGCTGGAGCGCCTTCGCGGCCTTGTCGGCCAGGCCGCCCGCCTGGCTGCGGATATGGAAGAGACTCATAAGCTTTTAACGCTCAAACAATCGGAGTTAACCGCTGCGGAGGACGCCCGCCGGAAAGCCGTCACAGCGCTGGCGGCAGCCGAACCGAGGGTTGATGAAGCGCAACGTCTCGTGCATGCGGCGGAAGAACGGCTGAACGAGCTGCGCGCGCGGAACATGGCCGGTCACCTCGCCCGGCTGCTTAAAACGGGAGAGCCCTGCCCGGTATGCGGGTCAACCGAACACCCTTTGCCGGCGCTCGCGGGCGGGGGAGAGGAAATAACGCTGGCGGAAGAGGAACTGCGAGATGCGCAGGCTTCCCTGGCAACCGCCCGGAACGCGCTGGCGAAGGCGCAGCGGGAGGAGTCCGCCGCCGCGGAGCGGCTGAGGTCGGCCGGCGTCGCCGTTCAGGAAGTCGAAGCGCACCTTGGGTCCCTGGAGAACCAGATGGCTTCGCTGCGTCAGGAGATGCCCGGCGACTGGACAGGGCTGGCGGCCGGGAAGATGCAAGCCGAGCTTTCCCGGCGGGAAACCGGATTGCAGGCGAAGCGCGAAGCCTGGAGCAACTGGCAGAAAAAACTCGACGAAAAGTCCCGGGCCCTGGAGGCGGCCCGGGAAAAGCATAACGAAACAGCCAGGGCGCTGGCCCGGGCTGAAAGCGCCTGCCGGGCCGCGGAGACTGCAGCGAGGGAGGCCGCCGAAAGAGCCTCGGCGGCGGCGGCACGGACCGAACAGTGCCGTATCCGGCTCGATGAGGCGCGGGGGGAGATTCCGGCCGAAACGCTGGAAGAAGCAAACCGTCAGATTCAACAGTCCGACAGCCGGCGAGCGGCTCTGGAAAAGAAGCGCGAGCAGCTGGAAAACGAACTCGCGGGCATTGCCGGGAATATCGACGGCTTGCTTGCCCGGCGCGATGAATTGAATGTCAAGGTGTCGGGAAGTCAGGAAAGACTGGCGGCTCTGCACTCGGCCTACAGGGAAAAGAACACCGAGCTCAGGGAGATCACCGGCGGCCGACCGGCCGGCGAGCTGCTCGAACGGACCGAGGCGCGCCTGTACGAGCTGGCCGCAGCCGAAGAGCAGGCCCGGGAGGCGGCGGAGCGGACCGCGAACGCAAGGGCTGCGCTGGAGCAGGCTGTCGCCGCCGCCCAAAAGGCGGTGAGCCTGGCCGGGGAAAGGATGGACAAAAGCTCGGCCAGGCTGAAAGCCGTCCTTGCCGAACTGCGCTTCGCCACGCGCCACGAGGCCGAACAGGCGCTGCTCACTTCTGAAGAACAGGATCAGTTTCAGAAGAAGGTTGATGCATTCCGCGAGGAAAACGAAAGGCTGGCCGGCCTGATCCGTAACCTGAAAGAGAAGCTGGGGGGCCGCACGGTATCCCCGGCGGAATGGCAGGCCTGCCGGGACGAACTGGCGGTCGCCCAGCGCGAGCGGACCGATGCCGTGGAACAAAGAGGCGCCGCCCTGCTTGTCTGGCAAAAAGCGGCCCAGGCCAATACCCGGTGGAAAAAACTGAAGCAGCTCGCCGATAGAACCGCGGGCCTGAAAAAAAGGCTGGAGACGCTGAAAGAACTGTTTCGCGGCAACGCCTTCGTCGATTTTCTGGCCGAGGAGCAGTTGGACAGCGTGACGCGGGACGCATCGGTCCGGCTCGGCCAGCTGACCGGTCACCGCTACGCCTTGGAGGTCGATTCCGAAGGCGGTTTTGTGATCCGCGACGAGGCCAACGGCGGCGTCAAACGATCCGTAAGCACCCTTTCCGGCGGGGAGACCTTCGTCACCTCCCTGGCCCTGGCCCTGGCCCTCTCGGCGCAGATACAATTGAAGGGCCGTTACCCGCTGGAGTTCTTCTTCCTGGACGAGGGTTTCGGCAGCCTGGACCCCGATCTTCTCGAAGTGGTGGTTTCGACCCTGGAGAGGCTGCGTTTGGTGCACCTCAACATCGGCGTTATCAGCCACGTGCCCGAATTAAGAAATCGCCTGCCCAGGCGCCTGGTCGTCCACCCGGCCGACCCTTCCGGCACCGGCAGCCGGTTGGAACAGGAGATGGGCTAAGGATGGACAAAAACCTGAAGAAGGTTGCCTAACAAATCAAAAAGACCTTGGAATCAATCCCAAGGTCTTATCATTATAAGCTTGGTGTCGGAGGTGGGACTTGAACCCACACGGGGGTAACCCACACGCCCCTCAAACGTGCGCGTCTGCCATTCCGCCACTCCGACATTGTGAACATTTTTTATTTTACCCGGCGACGGGCCGAAAGTCAACCGGAAAGCCGCCCGCGGCCGTGTCAAGAGTTAGTAGGTAGACTCCCGTGGATTATTTTAGCTTACGCCGACAGTAAGGCCGGCAGAGAAGCCAATTGCCGCAAGACGTGTTTGACCCACGGTTCGCCGGCACAAGGGCCTTTGAGCGCCGGCATTTCTGCTCTGAGCCAGTTCTCCAGGTCCTCCCGTCTTAGCCTTTGCGGCTGCTCAATACCCCCAACGCGGATCACCTGCTCCAACAGCGGCGCATTCACGACGCCGTCAGACGCCGCATAAACCCTAAGTTCACCATTGGCACGGGCGGCCAGTAAACGAGCCATATGGTCTGCCCCGCGCGGAGTCCAGCGCGCTCCAATCCGTTTCATCCGCCGGGCCAGGGTGTGCCGTACCTGCCCCTCGATGGTGCCCAGCCTTTCCTCTTCCGGTAAAGTGCTGATCCCCTCCCAGTTGTCGATGAGGTATTGCTTCAGCTCTCGGATACGCTTCCGCGCCGCGCGCCCCCGAGCCTTCTTTAAGGCCCGATCCAAGACCGCCACGGTGGCCTCTTGATTCAACCTAGCAATGCAAGTGCTGACTTCGCCATAAATCTCTTCGCTGAAGGCCAGGGCCTCGGTCAAGCGCCGCCGGAGATGAAAGGGATCCAGGTGGTAGCTGGCCCCGGGGAAACAGGCCTTCCCCCCGTTCGCGATCCAGGGTGCTCCATCGCCTCCAATCCGTACTTGCGCTACTTTCTCTAAGGCCCACCGCTCGCCGAATACGGCGCTTGCCTCTTCCCAAATAGCTTCACCGTCGACCAGCCCGGCTACCGTCTGTCGCCCTTTTAAGGACCGGGGACACCCTTCTTTCCCTTCGTATCCCACCACCAGCTTGATCTCTCCGCCGCGTTCCCGGGTCCGTTGCTGTCTTACCCAGACGCCGTCGGCTTCGATGAACAGGGTGCGGATCTCTTTGCTCCCCGCCGGCACCGCGCCTTGTTCGAATATCGCGGCCCGTCGCAAGGCGCTGTGCTCAGCCGCACGTCGGCCGCTTTCTTGCACCCGCGACCAGATGGTCATGGCGCTGATCCCCGGCACTAAATAGCTGAGGATTTTCTCAGCCCGGCGAAAGGGCATCTCTGTCGCCAGTTCTACAGTCAGTTCGGTTATCCGCGGACTCATCCGTTGCCCCTCGGTTAACCCCAAGGCCTCGTCCAGGAGGAAACGGTAGTCGCCTGTCTCCGTATCCAGATACAAGCGCCTCTTCAATCTTAACTCGCCGAAGCTGGTGATCAGGGTCCGCTCACGGAACCCGACGCTCTTGTACTTCTTGGTGTCCCTCTGGGCGGCGAGTGCCCCGTCGATCTCTTCCAATGCCGCACGAAAAAGCCTGAGAGCCGCCTCTTGCACTAAACGCTGCATTCTCTCTTCCAGCTCTCTTACGTTGGCAACCGACCGTAAAATCTCGAAGATCCCCTTCGCCAACAGAAGGACTACCTGCACGATAAGGCGAACTTTGATCACGAGACCTCTCACTCCTTGCCCGGGAGTCGGCTGCCCTCCGGGGCAGCCGCCAGAGGTCTCTTTTCTTCGTAACCCCTCTGGTTACCTACTAAAGTCTTACACTACCGCCGCCCGCCATTGGCGATTACGAGACTTTTCCAGTCACACCGCGCCCATGTAAATTATATTATAGCACAAAGGTGTTGTTTAACAAAAACTTCTTTGCGCATTCGGCCGGGGATCCCAACAGTCAAAAGGAGCACGTCCATGATATCCGTAATCTATGTGCGCAGCCCTGCAGGCGGATCTGTGCATGAAATAGAAGCGCAAATCGAACAGTGCAGGGATTATGCCAGGCGGCTGGGTTCCAAGTCCATAGAGGTATACTCGGACATCGGGGCGACCGGCTGGACCCTGGACCGTCCTGGGCTTCAGGCAGCGCTCAACCGGATCGAAGACGGCGACGTAGATTATTTTATTTTTTCCCATCTTTCATGTTTATCACACAGAGTCCGCGACCAGCTGCTCCTGATTAAAACACTGGAGGACATGGGTGTAGCCGTCGTTTCCGTTAAAACACCCATTCCGCACCCCCTCTCGCTGATTTGCCTGCAAGAAAAGTACCTTTGTGATCGGCCCAATTAACCTAAGTGTACCGTCTTTTGCAACTTCATCATTACCTCGACAATTTAGACCCACTTGTTAAACTGTGAGGGGAGCCTTCATACTCCTCTCTTTCTTCGCGAAGATTGTTCCTATTTGACCGGATAACTCACAAAATTGTTTGTTCCGAACCAATAACCAGAAGTTGACATACCGTTTTTATGCAATTACTATGATGACAAGTAAAGAGAGATAGAAAGGAGGCTTTGACTTGGCGTTTGAAGTTTTCCATCCGGAACAGGATATTAGACTTGTGCGTCGCAGACAACCTATTGTTACACTATCGAAAAGTGCCATCAAATTAAACAAGATGGCTCTGGACAAGCTCAATGCGGAAACGGTGGAACTGGCTTTTGACCCGGCGACGCGGGTGATCCGTTTAAAGCCGGCGGCTAAAGGCTTCGCCATCGAAAAGAAAAAGATCAGCAGCAAAGGATTTTTTAAGTATTTCGGCATCGATGCTCAAGGCAAGTTCCCGGTGCGTGTGGATGAATCGGACAGATCCATATATATTGACATCAGCCAGGCGGACAAGCGATAACGCTCCAAAGCGGTGATGCGAGTCACCGCTTTTTAGTTCCGCCCCGGTAACCGTGCAATCTGCAAGATAATCCTGAAAAACCAAAATGAAGGGATTGTCCCACGCAGTGTCGAAACAGACCATTTAAAAAACTCGATACTCAGTGCTCGTCCAAGGAGGTCGGACGTCAATGCCGGATTACGGAAAACCCAAAAAAATCGCCATCCTGGGCGGACCGGGCACAGGCAAGACAACTCTTTGCAAGCAGCTCGACGTCGATTACAGTATGGCCGGATACAAGACAGGTTTGTGCCTGGAATATGTCCGGACGTATATCGCACGTTACGGCGTTCCCACGAGCATTTTTGAACAGTTCCTGCTGTACGAAGGCCAGAAGCGCAGGGAGGAAGACCTGCACTATTGCGATCTGATCTTTTGCGATAACGCCACGATACTGAATTACGTTTACGGCCTGTTGTCCTGCGACCTAAAGAATCCCAAGGAGAGTCACGCCCTTACGCAACTGTTTACCTGGGCCATAAAGGACCTTCCCGCATACGAGATCTTTTATATACCCCGGGAGTTTGAGCTCACTGAAGACGGCATCCGATACCAGGACGAGGATGCTGCTGTTCTCCTTGACCGCAAAATCAAGGCGCTGTTGGATCTTATGCACGTGCCCTACACTGTAGTCGGCGGTGATCTCGCCACCCGTGTCGCCCTGGTAAAGGAGAAGATCGGTTTCGAGGACATGCGCCATCGTATACGCGATGAAGAACCTTGCCAGTGCGGAGTTCCCTCGTGTCACGGTGTCACATCGGTAATAGGTGACTAGCATCCCATCTCTTGCGTGACGGAGCAGGGGGGAAAGCGTTGGCTGAGACGGCATCCGATTCCAGTTCGGAAAACTGGCGTTTAAATTTCTTTATCGCCGTTTCCATCACCGTTGCCTCGATAATACTAGTAGCCTTTGCCAGCTCCAACCCCTTTTCGCTTACCGAGGAAACTTACTTTCAATTCCATACTTTCTCCGAGGTCCTCAGCGTCGTCATCTGCCTCAGCATTTACGTTGTGGCGGGATTTCGTTACGAGCAGACCAGCGAATGGCAGGACCTCAATCTTTCAATGACCTTCCTCGTAGTCGGGCTGCTCCATTTCGCGCACAGCATGTCTTCCCCGGGTATCGATTACTTTCTGACGCCAAATAGTCTCCAGAAATCCGCGGTCTTTGACAGTATGGCCAGGCTGGTTATGGCTGCCGGCCTGCTGTTTTTCGTAGCTGTAAAGCCCCACTTCATTCGCCACCGATGGCCGCTCGGGATCTGCACCCTGGGGACCTTCATCGGAACGGTCGCCCTGATCGTCTTTGTGTCGTATTACGCTCAGTTCTTCCCGGCCCTATACATGCTCGGGGAAAACGATACCGCACCCAAGTTTGCATCCGAGGTGCTGATTATCCTGATCAGCTTGGTGGCTCTCGTTTTCGCCGTATTGGGACGTATTACGGGAGAAGCCAGGACGGCGCTGCTGATCACGCTGCTGCTGCTGATTTTCGTGGGGATATTCAAGTACAGCCGCGTGGTCTATCTCGACACCTACAATATCTTTGGACACATCTACAAGTTCCTCGCTTTCTCCACCCTTTTCTGGTGGTTGTTCGTTTCGGCTGTCCGCGCGCTGTACCAGGCCAACGAGCAGCTTTCCAACGCCAACAGGGCCCTGGCCCGGTCCAACCGCATGAAAAGCGAAATCATGGCCAACACGAGTCACGAGCTGCGCACGCCGCTGACTTCGATCTTGGCCTTTTCCGAACTCCTTCTCGACAGGCATACGGGAAGGCTCAACGCGGTACAGGAGGATTACATCCACGAAATCAACGACAGCGCGGCCGCCCTGCTCAGGCAGATCAACAACATCCTCAACCTCTCCAAGGTCGAGGCGGGAAAGCTCGTCCTTAATCTTGAGCTGACCGATCCCGTCAAGCTGGTCCAGGATACCGTCAGCAGCATGCGCGCCCTGTTTCACAAGCAGGGGCTGACGGTTGAGGTGGTCAACGACTTCGGGGACCAGATGCTTCACCTTGACGCAGACAAGATCAAGCAGGTGCTGATAAACTTGCTATCCAACGCCGCCAAGTTCACCCCCGCAGGGGGGAAAGTCGTCATAACGCTCGGCAGAACCGATCACTCTCCCTCGAAGCTGCGGATAACGGTGCGCGATACAGGCGTGGGCATCGCTCCCGAGCATATCAAGAAGGTTTTTCATAAGTTCTACCAGGTTGACAACGTTCCCTCGCGGCTTTTCCGCGGCAGCGGCCTGGGATTGACGGTAGCGCGCCACATCGTGATGGCGCACGGGGGGACGATCGAGGTTAAAAGCACCCCCGGGCGGGGGACGGAATTTATCGTTGATTTATGTATAATTACAGAAGAAATGATTGAAGAAGCCGGCTAAAAGGGTTTTTGGGGGAGGCAACGTGTCCAAGCAAACCATTCTGGTCGTCGATGACGACCCCAAAGTGATCAAGATATTGACCCACGTCTTGACCCGGGAGGGGTACGAGGTGGTCAGCGCCGCCGACGGCTTTGAGGCGCTGGCGGTGGACGAGCAGGTGAAGCCGAGCCTGGTGATCATGGATATCATGCTGCCCAACATGGACGGCCTTGAAGCGACGGGCAAAATCAAGGCCAGGCGCGACGTCCCGGTAATCGTCCTGTCGGCGCGTGGAGACGAAACCGACCGCATCGTCGGCTTCAAGATGGGGGCCGACGATTACCAGTGCAAACCCTTCAGCCCCGCGGAACTAGTCTTGAGGGTAAAGGCCGTCCTGCGCCGCTATGCCAGGACCTATTTCCAGCACAGCGAGGAAATCCTGCCCTACCCCGAGATCACCATCAACTCCATTACGCGCAAGGTGACCATCCGAGGCAAAGAGGTCGAATTGACGAGCAAGGAGTTTGAACTCCTGTGGACGCTTGCTTCCCAGCCGAACCGCGTCTTCAACCGCTCCGATCTCGTCGAGCGGGTGTGGGATTCTTCCCTGGGGGACGAGAACACGCTTACGGTGCACATACGGCGCCTGCGCAAGAAAATAGAGATTGATCCCGACCGCCCGAAATTCATCAAGACGGTCTGGGGTATAGGGTATAAGTTTGAAGTCCCGGATGCTTAAGGATGATGAATGACGGCAAGATTAATCGCAGGTGATAGATTGCGCGAACTGCTGCTTGATGTGTTCAACAGGCTTTTGCATCACTTCGGCCCGCGTCACTGGTGGCCTGCCGAAACGCCTTTCGAGGTCGTCGTGGGGGCCATCCTTACCCAGCAGGTGGCATGGCGCAACGTTGAAAAAGCGATCGCCAATCTTAAAGAGGCTGGATGCCTGTCGCCTAAAGGCATCCTCGCGGTTCCCGAAGAAGCGCTGTGGGCGATGATCAGGCCCACCCGTTTTTATCGGCAGAAGGCCGCGCGCCTGCGCGAGTTCTGCCGCATGGTCGTGGAGGAATTCGAGGGCGACCTCGACGCCTTGTTTGCTCTTGACGCTCCGGTCCTGCGCTCCAGGCTCCTGGCCATCAACGGCATCGGCGAGGAAACGGCCGACAGCATCATCCTGTACGCCGCGCAGCAGCCGGTCTTCGTCATCGACAACTATACCAAGCGCATTACGGCACGCTTGGGGTGGCAGGACGGCAATGTGTCCTATGCCGCCCTGCAGCGCTGGTTTACCGAGCACCTTCCCCGGGAAACCGCCCTCTACAACGAATACCACGCGCTCATCGACGCCCTCGGCCATAACATCTGTCTCAAGGAAAAGCCACGCTGCACAGAATGCCCGCTCGGCGGGCTGTGCCGACACCCGCAAACGCCGTTAGGCTAAACGTTCCCCGAGCCGCGCGGCGACCTTGTTTTCCAAGGCGGTCAGGCTCACCGTCTTTCCCAGGAGTTCTCCGTCCACGGCGATGTCAGGCACCTCCGTGATGTCAACCAAGAATCCACCCCTCCTAATAGATCCGGCCGATGCGGCGGTTGCGGTTCCTGTTCAGCCACCGCGGCGCCAAGCTGTTTGCCCTGATCGTAGTTTCGTTAGCCAATTCTTCGTTGGTGTCGGGTGCGGCGCCATTGATGACTTCAAGATCCGCCTGGATATTCCTGATGCCTTCGGCGCTGAGCTTCCGCCTTTTCTTAACGGACATCCCCGGGCTAACCTCCCTTCGGGCGTTTTTTACGATTGCTTTTGCATTATTGTTACAAATTGTCAAAGCTTTATGTAGGCCTGGCGGATACCCGGCACCGCAACTAAAGACGGAGCCGGGTCGGCGCCTCGGGCTAACCCCCCGGCGCCCGTGTCCGTCCTGTTCAGGTGGACCATCCTGCGCTCCACGGAAAACCTTCCGGATAAGGCGTGGTATTCGATGAGGTCGACGTAGGCCAGCCGTTTGCCCTGCCAGTACGTTACGATCGCCGAGTAGGAAGCATCGCCTTTCCCGTCCAGTCCCCTGATTCCCGCCGCTCCAGAGGTTCCGGGGTTCAAGATGACGGTATCGCCGCGTTTTTCATAGCCGATCCGGTGTGTGTGGCCGTTGACGATGACTCCGGCCCGGTCGAGCAGGGGCAGGGCGGCCCGGGGATCGTGGGTCACGAGCAGGTCGGGTGCCGCGCCGCCGTCGAGGGCTTTGCGGAGCTGCTCCGTCTGCCGGGCCAGGCCTGCCGCCTCTTCTTGCTCCGATTTCGCCGCCGCGGCGGAAGCGAAGGACAGGGGATCGGGAGCGCCCAGCACTTCCAACTGTCCGATCCTTTCCGGCTTGTCGCGCAGCACGCGGCCGTTAGGCAGCGCGTCGACAAACCGCATGACGTCGGGCGTGTCGTGGTTCCCCGGCGTAAAAAGGTAAGGCACACCAAAAGCGCTGATCTCGGAGGCGCTGCGCACTTCGAGCGGCGACCCGAAATCGGTCAGGTCCCCGGCATCCACAACGCACTCCACGTTGAATTCCCGGACGATGTCCCCGACAAAGCGAAAACCCACGGGGTTGCTGTGCAGATCGGAAATCAGCAGCACCCTGGTGACATTCTTTTCATCCGCCGTGCCCGCGAGGGCTAGGTTTCTCACTTTGCCTGACAGGGTCTGGATGTTGTCGACGACGACCCCCGTATTCTCCTTGATGTTTTGCACCCGGGAGGCGAGGTCCTGGGCCAGGTCAAGGACCCTGGGGGCCGCTGCCACGGCCCCGTGGTATTCCGGCTCCCTGAAGGCGCCCATGTCAAAACTGCTCACGCTGTAGGCCAGCAAGGACCCGGTAAGGATCAGTCCGCCCAGAGCGGCGATAAGCACCCTGCGCCAGTCCATTCTCCAGAAAAGCCAGACGAGGACGGCCGCGCCCAGGCCCCCCAGGAGCACCTGCCGCACGGCAAATCCGGGTATCATCCCCTCGAGGTCGCTCCGGACCGCCTTGACAACCTCGGGGTAAGCCGATTCCCCCATGAGAACGTCGCCGAAGGCCTCCGGTTCGATCTCCGTAAGGGTGACTTTAAAAGTCAAAGGCCCCGAATGCGTAGACGCGGAAAGACTCCCGAAAGGCGGCAGCTCGACAGCCGACTTTCCGGGCCAGCCAAATTCAAGGCCTACGCGGAATTTGAGGCCCTCGACCTCGCGGGTGACGGGACCGAGCAAAGAGACCAGCAGCATCACGCCTGCGGCCACGGTAAGGACGACCCCGATCGCCCGCATTATGGATAGGATTGAAAACCCCCGCGGCAGGGGTAGAGGCATACTGCGCATATAACCCTCCGTCACCTTCACCTTATACCAGCCGCATGTTGCCCGCAACCGGAAAACCCTGGCGGGTTCCGGGCCTGTCAGCCAGGACAAAGTTCCCTTTACGGCGGCCTGAATATCATGCCTACGGGAGGGAACAGGTTTGTTGGTTAAACGCATCGTGAAATGCCTTCGCCTGGCCGTATTGCTCCCGCTTTTGCCGGCCTTGAACTGGGGGCCCTTCACCCATCCCTACATTAATAAGCGCGCTCTTGAAAAGGCCAACGACAAAGTCGGTAAATCCAGCGACCATGGCATAAACCTGGACACCCTGCGGCTGCTCAACAAGCATTCGACCGAGTTCATCTGGGGCGGTAACAGCGCCGACGCTGTTTCGGCCTATCACTTGCTGAACGACGATATAGGCATTTATGATTATGCCCACAACTACGTGCCAGATAATGCCAGGGGAGTGCCTGAATTCGGTTACCGGCTGATTAACGAGTGGAAACAGGCGGCCAAGGGGAACAGGGACTACAAACACTATTCGGAACCGGATTTCGCTACAGCCTGCGGGTGGCTGGCCCATCAGATCGCCGACTGGTACGCCCACCACGCCGCCCTTGACGCCGACGGCGAACTGCTCTCCGACCCGAGCGCGGATACCGACGGGGTGTACACCTTTTCCGGCTATTCAAACTCCCACCGCATCCTGGGCACCGGGTTTTACCCGGAAGTCCTGAAAAGCCAGACGATGACCGACCATGCCCTGGTGGAGTTTTTCCACGACGCCTTGATCTACCAGAAAATGCAGCCCGAAGACCTGGACGGCGTGCACGTCAGGTTGTTCGACGAGCATATCGGCCCCGACGGGCGGCCTTACAATCTCCTGACGGACACCTCGGAGCGCTACCGGGGACTGGCGTCCCGCATTTGTCCCGGCCAGATCCCCGCGCTCCAACAGAACTTTAAACTGGTGCTTGACGGGTTGAGGATCATCCTGGCGCTCTTCAGGTTCTTACGACCGTCGTTCCTCGAGGCGGTAAGGAACAGCATTGATCCCGCCGTTACCCTCAAACCCGACCTGGTTGAGATGTCGAGCGACTGCGTCGTCGAGCGCCTCTTTGCGGTGTCCGACGCGCAGTTGGCCGAGCTGGGGAAGGAGTTAACAGCCGCCGACCTCGATGACCATCAGATCAGCGTCAGGGACGTGACCCGTGCGGGCACCGTGCTGTTTCAACTGGCATACCGCCTGGCCTCATTTGTCGACGCCGACGCCGTGGTTCCTTGGATCGAATCGGCAGAGCAACTGCGCCTCAAGTTTTTCTGGGGGCTCGTCGACTTCCGGGTAGTGGCCCTGAGGCGGTTGCTTAATCTCATTCACAGCGAGCGTTTTCTGCGGATCGTGCCGCGTGACCATCCCGGCGCGGCGGTGCTGGCCTTTCTGAGCGAACTCCTCAGAAGCCGGTCGGCAAGTCTCGAACCGCCTCGCAAAAAGTACCGCCAACTGATGCCGCCGGTGATCACCCTGGACGGAGCGGAGGATTTGAACGACGACGAAAAAATCAGCGACGGCTTAGCCCGCGGGACAATCGGGGTCACGTTCACGCCGGCCCTGCTGGTGGATGCACCCTTTGCTTATCCGTACAAGGACCTCGACCTGCATACCTTGATCTTCCAGATCAACGGTTACGACGTTTTTGAACTTCCTGATTTATATACCGTCAGCCGGCAGTGGAAAGAGAAGATCCTGCATGTCCGGTGCACTTTGAAGAAGAAACTGCCGCCCGGGTACCATTACTTGAGGCTTGACGTCGCAGACAAAAACGGGGTGCGGGCTAAGCCTATAGAAAAGGAAATCTTCATCAGACCGTAAGCGCGGCAGAGCAGAGCGCAGAAAAGGATTTTTAGTTACCGACCAGAATAGACTTAAGTATGTCAGTAATTGCGGAGGGGATGACCTTGGCCGGAAAGATCGGCGTTCTGATGGGAGGCCATTCGGCCGAACGGGAAGTGTCCTTGAAGAGCGGTACGGCCGTGCTGAAGGCCCTCGCGGAAAAAGGCTTGAACGCCGTCGCCATCGACCTTGGGGAAAAACCGGCGGCTCAGATTGAAGGAGCCGGCATCGAATTTGCCTTCATCGCCCTCCATGGCCGTTTTGGCGAGGACGGTACCGTCCAAGGGTTACTGGAACTGCTGGGCATTCCTTACACCGGCTCGGGTGTGCTGGCCAGCGCCCTGGGGATGAACAAGATCGCCACCAAGCGGCTGCTGAATAGCGTCGGACTGCCCAACCCCCGCTTCACCGTAGTCAAGGCCCGCCCGGCTGCCCGGGAGGGCTTCGACGAAACGGCGGCTGTAATTGCAGCGGAGATGGGCGTTCCCCTGGTGGTTAAGCCCTGTATGCAGGGCTCGTCCATTGGCGTCCACATCGTGCGCGACGCCGGGGATTTGCCGTCCGCCTTGCAAAACGCTTTTCGTTACGACAGACAACTCCTGGTCGAGGAGTTCATCCCAGGAGTCGAAATCACGGCAGCCGTGCTGGGTAACGACAACCCGGAGGTGCTGCCGCTTATCGAAATCACGTCGGCCACCGGGGTATATGATTACACCGCCAAATACACGCCCGGGAAAAGCTTCCACATCATCCCCCCGCGGCTCCCGCAGGACATCCAGGACCGCATCAAGGACCTGGCCCGCCAGACTTTTGAACTGCTCGGCTGCCGGGGCTTTGCCCGGGTGGATTTTATCGTGGGCAAGGACGGTCCCCTCATCCTTGAACTGAATACCATTCCGGGAATGACCGAGGTCAGCCTTTACCCCGACGCCGCCCGCGCCGCCGGGATCAGCTTCCCTGACCTGGTCGAGCGCCTGATCGCCCTGGGAATGGAATAAAGACGGGAGATTGGCGATAATGAACCTGAGCAAAGCGGAACTGGCCAAGCTGATTGACCACACCAACCTGAGGCCTGATGCGGTAAGAGCGGACATCGTGCGATTGTGCGCAGAAGCCAGGGAGTTCGGCTTCGGCGCGGTATGCGTGGCGTCGTGCTATACGCCGACGGCGGTCTCCCAGCTTTACGGCACGGGCATCAAAGTCTGTACCGTGATCGGCTTCCCGCACGGCACGGCCTCGCTGGCCGCCAAGGTGGCGGAGGCCAGACAGGCGGCCCTGGACGGCACCGACGAGATCGACGTTGTACTGAACGTCGGCGCCATCAAGGAAGGTGACACGGCCTACGCCATGTCGGAAGCCGACAAAGTCATCGAGGGCGCGCGTGACATTCGCAAGGATATCCACGTTAAACTGATCCTCGAAACCGGGTACCTGACCGACCAGGAGAAGCTTGTCGGCTGCTGGGTGGCTACGGGAGCCGGCGCGGATGCGGTTAAAACCTCGACGGGCTACGGCCCCAAAGGGGCCACCGCGGAGGACGTGCGATTCCTGCGCAGGGCTGTCGGCAGCGCCCTCGGGGTGAAAGCCGCCGGCGGCATCCGCAACCTGGCCTTCGCCCTGGCGATGCTGGAGGCCGGCGCCGACCGCTTGGGGACAAGCTCTGGCGTTGCGATTATGCAGGAATGGCCCGGGATGTGGGGCTGTTGAAAAACTTCGCCTGGCTTTGTCACGCTCGCCGCCCAGTGCTCACGTACCACCCAGTACGCTCCGCGCTGGCCGGCTTCGCCTTCCGCGCCATGCTCGTTTTTGAACAGCCCCTGTTTTTTCAACACGTCCGATGTAGGTCTTGCGGCGGCCTTGTGTGAGTTCGAGTGCTGCAGAATGAACAGCCCCTGTTTTTTCAACACGTCCGATGTAGGGGACCGCTATTCTGAACTGGAGTGTCGAACTCCTGCGTATAATCCCTACCTTTGTCGGAAGAAACTTGGAAATAATGGCAGGATAAGGAAGCTTACGCGCCGAAACCTCTACCGGAAAGAGAGGGGAGGCGCACCGAATGTACTGGATTTTTGTTCGAAGCCCATGGGCGCGAATGAAGGACAGGGTAAATCGCAGCAGCTTCTGGTATTTGAGTTCGCGCTTTTACAGGCTGATAGGCGCGGAAACGCGCGCGCTCAATCTTCTCGAGGCCGTACTGAAGAAGGTGCCGAAAAGAGCCGACCTGCATCTCGAGGCGGGGAAACTGTATCTTCATCGCGGACAGCTCGACCGGGCCGCCTGGCACCTGTCGAGAGCCAATTACGGTTTTGATACCGGTAATTTCATTGCCTGGCTTGAGGAAACAACCCTAAACGATGACAAGGAGATTCTCGGGGATCGCGCCAGGATTTTTTGCGCCCTGGGGGACTGGCACCTGCAGGCGGGCGAACCGGAGAAAGCCCTGACGATGTACGACCGGGCGATGCTCGCGGGACGGAACGTGGGCATCTCCGTACTGAACAACAGGGGTCTGGCCCTGATGCAACTCGGCAGGATGCGCGAAGCCAAGGTGCATTTCGAGCAGGCCCGCGCTTACGGCTCCAACGCCGAGCTCGAGTTCAACAGCGGTTTGCTCTACAGCAAGCTCGGCCAGCACCGGGAAGCCGTCGATTGTTACGAGTCGGCCCAGCGGCACGGCTTTAATTCTGTCGAACTGCTTAACAACAAGGGCTTCAGCCTTTTCCACCTCCGCCGCTATGAAGAGGCCGTACTGTGCTACGAACTGGCCAGAAAACTGGCCCCCGCCGACCCTACCGTGCTGGCCAATCTTGCTGCCTGTTACGAAGTGACAGAGCAATACACCAAAGCGGTGAGCGTGTATTACGCCGCCTTGAAGTACGCGCCGAACGACGCCGCGCTCCACAACAACCTTGCCGTCTGCCTGGTGAAGCTCCAAAAATTTGCCGACGCCTTGCCGCACCACGACCGGGCGTTGGCGCTGGTCCCGCAAAACACTGTTTACCACGCCAACCGGGCCATCTGCCTGGGTCACCTGGGCAACGCCGAGGAGGCGACGAAGATCTTCCAGCACCTGCTGGCGAAAGACCCAAGGAACACGCTCCTCTGGGGCCTGTACGGTGACTTTCTGGCCCAGCTGCAGCGTATGGACGAAGCGGTCGACGCCTACAATCTGTCCCTGGGCCTGGTCGATCCGGGCGCCGCATAAATAGCTGTAAGCTATAGGTGATAAGGAGCAGCACATCGTTTACATCCAGGGTAGTTTGTATCCTAAACTACAATTTCTCGACCCTGGTAACCAACGATAACGGTTACAGCGGGTCTGGGTTATCCCCGCCGCTCCGTGCTCCGCTTCGACCGTTCTATGAGGCCGTTGAAAAGCTTCGCCTGACTTTGAGAAGTGTGAGGCGAGAGGTCAGAGGTGAGTATCAATGAAGGAATTCACCAAGCGAATTCCAACCCTGTGTTCCCACTTCTGACTTCCCACGACCCACATCTCAAAGGCCTTCCGCGCCATGCTCGCTTTTGAACGGCCTTTCGGGTGATTGCCTAAGCTCGGTTCAGAGCGTGGCGGGCCTCCTGCGGATTGTTCGCAGGCGCAGCTTTCCAAAGGTTGCCCAAGTACGCGCCGAGGCCTTGACGTAGCGAACGTTGGGAGTATAAATCAAAAATGCGCAGTGAGCCGAGGGAAAGCGTACGGCCGACGCTGCGACGGCGGAAGCGCCCGCGAACGTCCTCGTCGGCAGCCATGCTGGCTTCACCTTCGCTAAGAACGGTGCCCGAAGCTTTCAGCAAAGTCGCTTGCGGGGATAAACCCAGACCCGAACAGCAAGGGCTATTATCGAGCTAATGCTAAACATGTTAACGATGTTATTGATAAAAACTGTCAACGATGTCCTGCTACCTGACGCTTAATACATAGTGCCTAGTTGATAAGTAGCAGCACATCGTGGACAAAAGAGTGCTACAAATTTGTAGCAGCACATCGTGGACAAAAAGAGTGCTCCTAATTAGGAGCAGCACATCGTTTACATCCAGGGTAACTTGTAGTCGATAACCGCGACCTCGTGGCCCTGGCAGTCAACGATGAGCACCTGTTCTTTGACATAGATAGTTGCAGTTACGTACTCGTACACGACACTTCTATCAAGGCGAAAGCGCTCAGTGAAGATGTCGAGCATCGCATCACTCCTGATGAAGCGGATCAGCTTGACCATTCCTGAGGTTGGTGGCTCCTTCGGTACAGAGGTTTCGTGTAGGAGTCGAACACTACAGCCGGAAGCTTGCAGCGATTCGTTCGGGGTTTTCCCCGATAGAGCAAGGATCTTAAGGCAGGACATGTCCACGATGTTACGGTCTAAAACTGTCCACGATGTCCTGCTTGTTAGGGCTAACCTGAAACGTCCGAAAGCTGACGGGATTGCCTGACCGGGGGCTGCTGGATATAATGGCCATATCATTTAGAAAGGAAAGACGCCCCTGTTTGTTGTGCCACCGTGGTCAGCAGCAGCACCAGAGGCGCCCATCACCGTATGGTCATTGTAACAAAATATGAGCTCGTTGAGAACCCCGACAGGGGTGTTTTTTGTGAGGAGCGCGGAGCAGATTCCCTGTCCCTGCTGTAGCGGGCATTTAAAGGTAATTGGCAGCCGCCAACGGAGCTGTATCGACAGCCTCGGGGACAAGATCATCCTTATCATCCGCCGCCTTCGTTGTGTTGCGTGCCGTCGCATCCACCACGAACTGCCGGACATGCTGGTACCGTACAAGCGTCACATAAGAGATAGCATTGAGGCAGCCGTGGGCGGTGATCCGGCCCTTAGCGTCACGGCCGATGAATCCACCTTGTGGCGCTGGCGGAGATGGTTTCGGGCACTGGCTGCGTACTTCCTTGGCTGCCTCACCGCCCTCGCCGCCCGTTATGCGATAGCGTCTGCGGAAGGACGATCCACCCTTCCCCGGTCCGCGCTCCACGGGATCTGGCAGTTGGTAGGGGATGCCCCCGGCTGGCTGGCCAGAGTTGTCCGCCCGGTGGCCAATGCAAATCTTTGGGTACAGACCCGTTCGGCATTCCTGTCCTGACGGCTTTGGCATAGACTCGTGCTGAATTAACTTTAAGGAGGGTATTCAGCATGAGAGACCACCGGAAGGCCGAAGAGATCGCCGCCCAGCGGATGCAGCTTTTGTCCCCGCTGTTGGCGGAAGACGTGGATGCGGCCAAAGCCAGAAAACTCAGGGCCCAGATTTGCGCACAGACCGGGCTATCCGAGCGTACCTTGCGCCGGTATCTGGCCCGGTACCGGGAAAACGGGTTCGGGGGCCTCAAGCCCAAGGGTAAGGGTGAACGCCTGAACCAGGAGGCCGTCCCGGCCAACATCCTGGAGCAGGCCATCCTTTTGCGCCGCGAGGCGCCGGGAAGAAGTGTCGCGCAGATCATTCAGATTCTGGAGTGGGAAGGACTGGCCGAACCCGGCCGGATCAAACGCAGCACCCTGCAGGAGAAACTGGCGGAGAAGGGCTACAGCGCCCGGCACATGCGGATGTACGCGGATACCGGCGTCGCCGCCCGGCGGTTTCAGAAAAGGCACCGCAACCAGCTCTGGCATTCAGATATCAAGTATGGGCCGTACCTGCCCATCGGCCCGGATGGCGCCAAGAAGCAGGTCTATCTGGTATCCTTCTTTGACGACGCCACGCGCTTTGTCATGCACGGAGAGTTCTATCCCACCCTGGACCAGATCATCGTCGAAAACTGTTTCCGGCAGGCGATCCAGAAGTACGGGGCGCCCGAGGCGGTGTTTTTTGATAACGGTAAACAATACCGGACCAGGTGGATGACCCGGGCCTGCGCCAAGATGGGCATCCGGCTGCTGTATGCCAAGCCGTATGCCCCGGAAGCAACCGGCAAGGTGGAGCGCTTCAACCGAGTGGTGGACGCCTTCCTGGCCGAGGCGGCCTTGGAGAAACCGCAGTCGCTGGACAAGCTCAATGAGCTGTTCTGGGTTTGGCTGGAGGAGTGTTACCAGAACAAGCCCCATTCAGCCCTGGCGAACAATCAGAGCCCGGCTGCCGCTTACCGCAGTGACAGCAAGGCGATCAGGTTTTTGGATGCCGAAACTATCGCATCTGCTTTTCTGCACTGCGAGGAAAGGAAGGTCGACAAGGCGGGCTGCATCAGCTTCGCAGGCAAGAAGTACGAGGTCGGTCTGAATTTCATCGGTTGCAAGGTGGATGTCGTCTACGACCCGGCTGATACCGCCGAACTGACCATCGAGTACGAGGGGCATGTGCCCTTTAAGGTTAAGCCACTGGTCATTGGAGAGCGGACCGGAGAGCGCCCGCGACTGCCAGAGTATTTGCAGAGCCAGACTGCCGAATCATCCAGGCTCCTGTCTGCAGCGGCAAAGAGAAACAAACAGAGGAGAGAGCAGCAGGCCCCTGCCGTCATCTACCGGGCGGTACGCAAGGGGGAGGTCGGCGGCAGTGTTTGAAGAATTCTACGGCCTCGCCCATACCCCGTTCACCCGCGACATTCCGACAGACCAGTTGTACCCGTCCATGATGCTGGAAGAGACATTGGGCAGACTGGAACATGCCGCCAAGCGCCAACTGTTTGTTGTGTTCACCGGGGACAGCGGGACCGGCAAGACCACCGCCATCCGGCGTTTCAAGGATATCCTCGACCCGGCCCGGTTTCTGGTAATGTACCTGGCGGATTCCAAACTGACACCCCGGCATTTCTACAAAGGCCTGCTGGAACAGCTGGGGTGTGAAGCCAAGTTCTATCGGGGCGATGCCAAGCGCCAACTGCACCGGGAGATCGAGCTGATGCGGGGCGTTCATTCTTTGCAGCCGGTGGTGATCCTGGATGAAGCACACTTGTTAGATAAGGAGATGCTGGAAGAGGTCCGGTTTCTCCTCAACTTCAAGATGGACTCCACAAGCCCCATGGCCCTTATCCTGGTCGGGCAGAGCGAGCTGCGGGAACGGCTCCAGCTCCAAGCCTACGCCGCCATCCGGCAACGCATCGACTTGCAGTGTAGACTAACCCACCTGGACAGGGCGCAAACCGGTGAGTATGTGAAACGGCACCTGGCATACGCCGGTGCGGACCGAGACATCTTCTCGGATGGTGCGTTGGATGAGATCTTTCGTTTCTCGGCCGGGACCCCGCGGCTGATCAACAAGGCCTGTACCCATTGCCTGATCTACGGGGCGCAGAACGGCAACCGGATCGTTGACGACCACATGGTAAAGCGGGTGATTCAGGGAGAGCTGATGTAGCTCTCCCTGCTCCGCCCGCCGATGGTTACCGGCCAACTATTCGTCAATTGTTGGACAATTAACACCGTCTATCCCCGGACATTATGGGGTGGCAGTAACACCTGCTATTTGACACCTAGTGCCTAGTGCCTAGTGCCATAAAAAGAGTCTCTCTTACTGAGACTCTTTTTGTGTCTGCAGGAGTTTTCGCGGTGGACTGGAGAATATGTTCCGGGTATCGGGGTTCGCCGGAGGAAAGAAGGCGCGGTTTTTCGAAAGCCTTCCACGCCACGGGGGCGTGGTTATACTACTACCACCACATATGGAGGAGACGGAATGGCTACGATTTTCGAGCTCACGGTCCTGTCCTCATTCGCCGCAGCCCACAGGCTGCCCGAACATCCCTGCAAGTGCCGCAACCTTCACGGGCACACGTGGTCCGTCGAGGTTACGGTTACGGGCGGCCAGATCGACCGGTCGGGAATGGTGATTGATTTCGGCGTCCTCAAGACCCACGTCAACGAGGTTGTCGAGCAGCTCGACCACCGCCTGTTAAACGAAATGTCCTGGTTTGACGGCAACGCTCCCGACAGGCTGCCGACGGCCGAAAACATCGCCCGGTGCATCTTCAGGGAGGTAAGCCGGCGGGTCGCCGGGACCGTCCCGGGGGTAGCCGTCAGCCTCGTTAAAGTCTGGGAATCGCCGACGTCCGCGGTGGCCTACAGGGAGGTCGCCGAATGAGAGGGATCGTGCTGCTCTCCGGCGGTCTCGATTCGGTGGTTAATCTGGCCTACGCCAGGAATACGCTCGATATCCGGCTTTGCCTGACCGCCGATTACGGGCAGGCGGCGGCGGCAAGTGAAATCACGGCGGCAAGGGCTGTTGCCGGCTATTACGGCCTGGAGCACCGGGTCGTCGAATTGCCCTTTTTGCAAGCCATTTCCAGTTCGGCCCTGTTCAGCCCGGCTCAGATACCCGAACCATCCCTCGGTGAACTCGACGATCCGGAGGCCGCCGAAAAAACAGCGCGGGCCGTCTGGGTACCGAACCGTAACGGCTTGCTCATCAACGTCGCGGCCTGCTTCGCCGAAGCCCTGCAGTGCCAGCGCATCGTGGTCGGGTTCAATAGAGAAGAGGCTGCAACCTTTCCGGACAATTCCACGGACTTCGTGGCTACCGCCAACGAAGCGCTGCGGTTTTCCACGCTGGCCGGAGTACAGGTCGTGTGTTACACCCAGCGCTTGGACAAGACGGAAATCGTGGCGCTGGGCAAGCGCTTGGACGTGCCGTGGCACTACATCTGGAGCTGTTACCGCTCCGGCGGGCGGCCGTGCGGGAAGTGCGAGAGCTGCCGCCGCTTGCACCGGGCTATGGCGGAGGAGGGGATGGAACCTTGATCAAAACCCTTGTTGTTTCCCGCGAAGTGGACTACGACGGAAGCCAGCTTGCTTCGCTCTGGGCCTTGCGAAATTTCAACGTCCAGGGGGACAGCAT
The DNA here is from genome assembly GCF_049818055.1 of Desulfosceptrum tomskiensis. Taxonomy (GTDB): domain Bacteria; phylum Bacillota; class Desulfotomaculia; order Desulfotomaculales; family JASEER01; genus JBFLVT01. The sequence goes on from NZ_CP187479.1 coordinate 815,535, forward strand.
CGTGGCCTTCACCGGCGCCTGCAACGTGGACCTGCCGTCTCTCGTCGACGTCCGCGACTACCTTGACAACGCCCCGATATACAGCCCTCGCATGCTGCATTTTATCGTCGAGCACTTCACCAACGACCTGGACAGGACCATCCTTTGCCAGCGTCTCCTCATCGCCATCATCAAGGATATCGTCGGGGGGAGAGGAGCGACCGGCCTGGAGCGGATGGGCGACGACCTGTACGTGCGGAACCGCAAGCTGTCGGTTTCGATAGCCACCGTCACCCCGGTGAGCACGATGATCCACACCGGCCTGAACATTGATACCGAGGGCGTGCCCGTGCCGGCCATAGGCCTTCCTGAGCTGGGCTGGCCGGACAGCGATACGCCCCTTTTGGCCGAACAGGTCTGCGCGGCCTACGCCCGAGAAATGGCAAGCGTTAGAATGGCCCGCTGCAAGGTCCGGGGGGTACGGTAGGTTGGAGGCCCCGCTGCGCGAAATCTTTACCTCCATCCAGGGCGAGGGGCCTTATGTCGGCTATCGCCATCTTTTCGTACGTTTTGGCGGCTGCAACCTGCATTGCCGCTACTGTGACACTCCGAAGGACGTACCGTCCGCGTACCGGGTTGAAAACCCTCCCGGAAGCAGGCGTTTTACGATGCATGCCAACCCCGCGACCGTGGACGATATCCTTTCCCGCCTGGCATCCTTGCCCAGGGAGATTTATCACGCCGTGAGCCTGACCGGCGGCGAGCCCTTGCTCTACCCGGGATTCCTCGAAAAGCTCGTCCCCGCGCTGCGGGCCATGGGTTTCCGTTCCTACCTGGAGACCAACGGCACCCTCACCGAAGCGTTGACAAGCCTTGTCGAACTAATAGATATTATTGCTATGGATTTCAAGCTGCCGAGCGCCACCGGCGAGGCCTGGCGCGGCGAAATTCACCGGGGTTTTTTACGCGCGGCCTGCCGGACGAGGGTTTTCGTCAAGATGGTCGTCTGCAGGGCGACACACCGCGAAGAGTTTACGGAAGCCTTACGAGTCGTGGCATCGATCTCCCGGGACGTGCCGCTGGTCATCCAGCCGGTTACCCCTTACGACGGTACGGACGTGCTGGGCTTGCAGGAAATGGCCGCCGCATACCTGAACGACGTCAGGATCATTCCCCAAATACATCCGGTGATGGATATATTGTAGTCGGAGGAGGCAACCTGTTGGATTTAGAGAAGATTGAGCGGGCTGTGAAGATGATCCTGGAGGCCATCGGCGAGGACCCCGGCAGGGAGGGGCTGCGCGACACCCCGCGCCGCGTGGCACGCATGTACCAGGAAGTCTTTGCCGGGCTGCCCCGGAACCCCGAAGACGAGCTCGAGCGTTTCTTTACCGAAGACCACGAGGAACTGGTCCTGGTCAAGGACATCCCGCTCTTCTCCTTTTGCGAGCACCACCTGCTGCCGTTTTTCGGCAAGGCCCACGTGGCTTACATTCCCCGGCGCGGCTTGATCACGGGGCTCTCGAAGCTGGCCCGGGTCGTCGAGGGCTTCGCCCGCCGCCCGCAGCTCCAGGAACGGCTGACCGCCCAGGTGGCCGACGCGATTATGCGCAAGCTCGAGCCTCACGGCGTCCTTGTGGTGATCGAGGCCGAGCACATGTGCATGACCATGCGCGGGATCAACAAACCCGGCGCCAAGACCGTAACCTCCGCCGTCAGGGGGATCTTTGAATCCAACGCCAAAACCCGGATGGAGGCTTTCGCCCTCATCAAAGGCAGCTAGAGAGGCGGATTTCATCAAGTCCAACTTCTGACTTCCGGCGTCCGACTTCCTTATCAGGAGGATCGACAATGACGAAGCAACAGTCCGGCAGGAGCAGGCTGGAAATGATAGCCAACCAGTCTTTTGCCGCATACGATGAGATGTACAGGGTCGTGGACTTCCTGAACAAGGCCCTCAAGAATAGGGGCCTGATCTTTGGCCTTACGCAGGAAAAGGACGGCAGCATGACGATCGCGATTTATAACGCTTAGATTTAGGAGACATTGATGAAGATCCTGTTAACGAACGACGACGGCATTTTTGCGCGGGGGCTCAGCGTTCTCCGCCAGGCTCTGGAACCAATCGCCGAAGAAATCTATGTTATCGCCCCCGACAGGGAGCGCAGCGCCGTGGGGCACGCCATCACCATGCACCGCCCGCTGCGCGTCAGGGAGACGTCGTTTGACAATCCCGTATCCAAAGGGTGGGTCGTCGACGGAACGCCGGCGGACTGCGTTAAGCTGGGACTGGAGTCCCTGGTGCCTCGCGAGCCCGACATCGTGGTCGCGGGCATCAACCTGGGACCGAACCTCGGCACCGACGTCCTTTACTCCGGGACGGTGGCGTCCGCCCTGGAGGGTGTAATCAACGGGGTGCCGGCGATCGCCGTATCCCTGGCCACGCATCAGGATCAGGATTTCACCTGCGCCGCGGCCTATACCAGGCAGCTGCTGCCCGTTGTCCTGCAGCGCGGGATTTCCAGGGGAACTCTGCTTAACATCAACGTCCCTCCCGGTGTACCCAAGGGGAGCATGCTGACCAAGCTGGGCAGCCTTGTCTACATCAACGCCATCGACAGGAGAACCGACCCGAGGGGGAGGGAGTACTTCTGGATGGCCGGGAAGCCGATGAGCGTTCACTCCGATCCCGGAACCGACATCGCCGCCGTGAGGGACGGGTATATCTCGATCACGCCGATCAACGTGGACATGACCGACTATAAGTCGTTGGAAGCCCTGAAGGATTGGCTCTTCCCCGACGCCGCCCTGCTCAACGGCTGAAGCGCCGGATCGGTTGGGATGCCTGAATCAGGAGTTGAACCGCGCGCTCTATGTGTGACCTTTCTATAGCCCCGGTGATTACGGCCACCAAAAAGTACGCCGACAAGCCTACGGCCATGGCGGCTGCGGCCGCCGCAGCCCCCGGTCCCCCGTTCTCCAGGACCAGCGCCATGGCGACGGCCATAACCAGGCCGGCAAAGAGCGGTTTAAGCACGGTATTCGAATAATTGATTTTGACCCCTGTAATCCTCACGACGTCCCGGGTATTCAGGACGGCCATAAGGACGAAATGGCTCACCAGGGCAAGGGACGTACCTATTATGCCCATTTCCGGCAGCCCGGTCAGGTAGTAAATCCCCGTCAGTTTGAGCGCTGAGGCGAAAAGCAAATTCTTAAAAGGCTCAACCGCCTTCCCCAACCCCTGGAGGATTCCGGTCGTGGTCTGGACGATGTACAGGAAAGGCCCGCCGAGGGCCAGCGCGCCCAGGATCCGGCCGGCGTCGGGATATCCGTACAGGATTGAGCAGAGCTGGGACGGCACCAGCAGGAAGATCACCGCGCTGGGCACACCCGTAAGGACTGTCAGCTTGAGGGCGTTGTTCACCCGCTGGGACATCAGGCGCCTGTTTCCCTGCGCGCGGGCCTCGGCTACCGCGGGAACCAGGGCGGTGGACAGCGATATAGTCAGGATGCCGGGGGTAAAAAGCAGCGTCTCCGCCATGCCCACCAGCTTGCCGTACACCGCAGTGGCTTCAAGGGTACTCAGGCCTGCAACCACCAGCCGCCTGGGGATCAATACAGCGTCAAGCGACATCAGGCCCGAGGAAACAAACCGGGTAAGGGTGACGGGGACGGCCAGCGAAAAGATGCGGCGGCTGGCAGTGAGAAGCCTTTCGCCGTTCCGGTGTCCGACGCGCGGGACGCGGGGCCGTTTACGGGCATAGATCGCCAGCATGCTGGCGAACCCGACGGCCTCGCCCGCCACGATACCCGCTGACGCGCCCGCCGTGGCATAGGCCACCCCGTACGGGAGCAGCCAGTAGGCCAGCCCCAGGCCGACGGCTACGCGCACGCACTGTTCGAGGATCTGGCTGAGGGCCGTGGGACTCATTTGCTGCAGACCCTGGAAAAACCCGCGAAAGGCCGAGCAAACCGAGACGATCAAGATGCCCGGGATTAAAACCGTAAAGGCCATGCGCACGTCGGGGTTGGCAAAGAGCCGTTGAAGCAGGCCGTCTCCGCCCAATACCAGCGCGGACGTGGTCAAAACGGCGAAGAAGACGATAAAGCTCAAGCCGATGCGGAAGATGCGGTAGGCGCCTGTCGGCCCCTTCCGGGCCATTTCCTCGGCGACCAGCTTGGCAATCGCCACCGGTATCCCGGCGCTCGCCAGCACGAGCAGCATGATGTATACGGGATAGACCATGCTGAAGAGGCCGATGCCCTCGGCATGGATCAGCCTGACCAGGACGATCTGGTATACAAAGCCGAGGACCCTGTTCAAAAGGCTGGCCATGGTGAGAATGAAGGTGCCGTAAGCCAGGGATTGTTTGGCCATGGTTATCTCCGTCAAATGTAATGGCAATAGATACTTATGTGGGAGTGGCCAAGCCTATGTGGAGAGCCGTCAGCCAAATTGTTCAGTCTACCGCAGGAATTTCGCTGCATGCGTAGAATGATAACTGTTGGCCTTTGGGGGGCTAAAGTATAGAAGGTAATTTCCAAGGATACCATTTTTATTAATAGATAAGGAGGCTACACCTTGAAGAACTACGAGGCCAGCCAAATTCGCAACTTGGCCGTGGTAGGCCACGGGGGAGCGGGCAAGACCTCGCTGGTCGAAGCGATGCTCTTTAATACCGGCGTCATTTCCCGCCTGGGGCGCGTCGAAGACGGCACGACCACAAGCGATTACCACCCCGAGGAAGCCAAGCGGGGGATGACCATTCATACCAGTATCGTGCCGGTCGAATGGAAGGGTTGCAAGATCAATGCCCTGGATACCCCCGGGTTTACCGATTTCGTCGGCGAAGTCAAAGGGGCGCTCCGCGTCGCGGACGCGGCCCTGTTCGTCGTCAGCGCCGTCGACGGCGTACAGGTAATGACCGAAGTGTTTTGGGACTTCGCTTCGGAGACCGGTTTGCCGAAGGTCGTCTTCATCAATAAATGCGACCGCGAAAACGCCAGCTTCGACAAGGTTTTAAACCAGCTCAAGGAGAAGTTTGAGGCCAACTTCGTGCCTTTCCAGGTCCCGATCGGCATGGCCGAAACCTTCCAGGGCGTTGTGGATCTGATTAAGGGAAAGGCGTTCGCATACACGGACGGTAAGGCCAAAGAAGTTCCTGTTCCCGCCGAACTGGGCGACAGCGTGACGGAATCTAAGGAGCAGCTTTCCGAGGCGGCCGCCGAGGCGGATGACGCCTTGATCGAGAAGTTCCTCGAAGGCGAGCCGCTGACCCCCGAAGAAATTGAAACGGGCTTAAAGCAGGGTCTTGCCGCCGGCAAGTTCGTACCCGTCCTCTGCGGCTCGGCGACCAAGAACATGGGGATGGACCTGCTCCTCGACAGCATCGTCAAATACTGCCCGGCTCCGGAGGCCGACGTCAACGAGCCGCTGGCGGCTTTAGTCTTCAAGACCCTCGCCGACCCGTTCGTAGGGCGGATGAACTTCGTGCGCGTGTACAGCGGGGAGCTTAAGAGCGACAGCACGGTATACAACGCCAGCAAGGAGAAAGCCGAAAAGATCGGCCAGGTGCTTTATACCCGCGGCAAAACGCAGGTGCCGGCGGAAAAGGCCCCGGCGGGGGATATCGTGGTCCTGGTCAAACTGGCCGAGACCACGACGGGCGACACCCTCTGCACTAAGGAAAACCCGGTGAAACTGCCCGGCATCGACTTCCCCGAACCCGCTCTCAGCGTGGCTATCGCGCCCAAGAGCCAGGGCGACGAGGATAAGCTTTCAACCGCGCTGGCCCGGCTCCAGGAAGAAGAACCAACCATCCGCGTCACCAAGAACACCGAAACCAAACAGACCGTGCTCACCGGCATGGGCGACACCCAGCTCGATATCATCGTGGAACGCTTCAAGCGCAAGTACGGGCTTGACGTCGTCCTGTCCCCGCCAAAGGTTCCCTACCGCGAAACGATCCGCGCTACGGTCCAGGTCGAAGGCAAGCACAAGAAACAGTCCGGCGGGCGCGGGCAGTACGGTCACGTCTGGATCCGTTTTGAGCCGCTTCCCGGCGAGGATTTTGTCTTTGCCGAGGAGATTTTCGGCGGTTCGGTGCCCAACAACTACATCCCCGCCGTTGAAAAGGGCTTGCGCGAAGCGATAACCGAAGGCGTGCTGGCGGGCTATCCTGTAACCGGAATTAAGGCCGTCCTTTACGACGGTTCCTATCACCCTGTTGACTCTTCGGAAATGGCCTTTAAGATCGCCGCGTCGCTGGCCTTCAAAAAGGGGATGCAGCAGGCCAAGCCCGTGCTGCTGGAGCCGATCATGGAGGTCGAAGTTACGGTGCCAGACGTCTTCATGGGCGACATCATCAGTGACCTGAACGCCAAGCGCGGGCGCGTGCTGGGCATGACGCCGGAAGGCAAGCAGACCCGTATCAAGGCGCACGTTCCGCTGGCCGAGCTGACCCGGTACGCGATTGACCTGAAGGCGATCACCCAGGGCCGGGCTTCCTTCTCGATGCAGTTCGCATCCTACGAGGAAGTGCCCGGCAGGCTGGCCGACGATATCATCAGAAAGGCCCAGGAGGAAAGGGCTGCCGACGAGAAATAAAGCCAAGGGCATAAGGCAGAAGATAAGGGGGAGAGGCGTAGCCATCAGAGGCGAACGCCTGTCCCCCTTTATGATGACAGGAACCGGAAATCCCGACGTTTCTTGGAACCTTTTAGGGATGACGGCCTCCTAGATAGGCATGTTGCAGACTGCCGCTACGGGCAAGTTCGCCCGGCTCACCGCAAAACGTAATCCGCCCCTGTTCCAATACCATTACGCGGTCGGCAATCGGCAGGGCGGCACGGGCGTTTTGCTCGACAAGGACGATAGTGTGCCCGTCGTCTTTCAAACTGCGCACTGTCGCCATTATTTCCCGGACAACCAGGGGAGCGAGGCCTATCGAAGGTTCGTCCATGAGCAAAAGCCGGGGCTTAGCCATTAGAGCTCGACCAATAGCTACCATCTGCTGTAACCCCCCGCTCAGCGTTGACGCGGGCAGATTGACTTTTTCCTGGAGCCCCGGAAAAAGATGTAACACCGTTGACAGGTCCCGGTCGAGGTTGTTTTTGTCCAGGCGATAGCGATGGTAAGCGCCGAGTAACAAATTGTCCCGTACGCTCAATGAAGGGAAAAGCTCTCTATTCTCCGGCACAAGGCTGATGCCGAGCCTGACGACAACCTCGGGAGCAAGGCCGTTGAGCATCCGGCCGTCAAAGATGATTTCCCCGTCTGCCGGAGGATACAGGCCCGCGATCGACCCGAGCAGGGTACTCTTGCCCGCGCCGTTAGCCCCCAGAATCACCAAAACCTCACCGGACTTAACCTCGAAGGACACATCGGAAAGCGCCCGAATCGCGCCCCGATAGACAGTAAGTGCACGGGCGGTCAGCACGCCTCCACCTCTTTCCCCAGATAGGCGGCAATGACCTCCGGGTTTTGTTGAATTTCGGCCACTGTTCCGGTTGCAATGACGGTGCCGAAATTCAGGACGACTATCCGGTCCGCAACACCCATAACGGTTTCCATATCGTGTTCCACCAGTGTTAAGGCAAGGCCGGAGTCAGCCAAAGAACGCAGGAAGCGGGCCAACCTGCGGGACTCGTCGTGGTTTAAGCCCGCGGCCGGCTCGTCCAGAAGCAGGACTTTGGGTTCGCCGGCTAGAGCACGGGCAATCTCCAGCAGGCGCTGCTGACCAAAAGGAAGGCTGCCGGCCGGCCAGTCGGCCTTATCGGCCAGCCCCACCTGGGCAAGTAAGGCCAGAGCCTTATCGTAGAGCTTCCGGTCCTCTTTCATTGCGCCGGGACGACGCAAAAGGCTCCTGCAGAAACCTGCCCGGCAGGTGTGATAAGCACCAACCATTACGTTCTCGGCCACGGTCAGTGTCGTAAACAGTTCCAGATTCTGAAAGGTTCGCCTGATGCCCAAAGCCGCGATCTGAAAAGGTTTGAGCCCGTTTAAGCGCCTGTCGTCGAAAAGGATTTCTCCTCCGTTCGGCTGTAAAACGCCGGTTACGAGATTAAAAACCGTGGTTTTCCCCGCGCCGTTCGGGCCGATAAGCGCCAGGATCTCGCCGGGGTTTACCTCAAAGTTGACGCCAAACACGGCGAGAAGCCCGCCAAATCGCTTGGTTAGTTCCTTTACGCGGAGCATTGTCGATCCCTCATCTTCCTGTTACGGTCTTTTTGATTCAGGGCCGGGATGAGGATTCCTTGCGGCCGCAAGAGCAGTATCAGGACAAAGATGATACCGAAGAAAACAATCTCGAATTCACCCCCCGCAGCGGGCAGGACAACAGGCACGGCCCACCTGAGGAATTCGGCCAACCCCACAATGATTACAGCCCCCAGCAGCGGGCCCCAGAGAGTTCCCAGCCCGCCAACGACTACCATTAAGACGAATTCCATCGAGGCCGTAAAGCCAAAAGGCGACGGACCGAGAAAGGTAACCCAGAAAGCGTACAGGCTCCCGGCAAGGCCTGCGAGAAACGCGCTTAAACCAAAGGCCTGGAGCTTTAGGGACGCACAGTTGATACCGCAGGCTTCGGCAGCCAACTCACTGGAGTGAATTGCCTTAAACGCCCGTCCCACCGGAGATTTGGTAAGGTTCGCTATTCCCAGGAGGGTAAGCCCGAAAGCGAGCCAGACAAGGTAAAAGTACTCCCGGTCGGTATCTAAAACAAACGAACCGATACTTAAGTAGGGAATGCCTGTAAGACCGGAAGGACCGCCGGTCAGTCCGGTAAACTCGTTGAAGAAAGCAAAGGTCAGGATGCCAAAACCTAAAGTAGCCAAGGCCAGGTAATGTTCCCTTAACGTAAGAATTGACCGGCCGATAAGCAACGCAATCAACGTGGGAAGAAGGGGGGCGATGGCGATACACAGCAGGGGCGGGCAATGGTAACGGGTCGCAAGGATGCCCGCGGCGTAGGCACCAAGACCGTAAAAAGCCGCCTGGCCGAAAGAAACCTGGCCGGCGTAACCCATAAGTACCCCCAGCCCCCCGGCGATGATGGCGTAGAGACCGATGACGATGAGGATGCCAAGGAAATACGTGTTCTGAACGATCAGCGGCAAGCACAGTATAACCAGCGTTATAACAACAAGGAGCAGTTGTCGTCTGTCAGGCAAAGAACCAATCCCCCTGAACCTAGATGCTGTTTCTTCCCGAACCCAGGATTCCTGTTGGACGGGTTAGAAGGACAATAATCATTACGATCATGGCGATGGCGTCCTTGAGACCCGATGACAACGTTCCGATAGCGATGGCTTCAACAATCCCTAGGAGTAAGCCGCCGACAATCGCGCCGGTAACGTTTGTGACGCCGCCGAGGATCGCCGCCACAAAACCTTTAAGGCCCAGCATAAACCCCATATCATAAGTGGCGGTTGTGATGGGAGTGATAAAGATACCCGCCAGGGCAGCCAGGACGCCGCTAAAGGTAAACGCCAAAAGCGACAGCCGCTCGGGATAGATGCCGACCAGTCTGGCTGCGGTACGGTTGATCATGGCAGCCCGTACAGCCTTACCTACATACGTTAATTCGAAGAAGGCAAAGAGGAGTCCCACGGCCGTTACGGCCAACAGCAATATGAGCAGGCTCTGCGGAACAATAACCGCTCCCCAAAGGTTTAAGGGGGGAACGTTGATAAAGGCGGGGAGGGGATAGGGGTGCGTACCCCAGATTAAAAGGGCAGCACCCCTCAAAGCGATAGCTACGCCGATGGTGATGATAATAAGGGTAAGAACCGATGCCTTTCTGGCGGGGTAAACCGTCGTCCGTTCCATTAGAGCCGCCAAAAGACCGGCTATGAGCACAGCCAGCGCAAAGGCCAGGACGTCGGGGAGGCCAATGGCCCGGAGGCTGACGGCGGACAGGGCCCCGACGGCCAGGAATTCACCAATGGCCAAGTTGAATATCCCGGTGATGTTGAAGGTAACCACCAGGGCGAGGGCGATCAAGGCATAAATGCTTCCCAAGGTAAGCCCTGAGAAAAGGTATTGCATGTACTGGCTTTCGATACCCAACTGACTGACTGCCTCCTTAGGAAGACTGCTTGGTCTCCGCTTGTTCTGTTTACTCGAGCAGCTTCCACTGTCCGTCCTTGATTTCAACCATTACCATCGAGTCTTCCCCTAAACCGTTGTGATCCTGGGCAGAGAGGTTGAAGACGCCGCTAATGCCCACAAAGCCCGTTGTCTGTTCCAGGGCGTCACGGATCTTTTGCCGGTCGGGGCCAGCTTCGCCGATGGCTTTTACCGCTAGGTTGAAAGCGTCGTGCGCATGGCCTCCGAATGTGCTCGGCCGTGCGTTGAACTTCTTCTCGTAGGAGCTGATGTATGCGAGTAGCGCCGCCTTTTGCGGGTCGCTGTCCGGAAGCTGCTCGGCAACAACCAGCTTGCCCATCGGGGCAATAACGCCGTTTGCGGCGTCCCCGGCGAGGTCAAGGAAGGCCTTGTTGCCTATCCCGTGAGTCTGAATCAAGGGCATATCAAGCCCAAGGTCCCGGAAGTTCTTGGTAATGATTGCGGCCGAGGGCGGAATAGCCCATACCACCGTGGCCTGTGCCTTTGATGCCTTGACTTTGGCCAGTTGCGACGTCATATCCTTGTCTGTGGCCTCGAACTTTTCCGCAAGGACGATGTTTAGCCCGTTAGCCGGCGCCGCCTTTTCAAAATTAACCCGTCCGGAATCGCCAAAAGCGTTGTTCATCGAAAGAAAGGCAACGTCCTTGATTCCCTTGGCGGCAAGGTACTTGGCAATTTTATTGGCAACGACGATGTCACTTTGAGCCGTTTTAAAGACCCAATACCGATCCTTGACCGGCTCCACGATTTTGGCCGAGGCCGCCATCGAAATCATCGGCACATTAGCCTTCTGAACGGTGTCGATCATTGCCAGGGACGTGCCGCTGGCACTGCACCCAAGGACCGCCAAAACCTTGTTTTGATCGATGAGCCGCTTTGCGGCCAATACCGCTTCGGTCTCCAGAGACTTGTTGTCAAGAATGGTCAACTCAACCGGATGTCCGTTAATTCCTCCTTTGGCGTTTAGATCGTCAACCAGCATCTTCAACGTGTCTCTCTCGGGCTCGCCCAGGGAAGCCGCTCCGCCGCTGATATCAACTACGGCACCGATCCTGTAGGGTTCTTTGTCTTGCTGCTGCGTCGCCTTGTCGGACGGGCTTTTAGCACAGCCGCCGACTAAAGCGACTAGCATTATAAAGGCTAAGCATAATGAATAAAACCGTTTCTTCATTATAGTACTTGCGCTCCTCTCTGACTTTCTGGCAAAAAAGCTTTTACCCGGGTCCCGTCGTCCCTTTTCTCCTTACAGAAATCCCACCCCTTTGCATAAGACTTGTCCGATAGGCTCCAGCCGCCATAAACAAAAAACCTTTCATCCCGGTTAGGGACGAAAGGTTTCCGCGGTACCACCCTAATTAGCCTGAAAAGCTCCCTTAATTAATAGGGCACGGAAGACTCGCGAGCTTCGATACCCCCTTCCTTGTAACGGCGGAAGATCCCGTCCTAGCCTACTTAAACGGATGTCATCTACTCCGTTTTTCAGCCGGCGGCTCGCGAGGGAACTTCGGAACGCCCGTCCTGGCAGCGCTTGCAGTCAACGGCGCCGCCTCCCTGTGAGGACCCTGGTGAGCCTACTTTCCTCGGTCATAGCCTTTGCGCATATAAGTGAGGTAAATTTACCACTTCGGAAGCCTGTCTGTCAACACTTTTTCTTTTACACCGCAAACCGCGGCGGCGGATATTTTCCGCGCCCGTCCGCATACCTTGCATGCGGAAACGAAAATCAAAAACCCGGGCTGTGACAGCCCGGGCTCCAGACTTCGCGCTATGGCGGGGGAGGCAGGAATCGAACCCACAATCGCGGTTTTGGAGACCGCCGTTATACCACTTAACTACTCCCCCGCAGGACATTACTTATTATAGGCGCTTTACACACCCTCGTCAAGTAGCCGCCATAAACCCGGCTTGCGGGACTGCCGGACAACAAGCTGGTATTGCCCGACGCGCTCGGTAACATACTAAAAGGAGCAAACACAAGGAGGATTGTCCTTTATGCGCAGACGCTTAATCGCCATGTTTGTCGCCCTCATCATGGTTCTTTGTAATTTTTCTCCGGCATTCGCCGAAACGGCGTCTTCATCGAAAGCCGCGTCAAAGGCTGTTTTGGAAACGACCGCTGAATCGGCCGTCCTCATGGAGAACTCCTCCGGCAAGGTGCTCTTCGCTAAAGAACCGACCAAAAGGCTGCCCATTGCAAGCGTAGCGAAAATAATGGTTCTCCTGCTGGCTTGCGAGGCCCTTGACGCCGGTCAGGTCCGGCTCGAGGACATGATCCGGGCCAGCGAGAACGCCGCCGGGATGGGGGGCTCGCAGATCTTCCTGGCGCCACAGGAGGAACTGAGTTACCGGGAAATGCTCATCAGCATCGCCACGGGTTCGGCCAACGACGCCTGTGTGGCGGTGGCGGAACACCTGGCCGGGTCGGAAGAAGCCTTCGTCGAAAAAATGAATGAAAAAGTGCGGGAGTTAGGCCTTAAAAACACATGTTACGTCAACGTTACCGGCCTGCCCGCCGAGGGGCACTACTCCTGTGCTTACGATCAGGCCGTCATCCTGCGCGAGGCCCTTAAAAACCGCGCCTTCCGCGAAATATCCAGGATCAAGGAGTATGACCTCCGGGGAGGAAGCTTCAAGCTCTGGAACACGAATAAGCTCCTCTGGTGGTACAGGGGTACCATTGCCGGGAAAACAGGGTGGACGAACGAAGCCAAATATTGCCTCGCCTCTACCGTGGAACGCGAAAGTCTCAACCTGATCGCCGTCGTTTTGGGCACCCCCGAACCGAAATCCCACTTCCGTGAGTCCATAAAGCTCTATAACTGGGGATTCGCCCGCTTTAAGGCCGTGAGCTTCGCCAAGGAAGGCGAGGTCATCAAGACAGTGCCCGTTGAGAAAGGAACCGTCGAGGCTGTGCAGCTCGTTCCCGAGCGTGACGTGTCCGTCGTCGTGCCGCGGGGGGAGGACAAGGATATCTCCTCCAGGATTGAGATTCCCGAAGTCCTGACCGCGCCGCTGCAAAAAGGCGAGCCCGTGGGACGGTATACAGTCGCCAAGAAAGGCGAGGAGTTGCTGGTCGTCAGGATCGTAACCAAAAACGAGGTTCCCAAAGCTTCCATCGTCGAACAGCTGCGTAAGCTGGGCAATACCATCGTGCGGTAGAAAAAGACGAAAGAATGAAGAGGCCGTCCGGCCTCTTTCTTTTTGTCTGTTATGCTGGTAATATTTAGCAGGATGTTGGAGGGTAACGGCGAAATGGTAGTTAAACGTTTCTGTGAAGGGGTGTAAGGTTTGGATTCCGAAGTGGAAGTCCGGAGCAATGCCCTCGTCGTACGCCTGGCGGGAGAGATAGACATCAAGGTTGCCGATGCCCTCAGGGCCGAACTGGAAACCAGCCTAGACAGGAGCCGCGCCCGGCACCTTGTGTTGAACCTGGACCGTGTATCGTTTATCGACAGTTCAGGCCTGGGTGTAATCCTCGGCCGGTACAAGCGCGTATCCGTCCAGGGGGGGAAGCTGGCTTTCGTGGGCCTCAGGCCCGCCGTTCAGCGTGTGCTTGAGCTGTCCGGCGTTTTGCGCATCAGCGAAGTCTTTCCGTCTGAAGACGAGGCGCTTTCCAGATTGCAGTGAGGGGGATCAGCAGGATGAAGTATATCAACCAGCTGCGCATGGAGTTCATGAGTATCCCTGACAACGTCGGGCTTGCCCGCCTGACCGTGGCTGCCTTTGCTTCACAGCTCGACTACACGGTTTCGGAAATCGACGATATCAAAGGCGCGATTTCCGAAGCGGTGTCGAACGCCATCATTCACGGCTACGAGGGCCGTCCCGAAAATACGGTGCGCATCGTTGCGTCCCTCACCACGCGAGGCCTGGAAGTAATCGTCGAAGACACGGGGAAGGGGATCGAGAACGTAAAGGAGGCCATGCTTTCCGGCTATTCATCAGTTCCCGAACGCCTGGGGCTGGGTTTTTCCTTTATGCAATCCTTTATGGACGAGGTTGCCGTTCTCTCGGAACCGATGAAGGGAACCCGGGTGATCATGTTCAAACAGCTGGGTCGGCGCGGAGACTATGCGAGCGAGAATTGACCTGAACATTCCCAATCATCCCCTCCTCAAGGACAAGGAGACCCGCCGCCTTATCAAAGAGGCCCATGCCGGGAACGTGCTGGCCCGCGAGACGCTGATCAACGCCAACCTCAAGCTCGTGTGCAACGTCATACGCCGTTTTGAAGGACGGGGCTACGAGCTGGACGACCTGTTTCAGATCGGCTGCATCGGGCTGATCAAAGCCATTGACAAGTTCGACCTTTCCTTCAAGGTCAAGTTTTCCACTTATGCCGTGCCCATGATCATCGGGGAAATCCGCCGTTTCCTGCGCGACGACACACCCATAAGGATCAGCCGGTCGTTGAAAGAGCTGGCGTGGAAGGTGCAGGAGGTCAGGGAGCGCCTGCAGCATTCTCTGGGGCGCGAGGCGACGCTCAACGAGATCGCCGAAGAACTCGGCGTCCCCAGGGAAGACCTGGTGGCGGCCATGGAGGCGGCCCACGCCCCTACGTCGCTCTACGAGGTGCTACACCAGGAAGAGGGCGACGCTATCTACGTCATGGACCAGGTCAGGGAGCGCTCGGAAGGGGAGAGCAAGTGGATCGAGCGCATCGCCCTGGACGAGCTCCTTTCCCATCTCCCGGAACGTGACCGCCGCATCATCCAGTGGCGCTTCTTTGAGGACCGCACGCAAGCCGAGGTCGCCCGTTTCCTGGGACTTTCCCAGGTCCAGGTTTCCCGCCTGGAACGCGAAGCCATCAAGAAGCTTAAAACGCTGGCCCAGCACTCAACCGGACCAGATTCACGCGTGCCCAGTAGAGATACTTCTTAGCACCTGGGCTGCAATCCTAAACCCGTTTTTTATATCCGGTTGAGTGCCGGGTATAAAAAGAAGGCCCGCACACATAATATTTTTGTCCCGATATCTTGAAAACGAGGGGGAAATGATCGATGCAGGTGAAGGTTGCCGAGCTTATCGGCGAATCCAACGAGAGTTGGACGGACGCCGTGCAAAGCGCGGTGGCGGAAGCGTCCAAAAAGCTTGGAAACATCACTGGTGTTGAAGTCGTGAATTTCACTGCCGACGTAAAAGACGGCAAGGTCATCGACTACAAGGCCAATATGAAGATCGCCTACGTGGAATAGTAAACACTCGCACTCCGACTTCTTTGCTTTTTGCGTTTTGATAACACTCTACGTTAGGATCGGGATGAAAAGGCTCGCTGAATGTTCTTAGGAAATTCGCCCGGGCGAATTTCCTAAGTTTTTGTAGGGGACTTCGGGGACTCGAGTTTTACGGCCTCGTCGCTGGGCGTTCCCTTTTTTGGGCTTTACGGCACGCGTTCGTCGTCGGCGGGCTTTTGTGCGCGGCCGGGCAGCTCATGATGGACCTGACCGGTCACCGTGCGACCCCCCGCCCACGTCCCGGTCGGTTTTGTTACGGCAGGGACCTCCTCTCCGCCCTCGGGCTTTACCAGCCGCTCGTCGACTTTGCCGGCGCAGGCGCTACCGTGCCTCTGACCGGTTTCGGGCACCTCCTGGCCCGGGGCGCCATCGAGGGGGCCCAGCGCGGGGGTCTTCTCGGCGTGTTCGCCGGAGGTCTCTCGGCAGCGGCGGCCGGCTTCACCGCGGCGATTGTCCTGGGTTACTTTACCGCCCTTGTTTTCCGTCCCAAAGGCTGAAAACAACTTGACAAGGATCGCATGCCCAAGGGTAAAATGGTGGTAAGTTTGTGTCGGGAAAGCCTGACACATTTGAGAGGAGCTGAGCGAGAGTGTCAGAAACCAAGATTTTCCTGAGCGAAGCGGACCTGCCTACATCCTGGTACAATATTCAGGCCGACATGCCGCGGCTGCCCAAGCCCCCTTTGCACCCATTAACCAAACAACCGGCCGGACCGCAGGATTTTCTGCCCATCTTTCCCATGGAGATCATCAAGCAGGAGGTCTCGACCGAGCGCTGGATAGAGATCCCCGAAGAGGTCAGGGAGATATTAAAGCTTTACCGGCCGACGCCGTTGATCAGGGCCAAGCGCCTGGAGAAAGCCCTGCAGACCCCGGCCAGGATCTACTTCAAATACGAAGGCGTAAGCCCGGCCGGCAGCCACAAGCTTAATACAGCCGTGGCCCAGGCTTATTACAACAAGCGTGAGGGCGTCAAGCGCCTGGCCACCGAAACGGGCGCCGGGCAGTGGGGCAGCGCGCTTTCGATGGCCTGCCAGTTTTTCGGTCTCGAATGCACCGTCTACATGGTTAAGGTAAGCTATCACCAGAAGCCGTACCGGAGATCGCTCATGCAGGTCTTCGGCAGCGAGGTCATTCCCAGCCCCAGCACCAGGACCAACGCCGGGCGCCAGGTCCTGGAGGCCGACCCCGATTCGCCGGGAAGCCTCGGCATCGCCATCAGCGAGGCCGTGGAGGACGCGGCGTGCCGTGAGGACACGAAGTATTCCCTGGGCAGCGTCCTTAACCACGTCATTCTGCACCAGACGGTTATCGGGCAGGAAGCTAAAGCCCAGCTGGCCAAGGCAGGGGAAAAAGCCGACATCCTCATCGGGTGCTGCGGCGGGGGCAGCAACTTCGGCGGCTTCGCCTTCCCGTTCATGGCGGACAAACTGAACGGCGCTTCCGACGCCAGGTTTATCGCCGTCGAGCCGACGGCCTGCCCGACCCTTACGAGGGGCAAGCTGGCCTACGATTTCGGCGACGTCGCCGGGCTCACGCCGCTCTGCTACATGTACACCCTGGGGACGAATTTCATGCCCCCGGGGATTCACGCGGGCGGCCTGCGCTACCACGGAGACTCGCCCTTACTCTGCCAGCTGGTGGCCGACGGTTACGTGGAACCGCGCGCCATTAACCAGACCAGGGTGTTTGAAGCCGCGGTGCTTTTTGCGCGCTCGGAGGGGATCGTTCCCGCGCCCGAGTCTTCGCATGCCATCGCGGCGGCGGTAGAGGAGGCCCTGGCCTGCCGGGAAGCCGGGGAGGCCAGGACAATTGTGTTCAACCTGAGCGGACACGGCCATTTTGACCTGTCGGCTTATGATTCCTACCTCAGCGGCGAACTGATTGATTACCCGCTGCCGGAGCAAGACCTGGAGCGCTCGTTAAAGCTTCTGCCCGAGGTCTAGACCGAGTGGGACTTAAGAATTAGAAGCGCAAGGTCAGAACGGGGACTGTTAAAAAACTACGCCTGCCCAGCACTCAATCCGTTGCTGAAATAAGTTGCGGTGAACGGTAGTCTGTTGACTGAGCGCAGACTTTCACTTTCAGAGGGGTATTGAGTGCTGGGTTGTTTTTGAACAGTCTCGCGTTTTGGGACGGGCCGAAGGAAAAAGGGCCTTCCCCGGTTTGTTCCGGCCTCAGACCGCACCGGCTCCGGAGGCATTATTTAGGAGGGCTTGCCACTATGCGTCTTCACGGCACCATGCGCGTCAACGAGAAGGGGCATTTGGAGGTGGGGGGCTGCGACGCCGTCGACCTTGCCCGCACTTTCGGAACACCCCTCTACGTTATCGACGAAAAGGGTTTTCGCGACAACTGCCGCGCCTATAAGGAAGCCTTCGCCCCCGTAGACTCCGACGTGGCCTATGCGGGGAAGACGCTTTTAACTACGGCGATCTGCCGGATCATCGCCGAGGAAGGCTTGAGCCTGGACGTGGTTTCCGGCGGGGAGTTGTACACCGCCAAGCAGGCCGGCTTTCCTATGTCACGCGTCTACTTCCACGGCAACAACAAGTCCCCGCAGGAGATCAGGATGGGCATCGAGGCGGGAGTGCACAGGTTCGTCGTCGACAGCTTTACAGAAATCGGCCTTTTAAACGGCCTGGCCGCCGAAGCGGGGAAGACGGTGGACGTTCTGCTCCGCCTGACGCCCGGGGTGGAAGCCCACACCCACGAATACATCAAGACCGGGCAGATTGACTCCAAGTTCGGCCTGGTGATCGCCAACGGCCAGGCCATGGAAGCCGCCAGGCAGATCCTGAACGCTTCCAGCCTGCGGCTCCGCGGCTTTCACTGTCACATCGGTTCGCAGATTTTTGAACTTCAGGCATTTGCCGACGCCGCCCGGATCATGCTCGCGTTCGCCGGGGAGGTATGCCGCCAAACAGGCTACGTCCTAGAGGAACTCAACCTCGGCGGCGGGCTCGGCATCTACTACGCCGAAGGGGACGAGCCGCCCGGGGTCGCCGACCTGGCGCGGACGATCATCGAGGCTGCCGGACAGGCCGTTCGCGACCATGACCTGCCCTTGCCCCGGCTGATCGTCGAACCCGGCCGTTCGATCGCCGGGACACCCGGCCTTACCCTGTATACCGTCGGCGTCATAAAGGAAATCCCCGGCGTGCGCACTTACGTTTCCGTCGACGGCGGCATGGTCGACAACCCGCGCCCCGCGCTCTACCAGGCCCGTTATGAGGCCTACCCGGCCAACAAGATGACCCGGGAAACCCGCATGACGGTATCGGTCGCCGGAAAATGCTGCGAATCGGGCGATATGCTGATCTGGAACCTTGAAGTCCCGGAAATCCAGCCCGGGGACATCCTCGCCGTCACCTGCACCGGCGCTTACAACTACTCGATGGCCTCCAATTACAACCGCCTGCCGCGGCCCGCGATGGTCCTCGTCAGGGACGGGACGGCGGAACTCATCGTGCGGCGGGAAAGTCTCAGCGACCTGGTACGCAACGATGTCGTCCCGGCCCGGCTGCGCGCGGGAATAGACTGACCAGCGGCGTCTCCGGACGATCAATCCTAATTCTTTAA
Organism: Desulfosceptrum tomskiensis; assembly: GCF_049818055.1. Lineage (GTDB taxonomy): Bacteria > Bacillota > Desulfotomaculia > Desulfotomaculales > JASEER01 > JBFLVT01. The sequence continues at coordinate 834,464 of NZ_CP187479.1, forward strand.
TTAACGGGATGGCAATGATCGTAATCACCACACACGTTAACACCGACCTCGATGGTCTTGCCGCCATGGTTGCGGCCCGCAAGCTATACCCCGACGCCGAGCTTGTGCTGCCGGGAAAGCTCGCCCGCAACGTAGAGGAGTTTGTCGCCCTGCACCGCGACATCCTCGAATTCAAAACCCCCAAAGAGGTTAACCTTGACACGGTCAGCACGCTGGTCCTTGTCGACACAAAAAACGCCGGCCGGATAGCGAAACTCGGCGCCCTCGCCGGGAAACCGGGCGTGCAGGTCCACATCTACGACCACCATCCCCGCGCGGAGGGCGACATCCGCGGTTCGGTCGAGATCATCGAACCGCTCGGCGCCGCCACCACCATCCTGGTGGAAAAACTCCAGGAGCGGCAGATAGCCCTCTCGCCCTTCGAGGCCACGGTCCTAGCCCTCGGCATTTACGAAGACACGGGATGCCTGGTCTTCAACAGCACCACTTCGCGGGACGCCGAGGCCGTCGCCTTCCTGATCAAGCACGGGGCCAACCTGGCGGTGGTCGCCGAGTACCTGGGCAAGCCCCTCAGCGAAGAACAACAGGGCTTGCTGCGCGACCTGCTCCTCTCGGCCCAGCGTTACCTGTTCAACGGCATCAAGGTCCTCGTCACGCAAACCCGTGTGAACGAATTTATCAGCGGCCTGGCTTTGCTGACCCATAAACTCGGCGAGATCGAACGCACCGATGCCGTTTTCTGCGTCGTAGAAATGGACGACCGGGTGCACATCGTAGGCCGGTCGTCGGTTCAGGAGATCAACGTACGGGCTGTCCTGGAGCACTTCGGCGGCGGCGGCCATCCGGCAGCCGCCTCGGCTACCGTCAAATTCCAGGAACTGGACAACGTTGTTTCCGAATTGATCGAGACCCTGAAAATCCACGTTCGGCCCCCGCTTACGGCGGCCGACATCATGAGCAGCCCGGTTAAGTCGGTGCCGGTCGACACCAGGATCGAGGACGCCAACCAGGTTATGCTGCGCTACGGGCATACCGGCCTTCCCGTCGTTCAGGAAGGAAGCCTGGTCGGCGTGATTTCGCGGCGAGACGTGGAAAAAGCGGTCCGCCACGGGCTGGCCCACGCCCCGGTCAAGGCTTTTATGGCCCGTAACGTCCTGACGGTCGCCCCCAACACCCCCGTTACCGAGATTCAAGCCATCATGGTGGAAAACAACATCGGCCGGCTGCCCGTCGTCGTCGACGGGGGGGTCCTCGTGGGCATCGTTTCCCGTACCGACGTGCTGAAAACCCTGCACAAGTCGTTCCAGCCCCGCTACCAGACGCTATACCAGGCGCCGCGCGCCGAAATCCTGGCCCGCAACCTGGCTGACATCCTGCGTAAGAACCTGTCCGAGGACGTTTTCAAAATCGTTGTCGAAGCGGGCCGTGTCGCAGACACTCTTAACTGCAGGGTCTACCTTACCGGAGGCATGATCCGCGACGCCATCCTGGGCCGTCCGAACCGGGACTTCGACTTCGTGATCGAGAGCTGCGACTGTGACACCCTGGCCAACGCTCTGGCCCGGCATTTCGGCGGCAAGGCCAAGGTGGCCGAGAAAGGCCGGAAGACCCTTGTCTATCTTCCGCGGGGCCCTCGCCTGGACATTACCAGGGCCCAGCAGGATTTCCGCGAATTCGGGGTCGGCGGTGCGGGGGCGGAGCAATCGCCCCTCCGCCATGAGCTTTACAGGCGCGACTTCACCATCAACGCCGTTGCCGTGGTCCTCAACGAGGAAGGCTTCGGCGACGTCGTCGATTTCTTCGGCGGATTGGAGGATATCCGCAACGGGCTCATCCGGGCCCTGCACAACTTGAGCTTTATCGAAGACCCGGTCAGGATCCTGCGCGCCATACGCTATGAGCAGCGGTACCACTTCAACCTGGAACGGCAGACCCAGGCCCTTATTCGCGAGGCCCTCAACGACAGGGTGCTGCAAACCGTGCCCGACGAGCGCCTCTGGCCCGAGCTGAAGCGCATGCTCGGACGCGAACACACCCCCCGAATTTTGAGCCGGTTCGCCCAGACCAACATCTGGCCGCACCTCTTTCCGTCCGTCGTCTACTGGGAGGTGCAGCCCGTCATCGGCCGCATCCCTCGCGCCATCGGGACCCTGAACGACTGGCAGATACCGCCTCCGCCCGAGCTGTGGCTCGTCTATTTCACGGCGATACTCCACTGGAGCAGCCCCCAGGCCGTTTCGGAGATCTGCCAGCGCTACAAGCTGGGAACCCGGCAAACCGAAAAGGTCTTCCAGGCGCTGAACTGTTGGCGCGAAGCACTGAGCATTTTCGCGGCGCCGAAGGCGTCCGCTCTCGAACTGGCCCGGACCGCGCTGCAGATGCCGCGGGAGGCGTATCCCCTCGTGCTGGCGATGCTGGACGACGAAAGCCTCCGGCTGCGGTTCAGGGATGCCTTTCGTTTCCTCAAGGAACATAAACCATCCATTACTGGTAAAGATATTAGGAGGCTGGGCTACCGGCCCGGACCGGACTTTCGCAGGGCCCTGCACGCTGTCTGGCAAGCACGTATGGCAGGTCAAATCCAAACGAAAAACGAAGAGATCAGTCATGCCGTCCGGGTACTGGAAGAACTGGGGAGCGGATAAGATGGACTTTCTGGACTTAAACCGTCTCTTGCTGATTGCTCCCGGGTTTATCGCCGGCATCGTCCTGCACGAGGTGGCCCACGGCTACGTCGCCGACAGGCTGGGCGACCCCACGGCCAGGCTGGCGGGGCGCCTGACCCTGAACCCCATACCGCACATCGATCCGGTCGGACTGATCTTTCTTCTTGTAGCCAAGGTGGGGTGGGCCAAGCCGGTACCGGTAAACCCTTACAACTTCCGCGGCAACATTAAACAGGGACTGCTGCTGGTCGCCCTTGCCGGGCCGGCGACGAACCTGCTGGTCGCCCTGGCGTCGGCCGTGATCTGGGCTGTTCTCGGAGCGCCGTCGACGCTGCTGGGAGATATTTTGCAATGGACGATCCACATCAACGTCGTCCTGGCCTTTTTGAATCTGATCCCCGTGCCCCCCCTTGACGGGTCCAAGATCCTGGCGGGAATTCTGCCCGGCAGGCAGAGCTGGCTCTACTCCCTTGAACAGTACGGTATCCTGTTGCTGATCGTCCTGTTCGTTACGGGAGCGGCCTGGGATTTCATCAATTTCTTTTACCAGCCGACCATTTCGGCGCTTTTCCGCCTCGTGAACATTATCGTGGGAGCTTAGAATCGTAGAGGACCTATCGTTACCGGGAAGAGGGTGGAGAGAAGTGAGAATTGTAAGCGGGATGCGGCCGACAGGCAAACTGCACCTGGGACACTTGAGCGTCCTGGAAAACTGGGTCCGCCTGCAAAAGGAGCATGAGTGCTTCTATTTCGCCGCCGACTGGCACGCGCTGAGCACCGTATTTGACGACCCGTCAACCATCAAGCAAAACACCCGCGAGATGATCGCCGACTGGCTCGCCGCCGGCATTAACCCCGAACGCAGCACCATTTTCATCCAGTCCAAGGTTCCCGAGCACGCTGAACTGCATCTTGTTTTTTCAATGATTACGCCTTTGAGCTGGCTCGAACGGGTGCCCACTTACAAAGACCAGGTCCAGCAACTGGGTGCGCAGGGCAAAGATATTAACACCTACGGCTTCCTGGGATACCCGCTGCTCCAGGCGGCGGACATCCTCGTGCACAGGGGCGAGGCCGTCCCGGTGGGACAGGACCAGCTCCCGCACCTGGAACTCACCCGCGAGGTGGCCCGGCGGTTCAACCACCTTTTCGGCGGCGTTTTCCCCGAACCCAAGGCCATCGTGGCCGAAACGCCGCTCCTACCGGGGATTGACGGGCGGAAGATGAGCAAGAGCTACGGCAACGTGATTATGATCAGCGCCGAGGCCGACGAAGTGGACAGGCTGACACGGATGATGGTGACCGATCCGGCGCGCATTCGCAAAACCGATCCCGGCCATCCCGACGTCTGCACGGTCTACGCGTTCCACGGCCTGTACAGTCCCGCGCGGAGGCCGGAGATAGAGGAGGAATGCAAGGCCGGAAGGATCGGCTGCGTGGCGTGCAAAAAAGAACTCACGGCCGCCTTGAACGCCGCGCTCGACCCCGTCCGCGAGCGTCGCCGGCAGCTGCTGTCCAGGCCGGGCTACCTTGATGAAATCCTGGCGGACGGCTGCGATCGCGCCAAAAAAGAAGCGCGTAAGACAATGTCGCTGGTGCGGGATGCGCTGCAGGTTTAATTCTGGTCCGGGGAGGCAAACCTCTTCGAATGTTCTGGCTGATCGTTGGCATAGCCGCTGCCACCCTGCTGCTTCTCGTCGTAACGTCCTTTATCGGCGTCCGGTTCTCTTATAAGCGCTCCGGTGACGACGACCGCTTTTACCTGACCGTGTCCTGGCTGGGGATACGTTTATACGCCCTGGACATCTCTTTCCTTGATCTGTTGTCACGCGGGCCGAAGCCAGCCATCAGGGTGAAGTCGGACTCCAACACCCCCGCCACCGTTTCCGACAGAGGCCTTAGGGAAATCCCCCTGCCCGAGGCGCTGGCCAGGTGGTGGCCCTGGTTTGTGCGCCTAAAAGGACCGGCTTTTTATATCCTTACAAGGCTCAACGTGGAGGAACTCAACTGGTTTACCCGCTTGGGCACGGGTCAGGCCGCGCAGACCGGTATCCTGTCGGGTTTTGCCTGGACCGCCAAGAGCGTTTTCTTTAAATTCGCGGCCGGTGTGGTCCGCTTCGACCGGCAGCCCCGTTTCGCCGTCTACCCCGATTTCGTCCAGCCCGCCTTCGCCACGAACGTTGACTGTATACTCAGGGTCAGGGTCGGCCATATTATGATTGCAGCGCTTAAGGCTCTGCGCTTAAGGAGGTAGGTAAGACCGTGGCGGAGCAGCACCCCATCCAGGGCCTGATGCAGACGGCTATGGAGAGCATCAAGGAAATGGTCGACGTTAACACGGTGATCGGCGATCCGGTAGAAACGCCCGACGGAACGATCATCATCCCCATCTCCCGGGTGGCCCTCGGTTTCGCGGCAGGCGGCAGCGAGTTTGACATGACCAAGCAGTCCGAGCAAAAAGACCAGAAGGAGCAGGCCCAGTTCCCCTTCGGCGGGGGCAGCGGGGCGGGCGTTTCGGTCTCCCCTGTCGGGTTTCTGGTGGTTGGACAGGGACAGGTGCGGCTGCTTCCCATAGATTCCAACGTCATTGCCGATCGTCTGATCGATCTTGCCCCTCATGTACTGGAACGGTTGGACAAGTACTTCAAGAAGAGGGAAGACCAGCCGGAGGAGTACATATCAAAAGAGCAGACGCCGACGCTATAACAAAGGTATGCCTGACCGCAGGGGGAAATGGAACCGCTTCCCCTGTTCTTTTTGGCATCTATCCCGACGGCTGACGACAGACGACTGACGAGCGAATCACCAAGTTCTACCCCTTGTCCCGCCGACATAATTTACTTTAAGCGGCAAGCGGGACAAGGGGTGATCGCCTTGGTGAACTACGTCTGGCTGGCTTTAATTCTGCTTGGCATAGGCACGGCGGCGGTCAGGGGGGACATAAACGTCGTGACCACGGCTGCCCTGGAAGGCGCCCAGACCGCCGTCAAAACGGCCTTAAACCTCGTAGCCATTATTGCTTTCTGGCTCGGCGTAATGAAGATCGCCGAGAAGGCCGGGTTAATAACGGCACTCGCTTACCTGGTCAAGCCCCTGATGGGTTTTCTTTTTCCCAGCCTGCCCAGGGACCACCCCGCGGTCGGGGCCATCATCATGAACTTGAGCGCCAACATCCTGGGGCTGGGAAACGCGGCCACCCCGATGGGCCTGATCGCCATGAAAGAGATGCAGAGGCTCAACCCCCGGCCTGATACCGCTTCGGAGGCGATGTGCACCTTCCTGGCGCTGAACACGGCCTGTATCACCCTGATTCCCTCGACCATCGTCGGGATACGCGCCATTTACCAGAGCAGCGATCCGGCCGGGGTCGTCGGCCCGACGATCTTCGCCACTTCCTGCGGGATGGCCGCCGCCGTCATCGCCGATTTTATCTTCCGCCGCCTTTACAACCGGAAGGGTGGGCGGTTATGCTAAGCCTAATCGGAGACGTCTCCCAGTGGGCCATTCCGGGATTCCTCGTCCTGGTTCTCGTCACCGGCGTGATCCGCCGGGTACCTGTTTTCGAAACCTTTGTCGAGGGCGCGGAGCAGGGCTTTGAGGTGGCCGTCAAGATCATTCCTTTCCTGGTCGCGATGATCGTGGCGATCAGCATTTTCCGAGCTTCGGGCGCCATGGAGATGGTCGCCGACGCACTGGCCCCGATTTTCGCATTCATCGGCGCGCCGCCGGACATCCTGCCCCACGCGATTATGCGCCCCCTTTCCGGCGGAGCGGCCCTTGGGATAGCCACGGAACTGATCAAGGAACACGGCCCCGACAGCTTTGTGGGCTACCTTGTCTCCACGATGCAAGGGTCCACCGACACGACTTTTTACGTGCTGACGCTGTACTTCGGCTCCGTGGGGATCACGCGCTACCGCTACGCCGTATGGTCCGGCCTGCTGGCCGATTTTACCACGCTCATCGCCTCAATCTATGTTGTCAACCTGATGTTCAACTGACGGAAGAAGGCGGCAATTTGACCGGGGAACGCCTGCAGAAAATCCTGGCCCGAGCCGGTCTCGGCTCACGTCGCAAATGCGAGGAATTGATCAGGAGCGGCGCCGTCAAGGTTAACGGGCGTGTCGTTACCGAATTGGGAACGCGCATTGACCCGCAAAAAGACAAGGTGACGGTCAACGAGCGGCCGATCGAACCCGAAGAAAAGGTTTACATAGCATTATACAAGCCGCCCGGTTACGTGACCACCCTTTTTGACCCCCAGCGGCGGCGTACCGTAAAGGACCTGGTGGAAGACATCCCCCAACGCGTCTATCCGGTGGGGCGTCTGGACTACGACACGGAAGGCCTGCTCCTGATGACCAATGACGGAGCCCTGGCTTACGCCCTGACCCATCCAAAGCATCACGTCCCCAAAACGTACGTGGCAACCGTTACCGGTAAACCGGACCCTTCCGCGCTCAAACAGCTTGCCCGCGGCGTCCGTCTTTCCGACGGTCCCACGGCGCCGGCGCGGGTACGGCTGCTGAAGCCGGGAAGCCTGGAGTCTGTAGTGGAAATCACCATCCACGAGGGACGGAACCGCCAAGTCAGAAGAATGTGCGAGGCTGTGGGACATCCCGTCCGCGCCCTGCGCAGAGTCCGATTCGGGAACATCGAACTCGGCGGCCTGGAGCCCGGCCGGTACCGCAAATTGACAAAAACCGAGCTGAAAAGACTAAGAATGCTCAGTGGTTTGCCAAACTAGCAGGATTACCGAAAGCAGAGAAGAATAGGAAAATTTTGAAGCATCTTTGAAACCCGTGTTGCGCTACAACTTCTGCAGGAGGTAAGTCCCTGTGGCTAGATTCCAAACTGAGCAAGGGCTCGTCGAGGGCGCTATTCGCGTTAAAATCAGGCTCGATTTTAAGGGTGTTTCGCGGCCCGGTCGGTTTTTTCTGGGTGCTAAATCAACCGAGAAGGTAGCGGAGGAAATCCGGGAACAGCAGATCGCGCTCTTCCGCAACGTGCCGCTCCAGGGTGTCGTTATCGAAGACATCAACCTCGGCGGCGAGATCTACACCGTGTACGACGACGCGGCCGGAACGGAAGTGGCCTTTGCGCCGGTGGAACTGGTGGTTGCCGTGGATAGCCTGGAGGACATCGTCCGCTTCGCCGCCCGCGAGGAATTCCGCAGGATCGAAGTCCTGGAACCCGGCAGACTGATCCTCTCGAAGTTCGAGATCGAGCGCCTGCTATTCAGGATCAACGAGGAAATCAAGAGCGTAAAATCGTGGATGGAACGCAAATACAGCCGCTAAATACCGGGAGGTCTTGCCTGTGAGCCCTGTCCGAGGAATCCGTGGAGCGATAACGGTCAGCGAGAACACCGCCGAAGAAATCATCCGTGCAACGATGCGCCTCTTGGAGGAGATGGTCAAGGCTAACAACATCGACATCAATGACATTGCCAGCGTCTTTCTCACCATGACCCCCGACCTGAACGCTGAATTTCCGGCCCTGGCAGCCCGCAAGCTCGGTTGGGCGAACGTACCCCTCCTGGGCGCCACCGAGATCGCCCATCCGACGGCGATAGGGAAATGCATCAGGGTGCTCGTGCACGTCAACACGGACAAGTCACAGGCCGAGTTAAGACATCTTTATCTCGACGGGGCCGCCCGGTTGCGCCCGGATCTTTTGATGCCTTAAGATAATGCCTTAAGGCGATAAAGTGGTTGAGGTGTCGTTTTGCGGAAGGTTGCCGTACAAAACCTCGTCTCGGGCATGAAGGTCGGGCAGCCGGTTCTCGGCCCGCACATGGAGCCCTACCTTCAGGCGGGAGTCGTTTTGACCGACCGCATCATATCCCGCCTGGTGATCCTGGGCATCCCCTCTATTGTTATTGATGACGGCCTCCTGGACGACGCCGGTGTACCCGGCGCCGTCTCGGTTGAAACACGCGCTGAAGCCGCCAACCTTGTCAGGGGGCTGTTCGACAGCCCCGGCGATGACGGGCCGGTCACAACGGCGACGCTTGACGCCACGGTAAACAACATTATCGACGAGATTTTGTCCAACGCCTCCGGAACCTCTTCAGCCCTGAACATCATGGACATCCGGGCCGAGGACGAGTATCTCTATTACCATTCGGTAAACGTCTGCGTTCTAAGCGTTCTGACCGGAATAACCCTGGGATACAAACGCCGCAAGCTTTTCGAGCTGGGAATGGGGGCCTTGTTTCACGATATAGGAAAAAGGCGCATCCCTTCCTCGATCTTGAACAAGCCCGGTCCGCTGACCAAAGAGGAATATGCCATCGTCAAACAGCATACGGTGTTCGCCAAGGAGCTGCTGGCCGACAACCCGTCTGCGGCCGAGATCGCCTACAGCCACCACGAGCGCTGCAACGGCGAGGGATACCCGTTGGGACTGAAGGCCCCGCATATCAGTCCCATGGCCCAGATTGCGGGCATGGCCGACATTTTCGACGCCCTGACCGCCGACCGCGTTTACCGCAAAGGCGTGCCGGCGCACCAGGCTTTCGAGATGCTGGCGGCGGCGGGGGATTACTGGTTTGATTACGACTTGCTCCTGGCTTTTCTGTATAACATTCCGGCTTACCCCTCAGGAAGCATCGTCGAGCTCTCGTGCGGAGAAATCGGCGTCGTGATCGGTACCCCCAAAGGACACTCGGCCTTTCCCGAGGTGAAAATCATCCTTGACCCCGACAAGAAACGGCGTCAAAAACCGGTAATCTTGTCCACACTGAAACACAACATCGCCGTGTTGCGCCTTCTGGAGCAAGAGGAGATAGGCCGGCTTGGCCTGATGCCCTAACCTTAAGTTTAAATGCTTGACATTTTTGCGCGCGGCATGCTATGGTGTCACTTAACTAAATAAAAGACGAGGTTAGACGAGTCGAGTTGAGATTTCTCGAGATTTTTGATGAAGCTTAGCAGAGCTGGTCTGGTAATGGCCGGTAACTGTACTGAGTGCCGGTCATTTCCATTTTGACGCGGCCCGATGCGGCATCTGGACAATCTTGGGGTCGAATACGACAGCTTCTTCATATAAGTCAGTTTTAGATGACGAATTTGCGCGCCGGGTCATTGCCTAGGCCCTGAGCCCTGTGATAGTATTGGTCAATAATGATGGGCTTGGCAAAAACGGGGAGGTCATCAGGGAATGCTGGACAGCTTAATCAAAAGCAATATCGGGAGCCTGGCGGTATACAAGCCCGGGAAACCGATCGAAGAGGTGCAAAGGGAATTGGGGCTGGAGCGCGTTATCAAGCTGGCCTCGAACGAAAACCCCCTCGGCCCGTCTCCGCGTGCGGTCGAAGCCGTGTCCCGGGCTATCGGGGAGGTCCACCGGTATCCCGACGGGAGCGCTTACCGGTTGAAGAGGGCCCTTGCCGCTGCGCTGGACGTCGAACCGGAGGCCGTTCTCCTGGCCAACGGTTCCAACGAGGTCGTCCAGCAGCTCTCGCTGGCCGTTCTGGACGAGGGCGACGAGGCGGTTATGCCCGTTCCGAGCTTCCCGCGCTACGAGCCGCTGGCACGCCTCATGAAGGCCGAGCCCGTGGAAGTGCCGTTAACCGATTACCGCCTCGACCTGGAGGCCATGGCCACCCGGATCTCCCCGCGCACGAAGATCGTCTACATCTGCAACCCCAACAACCCGACAGGCACGATCGTGCGCAAGGACGAATTCGAGACCTTCCTCGACAAGCTGCCCCCCAGGGTTCTCGTGGTCATGGACGAAGCCTATTTCGAATACGTCGACGACCCGCTCTATCCCGACGGCCTCGATTATTTCCGCCGCGGCAGGAACGTCATCGTTTTGCGCACCTTTTCCAAGATCTACGGCTTGGCCGGCCTGCGCGTGGGTTATGCTATCGGTAGCCCGGACCTGATCGCCTACCTGGAACGGGTGCGGGAACCGTTTAACGTGAATGCCCTCGCCCAGACCGCGGCGCTGGCGGCCCTCGGCGACCGCGAATTTGTCAGGCGCTCCCAGGACCTCGCGCGAGAAGGGAAACGTTTTCTGTACAGCGCATTCACGTCCCGGGGCATCTCCTACGTGCCGTCCGAGGCGAACTTCATCTTTTTTGATGCGGGCCGTCCCGAACAGGAGGTCTTCCGGCGCATGCTCAGGCGCGGGGTCATCGTCAGGGGAGGCTTCGGGTACCCGACGATGCTGCGGGTGACCATCGGGACACCGGATGAAAACGCGGTTTTTATAGAAGCTTTTGACGGGACTTTAAGGGAGGATTTCTGATAATGGTAATCGTAATGCGGCACAATGCTACCGAAGAAGAAATCAGCCAAGTGATGGCGAAGCTCGAGCAAAAGGGTTTCAAAGTCCACCTCTCCAAGGGGGTTGAGCGCACTATCATCGGGGTTATTGGCGATGAGACGGGTCTTGCGGACATCGCACTCGGGGCGCTGCCGGGCGTGGAGGCCGTCGTTCCGATCCTGCAGCCGTACAAGCTGGCCAGCCGCATCATGAACGAGGCCGGCACCATCATCAGAGTCGGCGACGTTGAGATCGGCGGCCAGGCCGTGCAGGTGATGGCCGGGCCGTGCGCCGTGGAAAGCAGGGAGCAGCTCCTTAAAGCGGCCGAGATCGTCAGCCGGGCGGGGGCCAAGATCCTCCGCGGCGGAGCGTTCAAGCCGAGGACATCCCCGTATTCCTTCCAGGGGCTCGGCGAGGAAGGACTCAAGATTCTGGCTGAGGCTCGGGAACGGTTCGGGCTTAAAATCGTCACCGAGGTTATGGATATCCGCAACCTGGAGGTTGTGGCGAAGTACGCTGACATTATTCAGATCGGTACCCGCAACATGCAAAACTTCAACTTGTTGCGTGAGTTGGGCGGCATCCCCAAACCGGTCCTCCTCAAGAGAGGCCTGTCCGCCACGATTGAGGAGTGGCTGATGGCGGCGGAGTACATCCTGGCGTCGGGCAACACCCAGGTGATCCTGTGCGAGCGCGGCATCCGGAGCTTTGACACGTACACCCGCAACACCCTGGACCTGACCGCGGTGCCCATCGTGAAGTACCTGTCGCACCTGCCGATAGTCGTCGATCCCAGCCACGGCATCGGCCGGTGGCGCTTCGTCGCCCCGATGTGCTGCAGCGCCGTCGCCGCCGGGGCCGACGGGCTGCTCGTCGAAATGCACCCGAACCCGGCCGAGGCTCTTTGCGACGGGGCTCAGTCTCTCAACCCCGAAAAATTCATGACGATGATGCGCGACGTCAGGAACGTGGCTGAAGCGGTGGGCCGTTTTGTTCCTTAGGCGTAACGACGGGCTTGACGTAGTCAATCCTTGATCCCTCTTCGGACCCCCTTTGCTGCGTCACTAGCGGCACTGTGCGGGTTCCGTTTGTTTTTGTGAGCGGGAGGTGCTGTTTATGTTCGATAGAGTGGGCATTATCGGTGTCGGTTTGATCGGCGGTTCGCTGGGAATGGGTATCGTGCAGCGCGGGCTCAGCCGCGAGGTCGTGGGCATCGGCCGCAACCCGGAAAACCTGCGCGAAGCCGAGCGGATGGGGGCGGTTACCCGCACGGCCGCCTCGCTGGCCGAGGGCGTGCGCGGGGCCGACCTGGTGATCGTCGCCACGCCCGTTACCTCCATCATCAAGTCCGTCCGTGAGGTCGTCCCTCACCTTACCCCCGGGACCATCGTCACCGACGTGGGGAGCACCAAACAGCAGATCGTGGAGCAGGCGGAAGCGGTAATGCCCGACGGCGCCTTTTTTGTCGGCGGGCACCCGATGGCCGGTTCCGAAGCGGCCGGCGTACGCTTCGCCGACCGGTACCTTTTTGAAGGCGCCTACTACGTGCTCACACCCACTCCCAGGACTTCGCCGTCGGCCCTGAGGGTGGTGGGGGAACTCGCCAGGGCCGTCGGCGCAAAACCGATCGAGATGTCCCCGGCCGCCCACGATTTTGCGGTGGCGGCCATCAGCCACCTGCCTCACATGGCGGCCGTGGCGCTGGTCAACGCGGTGGGGTCGATGCCCGGCTCGAAGGAGATCTTCTCCCTGGCCGCAGGGGGGTTCCGGGACACCACGCGCGTGGCCGCCGGGAACCCCGAGGTCTGGCGGGACATCTTGGCTACGAACAGCGCCATGCTCCGGGCGGCGATGGCCCACTTCAGGAAAGAGCTGGACCGGATCGACGATCTCCTGGAAGCGGGCGATTTGCAAGGCCTGCAGGCACTGCTGCAGGACGCCCGCGAGCTGAGGAAAGCGGTGCCTTCCAAAGCCAAAGGGTTTCTTCACGACCTTTTCAACCTGCTCATCAACATCCCGGACCGTCCCGGAAGCATCGCGGAGGTGGCCTCGGTCCTCGCCGCCGACGGCTTGAACATCTCGGACCTTGAAATCCTGCGGGTCAGGGAAGGCGAGGGCGGCACCGTGCGGCTTTCCTTTGCCAGCCGCGAGGCCAGGGATGCGGCGCGGGAGATACTGAAACACGCCGGCATCAAGGTGGTATCGCACAACGGTTAAACGTCAGGAGGCGTTTGCAGATGCTTAAAACGCGACGATCGGGACCCCTGAAGGGTGTCCTGCGCCCCCCGGGGGACAAATCCATTTCGCACAGGGCGGCGATTATCGGGGCCCTGGCGCACGGCACCACGCGCATCCATAACTTCCTGGAGGGCGAGGACTGCCTGTCCACGCTTCGCTGCCTGCAAAAACTCGGAGTGCGGATTGAAGGGCCCGACAACGGCAGCGTCGTCGTTCACGGCCTCGGGCCGGATGGCTGGCGCGAGCCGTCCGACGTCCTGGACGCCGGCAACTCCGGAACGACGATGCGCCTGCTCTGCGGGGTTCTGGCCGGCCAACCCTTCTTCAGCGTCCTGACCGGAGACGAGTCGCTCAGGCGGCGCCCCATGGCCCGCGTCATCAACCCCCTCGGCGAAATGGGCGCCCGCATCCTGGCGCGTGACAACAACAGGTTCCCCCCGCTGGCCATTTCCGGGCGCCGTTTAAAAGGCATATCGTACCGCCTGCCCGTGGCCAGCGCCCAGGTCAAATCGGCCATCCTGCTGGCGGGCTTGAACGCCGAAGGCGTTACCGAAGTCATCGAGCCGGTGCCTTCGCGTGACCATACGGAGAGGATGCTGGCTTCCTTCGGAGCCGAAATCACCCGCGAGAGACAGGCGATCCGGCTGCGGCCCGGCAGGCTCGCAGCGCGCGATGTCACGGTTCCCGGCGACATTTCCTCGGCGGCCTTTTTCATAGTGGCCGCGACGATCGTCCCGGGAAGTGACGTGACCCTTCTGGACGTCGGGGTGAACCCCACGCGCGACGGTATAATCCAGGTGCTCAGGGAAATGGGCGCCGATATCGAAACCCTGCGCCCGGACGAGTCGGGCGGCGAACCGAGGGCCGACATCCGCGTCCGCAGCGCCCCGCTTAAAGGGGTGACTATCGCCGGCGCCATCATTCCGCGGCTGATCGACGAGATCCCGGTGCTGGCCCTTGCGGCCGCCTGCGCCCGGGGCGAAACGGTCATCCGGGATGCCGCCGAACTGAAGGTCAAAGAGTCCAACCGCCTGGCGGCCATCGCCAGGGAACTGGGGAGGCTGGGGGCGCGCGTGCGGGAAACCGAAGACGGTTTGATAATCGCCGGAGGCTGGTCTTTGCGCGGGGCGGCCTGTGAAAGCCACGGAGACCATCGCATCGCCATGATGGCGGCGGTTGCCGGCCTTGTGGCCGAGGGCGTCACGGAGGTCGCCGACGGTGAGTGCGCGGCCGTTTCCTATCCGGGCTTCGCCGCTGCATTAAATATGCTGACCGAAGAATAATACTGCCCAACAGGCCCGTTCGTTGTCCCATTTGCATTTATATAGAGGAAAAATCGCAGTTTTGTCGAAGTTGTTGCCCAATGATCGCGAGGGAGGACTTTCGCCCCTGGTGATGCGGAACGTAGTCGCCATCGACGGCCCGGCCGGAGCCGGCAAAAGTACCGTCGCCAAGCTGCTTGCCCGCCGGCTCGGGTTCCTTTACATCGATACGGGGGCCATGTACCGCGCCGTTACGCTCAAGGCGCTGCGCGAAGGCGTCCCGTCAACCGAAGACGAGGCCGTAGGGTCCCTGGCGGGAAAAGTTAGCATTGATCTTGTCTCTTCGGGAAACGGGCTGCGCGTTTTCCTCGACGGGGAAGACGTGACCGAGGAAATCCGTTCGCCGGAAGTGTCGCGGCACGTTTCATACGTGGCGCGCATTTATGCGGTCAGGAAACGGCTGACGACGCTCCAGCGCGAAATGGCGCGCAGCGGCGGGGTCGTCATGGAGGGCCGGGACATCGGAACCTGCGTTCTGCCCGAGGCCGACCACAAGTTTTTCGTTACGGCTTCGGTCCGTGAACGGGCAAGGAGAAGGCAGGGCGACCTGCGGCGCCAGGGCCACGACATCGATCTCGAAACACTCGTGCAAGAAATCGAAAAGCGGGATTTTATCGACAGCACCCGCGAGGTGGCTCCCCTGAAACCCGCGCCCGACGCCAAAGTCATCGACACGACCGGGAAGACCGTGGAGGAAGTCGTCAACCTTCTTGCCACGGAGGTGCTGAAACGCCAATGATCTACCGCTTTGCCTGGCTCTTTTGCCGGGCAATCCTTTTGACCTTGCGTCGGTGGGACGTCAGGGGGGGAGACAGGGTTCCCGCAACGGGCGGGCTGATTGTCACCGCCAACCATACGAGCTACTGGGATCCAATCATTGTAGGGTGCGCGCTGCGCAGAAAAGTCCACTACATGGCCAAGGCCGAACTTTTTTCGTTCCCCGTGTTCGGCCGGCTTTTGTCCGCGCTGGCGGCTTTCCCGGTACGCCGCGAAGGGATAGACAGGGCGGCCCTGAAAAAGGCCCGGGAGGTGCTGGCCGCAGGCGAGGTTCTCGGTATCTTCCCGGAGGGAACCCGGAGCCGGACGGGAGAACTTCTCAAGCCCCATCTGGGCGCCGCACTTCTGGCTTTTAAGACCGGTGTTCCCATTCTCCCGGTCGCCGTCGTCGGCGCGTCCGGCTTTGGCAAGGTCTGCGTCCGCATCGGCAATCCGGTGTATCCCCCGGCGGTAAAGGACAAGCCGGGCAAGGAGCAAATGGAGGCGTACCTCGACCAGGTTATGCAAGACATCAGGTCCTTGATGAATGAGATGAGGTAGTGAAGCAATGGAGGTCAAGCTGGCCGCCAAGGCTGGTTTTTGCTTCGGTGTGCGCAGAGCCATCGAGCTGGCCCTTAAGACGGCGCGTGAAGGAAAACAGCCGATTTATTCGTTGGGCCCCTTGATTCACAATCCCCAGGTCGTGCAGTACCTGCAAGACCGGGGTATTAACGTGATCGAGAACGTAAACGAGGCTTCGGAAGGAACGTTGATCATCCGTTCCCACGGCGTAGACCCGAGCGTGCTCTCCGAAGCGGAAGGCCTCGGCATGACGGTTGTGGACGCCACCTGCCCGTTCGTCCGGCGCGCGCAGCAGCTTGCCTCGGACCTGACCGCTTCCGGGTATCAGGTCGTCGTGGTCGGCGACAGACATCATCCGGAGGTACGCGGGATTGTGGGATGGACAGGCGGGAAGGCCATGGTCGTCGAAAACCCCGATGAAGCGCGGGACCTGCCGGTCTTCCCCAGGGTCGGCGTCGTCGCCCAGACCACCCAGCCCCAGGACAATTTTGAGGCCGTGGTCAAGGTTTTGCGCCAAAAGATGGGCGACGTAGCGGTTTCCAACACTATTTGCAATGCTGTTGCCGAACGGCAGAAGGCCGTTCTTGAGCTGGCCAAGGAAGTCCAGGTGATGGTTGTTGTGGGCGGGGCCGACAGCGCGAACACCAACAAGCTTACGAATCTATGTCGCAAGACCGGGACACCAACCTATCAGATTGAGACCGCCGACCAGCTTGACCCCCGTTGGTTCCGTAACGTAGAGATCGCGGGGCTTACGGCGGGGGCATCCACACCGGATTGGATTATCGAGGAGGTTGAACAACGGATGCGAGAGATGGAAGAAATGACGAACCCAGAAGACGAGATGCAGTCGATGCAGGTCAAATCTCTCAGAGGAGGGGAAATTGTTAGGGGCGTTGTGGTATACGTAGGCCAGGATGAAGTCCTGGTCGACGTGGGCGCCAAATCGGAAGGTGTGATTCCGCTTCGTGAGTTGTCCTGCTGTGAAGTCACCTCCCCACAGGACATCGTCCAGGTGGGAGATGAGATAGATGTTTGGGTGGTAAAGGCAGAGGACAATGAGGGAAGAATCATTCTCTCGAAAAACCGCGCTGACGCCGTCAAGGCCTGGGAACGACTCGAACAGGCCTTCCAAAACGAGGAACCTGTTGAAGGGATGGTCCGCGAAGTAGTCAAGGGCGGCCTGCTGGTCGACCTCGGGGTAAGGGCTTTTCTGCCTGCTTCCCAGGCCGACAGGGGGTTCGTCGAAAACCTGGCCCAGTTCGTGGGCCGGAAGGTAAGGGCCAAGATCATCGAGCTCAACCGCAGCCGCAAAAAGGTCATCCTTTCCCGCAAGGCCGTTCTGGAAACCGAGTATGCGGAAAAACGCAAACGCACCCTGGAAAGCATTCAGGAGGGTGACGTCGTCCGCGGCACGGTGCGCCGGCTGACGGAATTCGGGGCTTTCGTCGACATCGGCGGGCTGGACGGGCTTTTGCACATTTCGGAGATCTCCTGGCACCGCATCAATCACCCTTCGGAAGTGCTCAACGTCGGCGACGAGGTCGAAGTTAAGGTCCTGCGGGTCGACAGGGAAAGCGAGAAGGTCTCCTTGAGCCTGAAACAGGTCCTTCCCAACCCCTGGGATACCGTGGCCGAGAAATACCCGGAAGGTTCCATCGTTAAAGCCAGGGTGGTCCGGCTGGTCCCGTTCGGCACGTTCGTGGAACTCGAACCCGGCGTCGAAGGTCTCATCCACATCTCCCACCTCGCCGAATGGCACGTGGCCAAACCGGAAGACGTGGTCCAGGAAGGACAGGAAATCAACGTTAAGGTCTTAAGCGTTGACCAGGAGTCCAAGCGGATCCGTCTTTCGTTGCGCGAAGCGGCGGGGCGGGAGTTCGCCGATATGCCGGAAAACAGGGATGAGGGGACGACCATCGGCGACGCGGTGGGGGACAAGCTGACCCAGGAAGAGTAGGCGAAAAAGAAATAGAAAAAACTTTTTAGAGCAGGGCGGCCTTTTCAGGCCGCCCCTTAAATTTGCATTAATTCCTGCTCCGTAGGAGAACCTAGCATTAATATTTGCAAAGCGAAGGAGCAGGTGATATGGACAGGCTTCCAATCGGCGTTATTATCCTGATCGTTGTTTCCGTGCTGATCTACCTTGGTTTGCTGCACCGCGTCCTGGACAGGATGAGGCTTACCGACCGCGCCGCGCTATTGATTCTCGGCGCCATGGTGGTCGGCAGCCTCATCGACATCCCGATTCCGCTGGGCCGCAACACGGTCGCCCTTAACGTGGGCGGCGGCATCGTCCCCGTGGCCCTGGCCGGCTATTTGCTCTACCGTGCCGACGAGACGGCGGAAAGAACGCGGGCCCTTTTAGGAGCCCTGCTTACCGGCGCAGTCGTATACGGGGTGGGAACCTTCGTGATGACCGGTTTGCCCGAGCCTGCAGGCCGGTACGACTTCATCGACATCATCTACCTGTATCCCATTGTGGCCGCCATCATCGCTTACGCCGTGGGACGCTCGCGGAGGGCCTCCTTTGTGGCGGCCATCCTGGGGGTGCTCCTGGCTGACATTTTTCAGTGGACCAGGCTCGCCGCGACGCGCACCCCGGGGAGCATACACATCGGCGGCGCCGGAGCCTTCGACGTTATCGTCATCTCTGGTCTGCTGGCGGTGCTCCTCGCCGAGGTAGTCGGGGAAATCAGGGAACGGATACAAGGGGGGCCGCGTTCAGAAGGCCGTAGTAAAGCCACGCTGGACGCTCTTAAAACCCCTGGAGAGGGAGGTCAAAGGGATGAAGACCGCTAAACTGGGGATTTTAGTCGCTTGCCTGATCTGTGCGGGAACTATCCTTGCTTATTACAGTTCTCCCGAGAACCTGCCCGCATGGGCGCCCCTCAACCTGACGCAGGAACTGGACCATATGACCGCAGGCGAATACTCTACGGTCGTCGACAAAGACGGGCGCCTTGTTACCAAGCTTGCCCGTCATGTTTACAAGGGCGACGAAATCATCCGCGGAAACGGCGAGCAGTACCGCATCGTTTCGGTCAAGGGGAATCTCGCCAAAGCCGAGATGGTAGGCATTGACCGCGACCTGCTGGCCTACATGGAATACTTTGACCGGTATGCCCTGCCGGCCCAGGCCCAAACAAACCGTTCCAGGGCCATCGGCATCTACCACACCCACAGCGACGAATCCTATGTCCCGACAGACGGAACCGAGTCCAAACCCGGTAATGGCGGCATTTTCCGGGTCGGAACCGCCCTGGCCTCGTCACTGCGGGATCAAGGTGTAAGGGCCGACCACAGCTTCGCCACCCACGAACCCCACGACGCCCAGTCTTACGTGCGGTCCCGCAAGACCGTCGTCGAGCTTATGAAGCGCAACCCCGCCGCCCTGATCGACGTACACCGGGACGGCGTTCCCGACGCCAGCTTTTACCGGCGGACGGTTAACGGCCGGCAAATCAGCCAGCTCAGACTCGTAATCGGTAGCCAGAACCCCAACATGAATGCCAATAAAGACTTCGCCAGGCGTCTGATGGCTTTTGCAAACAAAACCCATCCAAATTTAGTCAAGGAAGTCTTCATCGGCAGAGGTAACTATAACCAGGACCTGATGCCGACCGCGATTCTGGTCGAGGCCGGAACCCATACGGTATCCAGGCAGGAGGCCGAGGACGGCATCACCCTGCTGGCCGACGCCATTCCCACCGTCCTCGGCGTGAGCCCGGGCGTGACCCCGCGGGCGGGAACGTCACCGGGGGTCTGGACGGCGCTGCTATGGATCCTGGCTATTACGGTGGTGGGCGCCGGCGTCTTCCTTGTTGTCAGCGCCGGCGGCGTAAAGCAGGCTCAGGAAAAACTGGGCCAGTTCTTCAGCAAGGAAATCGGGCTCAAGCTGAACAACCGGAAGGAGGGCGGCGAGGGAGAACGATAGCTCTGCAAAGGGGTAACGCAATTGAAGATCCTTTATCATTGTTTTGGCGGCACTCATTCCTCCGTTCTCGCCGCAGCCCTGCACCTTCGTCTCTTGGACCCCCGCCGCCGACCCTCGGACAGTGAACTGAAGACCCTGCCCTTTTTTGACAAACGGGCAGGGTCTGATTATGGAAGAATCGCCTTTTACGGGCGCGATGAACAGGGGCGTGAAATCTGGATCCTGGGTCGCCTGGGCTACGCCAGGGTAACTGAAGGTGTGTTTAGCAGCTTGCTCCACGCCTTGATCGAAAACGGTCGTCAGCTGCTGGTCGACACCACGCCCATTCTGAACTGGCAGATGCGGGTCGGCGGCTATCTTTCCAGGCGGGCGCGGTGGAAGCGCATCGGCTTTTTTTTAATCGCCCAAGGCACCAGAAAAGCCTACCCCCGCCTGGTGCAGCTGGTAAAACAGGCTGAGGAGGAAATAGACAGGATTGAAGGCCTTACTGTACGTTGACGACACACCCCTTGCCGCTCTGGCCGCCCTTAACGAAACGGACAGCGGTGCATCGGCGCGGAACCCGGCGGCGTTTGATTTCCTGTCCAGCCCGCAGGATTGCCGCCGGGTCGGCCGGAGCCGGGAGGGGCTGCCGGTCTTCGCCTTGTGGTATCCTGCGTCGCAGGTCTTCCTGACCCGTATCGTTAAAAGCTTTTGCATCATGCACGACATCCCGCACGGCGACGTTATAACCGTACCGCTCCGGCGGAACAGCCTATTCATACGTTTGGTGACCTGGCTTTACCGGCACCGCCTGAACCGCCTGGCCAAAAACCTGTTGTCCCTTACCTGGCCGAGAGCCGGACGGGACCTCGTCGCCCACTTCCGGCTTCCCGCATCGCCCCTCCGGCAGGGATTGGACAACCGGCGTCGAAAACGGTGAAAAATGGCAGCTTAAGGAGGGTTCCCGGTACTTAAGTGGGGCTTGTAGTCAGCGCGGTAAGAAAGGACAGCATTGCGGCATCTCTGCCCGTCGTCGCGGGAGACACCGTGGTAGCGGCTAACGATATGCCCATCCGCGACTTGATCGACTACAGTTTCGCCCTCGCCGACGAACACGTGGAATTGCGGGTTGAAAAGGCCGGCGGGGAAGAACTGGTACTGGAGATCGATAAGGAGTACGACGAAGACATCGGCCTGGTCTTTGACCAACCCTTTCCTGGCCTGCGCAGGTGCCAGAACAGGTGTCTTTTTTGCTTCCTGGACCAAATGCCGCCGGGTCTCCGGCCGTCGCTCTACGTAAACGACGACGACTACCGCCTTTCTTTCTGGGAAGGAAACTTTATCACGCTGACCAACGCCGGCCCGCACGACCTCGAGCGCATCGCCGGCCAGCGCTTAAGCCCGCTGTATATTTCGGTCCACACCACCAATCCCGACCTGCGCAAACAAATGCTGCAGCATCCGAGAGCGGGCCTAATCATGCAGCAGCTGGCCTTCTTGAAGTCCGCCGGCATAGAAATGCACACCCAGATCGTCCTTTGCCCGGGCATTAATGACGGGCGGGAATTGGACAAGACTATAACAGACCTTGCCGGTTTTTGGCCCCGGGTCCGTTCCATCGCCATCGTCCCGGTGGGGCTTACCAGGTTTCGCCAGGGGCTTTACCCGCTGAAGACTCTGTCGCGGGAGGAAGCCTCCGCCCTCGTCGCCAAGGTCGAGCGCTGGCAGCAACAATTCCTTAAGGCGTTGGGCGATCCACTGGTCCACGCGGCCGACGAGGTTTATCTAAAGGCAGGGGCGCCGGTCCCGCCGGCGGAGTTGTACGGGGAATACCCGCAGTTGGAAAACGGCATCGGCCTTGTAAGACAACACCTCGACGCGCTTAAAATATGGTTGGGCGGGTTGACCGAGCCTCTGGGCGCAACGCAGAAGATCACCGTCGTTTCGGGAACGCTCGCGGCGCCGATTCTGCAAGAGGCCCTGCACCCGCTGCGCCGCATAGGGCTGGACGTGCGGGTCTTGCCCATCCGCAACAACTTCTTCGGGCCCGCTGTAACCGTGACCGGGCTGCTGACAGGGAAGGACATCGCCAGCCAACTCAAGGGCAAAAACCTCGGCCGCCTGGTTGTTATACCGAGCGTGTGCTTCAATGACGACGGCCTGACCCTTGACGGTCTGACGGCCGCTGACCTGGAAAGAATCCTGGAGAAACCCGTCGTTACCAGCCGCGACCCCCGGGACTGGATACGGGTCTTAAAAGCAGCGGGATCAGGCCATTAAAACATTGCGGTTTCGAGAGGAGGAAAGAGCCACCCTTGAATAAACCCCTCGTCGCTATCGTCGGGCGCCCGAACGTCGGGAAGTCCACGCTCTTCAACAGGATCGTCGGAACGCGCGCCGCCGTCGTCGAGGCCCAGCCGGGCGTCACGCGCGACCGCTTGCACCAGGACGCCGAATGGGCGGGCAGGGCGTTTACCCTTGTGGATACCGGCGGCATCGACACCGCCTCGGAGGACACCATGGCTACCAGGGTCACCGCCCAGGCCCAACAGGCCATTGCCGAAGCCGACCTGATTATGTTCGTTCTTGACAGCCGCGACGGCCTGGTGCCCGAAGACATCGAGGTAGCCAATATTCTGCGCCGGGCAGGTAAACCCGTTATCCCCGTTATAAACAAGATCGACAACTTCGATCAACCTCTGCCCCTGGCCGAGTTTTACAGCTTGGGCCTCGGCGACCCCGTGCCGGTCTCGGCCCAACTGGGCCTTAACGTCGGCGACCTTCTGGACGAGGTGGTGGCCCGCCTGGCGGTCGAAGCCGGGGCCACCCGGGAGGAACAGGCCGTCAAGGTGGCCTTCATCGGGCGTCCGAACGTCGGAAAATCTTCGCTCGTCAATTCAATTCTGGGTGAGGAGCGCGTCATCGTCAGCGACATCCCCGGGACCACCCGTGACGCCATCGATACCTTCCTGGAGCGCGACGGCCGGCGGTACGTGTTCATCGATACGGCGGGGATACGGCGAAGGAGCAGGATTTCCGAGCCGGTGGAGCGTTACAGCGTCATGCGCTCCCAGAGGGCTCTGGAGAGGGCCGATATCGCCGTTCTGGTCATCGACGCTGTTGAAGGCGTAACCGCCCAAGACAAGCGGATTGCCGGCCTGGCTGAGGAAGCCGGCCGCGGGACGATCATCGCGGTCAACAAGTGGGACCTCGTCCCCAAAGACAGCGGCACGATGAACCGTTACACCGAGGCCGTCCGGCGGGAACTGGCCTTCATAAGCTACGCCCCGCTCGTTTACACCTCCGCCGTTACCGGACACCGGGTTCGGAACATTTTGGACGCCGTCGACAGCGTCTACGCCCAGTTTACCCGGCGCGTGCAAACGAGCGACTTCAACCGCCTCATGCAGGATGCCTTCCTCGCCGCGCCACCGCCGGCCGAGAAGGGGAGGAGGCTGAAGTGCTACTACGCAACCCAGGTCTCGACGGGCCCGCCGACCTTCGTCCTCTTCGTCAACGACCCGGCGCTCGGCACCAACGCCTATCGTCGGTATCTCGAAAACCAGGTGCGGCGCGCCTACGGCTTTGAGGGAACGCCGGTGCGTATCATCTGGCGCGGAAGGGAGACCAAGTGAATACCGTGGAAACCTTGATCCTGGTGCTGATCAGCTACCTTCTCGGAGCCCTGCCCTTCGGTTATCTCGTCGCCAAGGCGATCAGAGGCGTCGATATCACCGCCCACGGCAGCGGGAACATCGGCGCGACCAACGTCTGGCGCGTTCTCGGCCCCCTCCCGGGGACCCTGGTATTGGCTGCAGACGTCGGCAAGGGGGCGCTGGCCGTCTGGCTGGGGCGCGTCTACGGCGCCCCGGAGGTCGAACTCCTCACCGGCGCAGCCGCCGTTATCGGGCACGGCTGGTCGGTCTTTTTAGGGTTCCGGGGAGGCAAAATGATCGCCACGAGCGGGGGAGTGCTGCTGATGCTTTCCCCTCTGGCGACCCTCGGTGGTTTTATCGTCTGGGCGGTGACGCTGGCCGTCAGCCGTTACGTGTCCCTGGCCTCCATTATTACTGCGGTATCGATCCCCTTGTGGTTTTACTACCTTGGCTTCAGCCGCGACTACCTGATCTTCACTTCCATCCTGGCCGCGGCGGCGATCTACAAGCACCGTTCGAACATCAAGCGGCTGATCCAGGGCAACGAATACAAGTTCGGCGCCCGAAGATAGCTGTTGGTTTATAGTTTGAAATTCGCAAAGCGAATTTCTTCGAGTCCAACCTCTGACTTCTTGCATTTGGCTTCTTTATGGTAGAATAGGGGACGTGGGGAGGGGGAGTGTCCTACATTGGCCATTCAAGAAGTGCGCGTAGCCGTCCGAAGCTCGCTTCCCGACGCCAAAGGGAGGCAAACCCTGGCTGAAATCCAGCGGTCCCTGCACATCTCCACGGTGCAGGCCGTAAGAACGGCCAAGGTTTTTCGCTTTGAGGGGATTACCGTCGCGGAAGCCGGGTACCTGGCGCGGACCCTTCTTTGCGAAGACATCTTCCAGGTATACACCGTCAACGAGCCGATCATCACGGACACTAACTGGTTGGTTGAGGTCGCTTACCGTCCGGGCGTCATGAACCCGGAAGCGGGATCCCTGATCAAGTCGGCCCGGGATCTCGGCCTTTCGCACGTCGTCGCCGCAGATTCAAGCTGGGAATACGCCTTTTACGGCCCGGAAATCACCCCGGACGATATCGACACCATTCTGCGCCGCCTGCTCGTCAACGCCACCGTTCAACACGTTGTCCGGGAAAAGCCCGAAACCCTGATCATTACCGGCCGTTCCGCTCCCACGCTCTCCATCCCGATTACCGGCATGACCGACGAAGAGCTCATGGAGCTCAGCAAAGACAAGCTGTTTTTGAACCTGGAAGAGATGCGCCTGATCCAGGATCATTTCAGGGCCATCGGCCGCGAGCCGACCGACTGCGAGGTCGAAATCCTGGCGCAGACCTGGTCGGAGCACTGCGTGCACAAGACCTTCAAAGCACACCTGACGGTGGACGGCCGGGAAAAGAGGCCTCTCCTGAAACGCCTGCAGGAGGCCACCAACAGCATCAATCACCCGCTGGTGCTCTCGGCTTTCGTCGACAACTCCGGCGTGTTGGCTTTTTACGACGGCTGGGCCGTCTGCGGCAAGGTCGAGACGCACAACTCCCCGTCGGCGATCGAGCCTTACGGCGGCGCCGCTACGGGCAGCGGCGGGGTTTTCCGGGACGTTATGGGCACCGGGCAGGGAGCCAAGGTTATTGCCTCCACCGACATGTTCTGCTTCGCTCCGCCCGATACCCCTCTTGAAGAGATTCCCCAGGGGTGCATGCATCCGAACTACCTCCTGCGCCAGGTGGTGGCCGGAGTACGGGATTATGGCAACCGTATGGGCATACCTACCAACAACGGTTCGGTACATTTTCACCGCGACTTCCGCGCCAAACCCACGGTCATTGTAGGCTCCTACGGCCTGCTGCCGGCCGACCGGTGCGAGAAAGGGAAGCCCGAGCCGGGAGACCTTGTCGTCGTCATCGGCGGGCGCACCGGCCGGGACGGCATCCACGGGGCCACTTTTTCCAGCGCCGCGATGACGGACCGGACGATGGATGTCAACGCCCAGGCCGTCCAGATCGGCCATCCCATCGAGGAAAAACGCATGAGCGACGCTCTCCTGGCGGCCCGCGACGAGGGGTTGATCCGTGCCGTCACCGACTGCGGCGCGGGCGGGTTCGCTTCCGCCGTGGGCGAAATGGGCGCTTCAACCGGCGCCGTGCTGGCCCTGGACAAGGCCCCGCTGAAATACTCGGGCCTGGCGCCGTGGGAGATCCTGCTGTCGGAAAGCCAGGAGCGCATGGTCGCCGCCGTCAGGCCCTCCGACATCGACCGCTTCCGGGAGATCTGCCGCGAGCACAACGTTGAAGCGACCGTTCTCGGCACCTTCACCGGCGACGGGCGTTTCCGGGCGACCTACGAAGGAGCGGAGGTTATGAACCTGAGCATGGCCTTCCTCCACGGCGGGCTGCCTCAGCGGCGCATGCAAGCGGCGCGGCCGCCCCGCAATCCGCAGCCGGAGCTTATGCCCGACCCGCCAGCCGATTGGGTGAAAGCCTACAAGGACGTTATGGCGCACCTGAACGTCTGCTCCAAGGAGCCCATCGTGCGCGTTTACGACCACGGCGTGCAGGGCACCAACGCCTTGCCTCCCCTGGGTGGCGTCGACGGCAGCGGCCCCAACGACGCCTGCGTCTTGACCCCCATCCTCGGCAAACCTTACGGGCTCGTCATCGCGCACGGCCTCAATCCCATCCTCAACCGGATCGACCCCTACTGGGGAAGCATTTGGGCGGCGGCCGAAGCCGTAGCCAACGCTGTGGCCGCGGGAGCGAACATCGACGAGCTGGCCCTGATCGATAACTTCATCTGGCCCGTCCCGGACGAAGAGATGCTGTGGGCCCTCGACCGCGCCGTCGACGCCTGCACCGATTTTGCCAGATCCCTGGGCTGTCCCTTCATCTCCGGCAAGGACAGCCTTTCGAGCACTTACCGCGGCGCCGGCGGCTTGACAATCCGGATCCCGCCCGTGCTGTGCGTTTCCGCATTCGGGCGGATTCCCGACGTTAAGAACACCGTCTCCGCCGACTTCAAGAAGGCGGGAAGCCAGGTCCTGCTTGTAGGTCAGCGCGACATCACCGAAATGGCCGGGTCGGTCTACTGGGAAAACCTCGGCCTGGCCGGAACGGCGCTGCCGAAGGTCGATCTGGCCTCTTTCACCGGCACCTGCCGGGCTTTGTACCGGGCCATCAATTCCGGCAAGGTCCTGGCCTGTCACGACATCAGCGAGGGCGGCCTGGCCGCGGCCATCGCCGAGATGTGCATCGGGGGCCGATGCGGCGTCGCCGTTTCGGTACCGCCGGACCAGCGTCCAGATTATTTCCTGTTTAACGAAACGGCGGGATGTTTTATCGTCGAGCTCGCGCCGGAAACCGCTCCCGGCGACCTCTTCGGCGACGTTCCTTGGCGCGTGATCGGGAGCACTACCGCCGACCGGCGCGTCAGTGTTTCCCTTGGCGAACAGCGTTTCGCCGTCCTCGTTGATGAGCTGAAGGAAGCATGGCAGCGTCCCATGAAGGAGGTATTCGGAGCTTGAAGCCACGGGCCTGCGTTTTGCGCACCGACGGGACCAATTGCGACCAGGAAACGGCCTTTGCCCTCGAGCTTTCCGGAGCACGGGCCGATTACCTGCACGTCAACGAGCTGCGCTCCGGTCGCAAGCGTCTCCTTGACTATCAGATCATGGTCATTCCCGGCGGTTTCTCATACGGCGACGACGTCCTGTCCGGAAAGATCCTGGCCGTCGAATTGACGTCCCTGCTGCGCGAACAGCTGCAGGAGTTCGTGAACAAAGGACGCCTGCTCCTGGGGATTTGCAACGGCTTCCAGGTCCTCGTAAGAACGGGGCTCCTACCGTATTCGCGGATAGAGTCGATCACGACGACGCTGATGCCGAACGACAGTGGCCGTTTCGAGTGTCGCTGGGTATCCTTGAAAGTGGAAAAAAGCCCGTGCGTGTTTACGGAAAGCCTGGCCGGACGCACCGTGACCTACCAGGTGGCCCACGGGGAGGGCAAGTTTTTCACCAGCCAGGACGTCCTGGACGACCTTGAGCGCCGGGGGCTGGTCGTATTCCGGTACGTCGACGCCGAAGGGCGCCCCACCCAGGCCTACCCGGCCAACCCTAACGGCTCGCTGCGCGCCGTGGCCGGGATCTGCAACCCGTCCGGGCGGATAATGGGCCTCATGCCCCATCCCGAACGGTTCGTGCTGCCGACGCAGCACCCCAACTGGCGACGAGGGCCCGCGGCAGCCGAAGGGCTGCCCATCTTCCAGGATGCCGTAAACCACGCCAGGCAAATGTAATGGGGAGATCGCCATGACCAGAGTAGCCATCCTGGGCGCCGGGAGCTGGGGAACGGCGCTTGCCGTCCACCTGGCGCGCAAAGGCCGGCCTGTCAGGCTGTGGGCCAGGCGCCCCGACCATGCCGCGGAATTGTCTTCATCTAGGGAAAACAAGGCCTATCTTCCAGGGGTTAAAATACCTTTGTCGATAGAAATATCGGCAGACTGGAAAGCGCTCCTGGCCGGCGCCGAATGCGTCGTCTTTGCCGTGCCTTCGCACGCCTTTCGCCAGGTGCTCGAAACGGTGTCCCGGCACCTCGGCGACGCGCCCTGCGTCAACGTCGCCAAAGGCATTGAAGCGGATTCGCTCCTGCGGCTTTCCGAAGTTTACAAATCGGTTACGGGGGACAGGACCCTGTCCCGTTACGCCAGCCTGTCGGGACCCAGCCATGCGGAAGAAGTCGGCCGGGCCATGCCGACCGCCCTGGTGTCGGCGTCCCCCTGCAAACCGGTGGCCGAGTTCGTCCAGGACCTTTTCATATCCCCCGAGCTCAGAGTCTATACCAACCCGGACCTGATCGGTGTGGAACTCGGCGGAGCCTTAAAAAACATCATTGCCGTCGCCACCGGGATCTCCGACGGCCTGGGCTACGGAGATAACACGAAAGCCGCGCTCATGACGCGGGGCCTTGCCGAAATCACCCGGCTGGGCGTCCATTTGGGCGCAGACCCGCTAACCTTCGGCGGCCTGACCGGCGTCGGCGACCTTATCGTTACCTGCACAAGCATGCACAGCCGGAACCGGCGTTTCGGAATGGAGATAGGAAAGGGCAGGACCCTGGAACAAGCTCTCAGCGCTGTGAGGATGGTCGTCGAAGGGGTCCGGACCACCATCGCCGCCACCGAACTC
This sequence comes from Desulfosceptrum tomskiensis, assembly GCF_049818055.1. Classification (GTDB taxonomy): domain Bacteria; phylum Bacillota; class Desulfotomaculia; order Desulfotomaculales; family JASEER01; genus JBFLVT01. The sequence goes on from NZ_CP187479.1 coordinate 863,069, forward strand.
TCCAGGAGGCTCAACGTCGAGATGCCGATCGCCAGGCAGGTATACGCCGTTCTCTACGAAGGTGTTCCGCCGCTGGAAGGGGTAACCCGGCTCATGACCCGGCAACGGACGCGGGAAATCGAGGAAGTCGCCCGCATTAAGATCACCTGGCACCACGAAAAGTAGCGCCTGACTCCAGTGTTAAACGCTGCAGAACTCCGCTTTTAAACAAAGTGGAGTTTTTCTTTCGGCCAAGCTAAACCTCGAAGTAATCCCCGTTCGGGAATTGCTGATTCTATTTGGTCGTCTTAGTAGCCGGCGGCAGAATAGTAGGAATTCGCGGAGCGAATCCATCAAGTACCGACTACCGACTACTTGTCAGGTAGCAGGACATCGTTAACAGTTTTTATCAATAACATCGTTAACATGTTTAGCATTAGCTCGATAATAGCCCTTGCTGTTCGGGTCTGGGTTTATCCCCGCAAGCGACTTTGCTGAAAGCTTCGGGCACCGTTCTTAGCGAAGGTGAAGCCAGCGTGGCTGCCGACGAGGACGTTCGCGGGCGCTTCCGCCGTCGCAGCGTCGGCCGTACGCTTTTCCTCGGCCTTGGCCGCAGCGAACTTGTCCGTGACAGAGGAAGATGCTCGTTCGCCTCGGGCGCCGGCCGAACTCGCTGCGCTCAAACAGCGGCCGACGCTTTCCCTCGGCTCACTGCGCATTTTTGATTTATACTCCCAACGTTCGCTGCGTCAAGGCCTCGGCGCGTACTTGGGCAACCTTTGGAAAGCTGCGCCCGCAAACAATCCGCGGAGGCCCGCCACGCTCTGAACCGAGCTTAGGCAACCATCAAGAGGCCGTTCAAAAGCGAGCATGGCGCGGAAGGCCTTTGAGATGTGGGTCGTGGGAAGTCAGAAGTGGGAACACAGGGTTGGAATTCGCTTGGTGAATTCCTTCATTGATACTCACCTCTGACCTCTCGCCTCACACTTCTCAAAGTCAGGCGAAGTTTTTCAACAGCCCCTTATTCCGGGCTTGATTAATTTGGGACACAAGTCCCAGAGTAAATAAGTAACGTGTCTGATGAACACTCCGGCCCCCGGTGTTACGCTTACCAAAAGAACATTTATGGGGGCTGCCATGCGTACGAAACTATTGTTCATTTTCGCGCTGGTTTGCGGTCTCGCTGCGGCGGGAGGCGTCTATCTCTACCTTAACAACCTGGCCGAGACCTACCGTTCCCAGGGCAATTTCGCACCCGTGGTCGTGGCCAAGCAAACCATCCCCGCCCGAACGCCCATCGGCCGTCAGTCGCTCGAGATCAAGGAAATCCCCGCCGATTATGTCCACCCGGAAGCCTTTACCAGGATCGAGGACGTCGAGGGCAGGATCGCGCGCGCGGAAATCTATCCCGGCGAACAGATCCTGGCTTCGCGTTTCGCAACCCCTGAAAACTCCGGCAACGACCTCGCCTTGGTTCTTCAACAGGGCGAAAGGGCCGTCAGTATCGCCATAGACCCCGTATCGGGCGTTTCCGGCATGCTGCAGGCGGGGGACAAGGTTGACGTCGCCGTTACGATCGACGTCTCCACCTCGATAGTTCTGCAAAACATCCGCGTGCTCGCGGTCAACAGCGGCTCGGCCGCCGAAAACAAGTCGGGACCCGCGGCCAACACATGCGTGCTCGCCGTTACCCCCAAGCAGGCCGAATACCTGATTCTCGCCACCGAGCGCGGATCAATCAGACTGATGCTTCGTTCCCCGGCCGACACCGCCGTCACGCAAACCCCTGCGGTACGCGTCGAACAACTGGTCAACAAAGGAGGTAGCTAACTATGGAACCGATCAAGATCCTCATCGTGGACGACGTCGCGAACACACGCGAGGATATCCGGAGGCTGCTCTTCTTTGAGGAAGACATGAAGGTCATCGGCGAAGCCGACGACGGCACGCTGGCCGTCGCCTCGGCCGAAGACCTCAGGCCGGACATCGTGCTGATGGACGTCAACCTGCCCGAGATCGACGGCATCACGGCTACCGAACTCATCACCGGCAAAGTCCCGGAAAGCGCGGTGATCATCATCTCCATTCAGGGCGAGCAGGAGTATATCCGCAAGGCCATGGCCGCCGGCGCCAGCGATTACCTGGTCAAGCCGTTCAGCGGCACGGAACTGGCCGGCACCATCCGCCGGGTCTACGATAAACACAAGCAGCGTCAGGTTCTTCTAGGGGCCCAGGTGCAGGGCAAGATGAGACGGGAAGGCAAGATCATCGTTCCTTTTACCACGCGCGGAGGGGTCGGCAGAACCCTGATCAGCGGCAATCTTGCCGCGGCGCTGGCACAAGCGGGAAAGAAGGTGGCCCTTGTCGCGCTTGACGGCGGTAGGGGCGATATGGAGGTTCTCCTTAACCTCAAGCCCAAACGCAACATCTCCGACCTTATTGACGAGGCCGCCCACGACGTCGTCGTCCTCGAGCATTTCCTCGTCCCGCACCTTACCGGCGTAAAGGTCCTGGCCGGCCCGTCCAGCGAAGACCTGGACCTGATCACTCCCGACGGCGTGACGAATGTTTTGAACCTTCTGGCGCAGCGTTTTACATACGTCGTCGTCGACCTGGCCCCCAACCTGGATGCGGTGGCCCAGTCCGTTTTCAACAACGCCGACCTGCTGCTCCTTATCGCCGTGCCGGAAGTGATCGCTGTCAAACACGCGCACACCTGTTACGACTATTTCACCGATATGGGCCTGCGGGACCGGGTGCACTACGTCTTAAACCGGGCGAACATGGACGGCGGCATTAAAACGGCCGAACTCGAGCGGGTCCTAAACGACAAATTCATCGTCCAGATCCCCAACGACGAAAAGACGGTAGCCAGTTCGATCAACAAGGGCTTGCCGTTTATGGTTACACACCCGGGGAGCAAAATCACCGATGCTTTCCGTAGCCTGGTCCGCGCGCTGGAGACACAGATCACCGAAGAACCGCAACAGCCGGCGAGCAAAACTTCGCTGGTCTCGCGCCTGTTTTCGCTCTAAGAGAATATTGCCAAAGGGCCTACGGCACTGCTGCCGGCTCTTAGCTCTTAGATGCACGACCGACGACCGAAACCAGACAGGAGGGACAAGCCTGTGGCAAGACCTCTGGCCCGTACAAAGGAGCCTTACATCGACCTCAAAATCAACCTGCACAAGAAGCTGATACTGGAGCTCAAACAGCTCCCCCCCGGGCAGGAGCTCAACGCCCAGACGGTGGAAACCCTGGCTAAACGCCTGATAGATGAGGAAAGCGACTATCTGCCGCGTTACGAGCGCAACAGGATGGCCCTGGAGCTTGTCGACGAGGTTCTGGGCTACGGCCCCATAACGCCTCTGCTCAAGGACCCCGACATCAACGAAGTCATGGTCAACGGCCCGAACCAGGTTTACGTAGAGCGCAACGGCCGGCTCGAAAGGAGCGACGTTACTTTTAAGGACAACGAGCACGTCATGCACGTCATCGAGAAGATCGTCGCCCCCCTCGGCCGGCGCATCGATGAAGCGATGCCGATGGTTGACGCCAGGCTGCCGGACGGCTCGCGCGTCAACGCCATCATCCCCCCGCTGGCCCTGGACGGCCCAACCTTGACCATCCGCAAGTTCGCCAGGGAGCGGCTGAAGATTGAAGACCTGCTCCGCTTCGGCACCCTGACCCAGGAGATGGCCAAAATGCTGGAGATATGCGTTAAGGGCCGGCTCAATATCCTCGTTTCGGGCGGAACGGGCAGCGGCAAGACGACCACCCTCAACGTATTGTCATCCTTCATACCCGACGACGAGCGTATCATTACCGTTGAGGACGCCGCCGAACTCCAGCTCCACCAGGAGCACACCGTTCGCCTCGAATCGCGTCCGCCGAACATCGAGGACAAGGGCGCCATTACGATCCGCGACCTGGTCAGGAACGCCCTGCGCATGCGCCCCGACAGGATCGTCGTCGGCGAGGTCAGAGGCGGGGAGGCCCTGGACATGCTCCAGGCCATGAACACGGGTCACGACGGCTCCCTGACGACGGGCCACGCCAATTCTCCCCGGGATATGCTGTCGCGCCTGGAGACTATGGTCCTGATGGCCGGCATGGATTTGCCCATCAAGGCCATCCGGGAGCAGATCGCCTCCGCTATCGACATCATCGTGCAGCAATCCAGGCTTAAGGACGGTTCCCGTAAAATCACCCAGATCACCGAGGTCCAGGGAATGGAAGGTGACGTTATCATTCTCCAGGACATCTTCGTCTTCCAGCAGCAAGGCGTCGAGCCCGACGGAAGAATCAGCGGGCGCTTCCTGCCGACCGGGATCCGCCCCAAGTTCACCGAAAAACTCGAAGGGCAAGGCCTGTACCTGCGCCCGGAAATTTTCTCGCTGATCCGGTAATTGAGCGGTGCGATATGGGGAGTTGGAAGCAAGTAGGAGGGGTTGATCCTGCTTTATCTCAGTATTCTTGGTTTTCTATCCGTTTTCTTTTTCATAACCTGGGTGACGCGTGCCCTGACGCACGGCAACACCGCCGTGATTACCCGGCTGGAGCAGGTAACCAAAACCCAGCCTGACTTGCCCCCTGCCGCCGAAGCCGGCTCCAGGGGGTACGCCTCGCCGACGCTCCTGTTGGTCCGCGCCCTGGCTCGCCTGGTCCCGTTGAAGGGGCTGGGCCGGCGGCTTGAGAACGACCTGGTCCGCGCCGACATCCCGCTAAAGGGCGAGGAGTTTGCGGCTTTCGTCATCCTGGCCTTCGTTGCCGCAGCCCTATTGGGCCTGCTCGTCTTCGGCTCGGTCCTTAACGCCTGCCTGCTGGCCGCGCCGGCCGCCGCCGCTCCCGTTTTCTACCTGAGAATGGCCAAGGCCAGGCGTCTCGCCGCGTTCAACGGTCAACTGTGCGACGCCCTGGCGATGATCGCCAACACTCTAAGAGCCGGGTTCAGCTTCCTGCAAGCCCTGGAGATGGTACGGAAGGAGCTGCCCGACCCCATCAGCAAGGAATTCGGCCGGGCCTTGCAAGACTTGAACCTGGGAGTCTCCGTGGAGGACGCTCTCCAGTCCATGGTCGAGCGGGTCAAGAGCGACGACCTCGACCTCATGGTAACCGCCGTGATTATTCAACGTCAGATTGGAGGCAACTTGGCCGAGATCCTGGACAAGATCGCCGAAACCATCCGGGAGAGGGTGCGCATCAAGGGCGAGATCAAGATTCTGACGGCCCAGGGACGCATCTCGGGACTGGTCGTCGGCTTACTTCCCATCGGACTGCTGATGGTCCTGCTGTTGATCAACCCGGGGTATATGCAGGATCTTTTCAACAACCCCATGGGCATTAAATTGCTGGCGTTCGCCGCCGTCTCCGAAGCCATCGGCCTGGCTGCGGTGAAGCGGATAATGAACATCGAAGTCTAGAATTCGGCTGCAGGCATCAGGCGCCAAGCTCCGGGATGAATAAGAACGGGCAAACATACTCGGGAGGTGAAGGCAAGTGCTTTTGCCGATAGTTCTGCTGACGGTCTTGGCCGTCACTGTGTTGCTGTATTGCATGTTACTGCTCTTTTTCCGCGACAGGCTGGTGCTTGCGGACCGCCTCAAGGACATCGGCAAAACGGCTGAGACGCCCTCGGTGGTGCGCCAGGAACTTGCCGTCCCCCTGTACAAGCGCATTCTGCAGCCCGTGGTCGCCAGGCTGAGCAAGATACGTTTTTTCCTGTCCCAGGACAGGCAAAAGCTGATCGCGGAAAAGCTGGTCATTGCGGGCAACCCGAAAAACCTGTCGCCGCTGGAGTTTACCTTCTTGAAATACCTGGCGGTGGTGCTGGCGGTAATCACCGGGCTTTTTTTTACCGGCGTGACCGCACCCGCGCCCGTCAACTATCTCCTGGCCGGGGCTCTCGGAGCCTGTCTGGGGTGGCTTCTGCCCGATGCAATCCTGAATATGCGGGTTAAGTGGCGGCAGCGCGAGGTGCAGAAGAGCCTTCCCGACACCCTCGACCTGCTTACTGTCAGTATCGAGGCCGGAATGGGTTTTGACGGCGCCGTGTTGAAAGTCACCGAAAAAACCAAAGGCGCTCTTTCCGAGGAACTGAAGGGGATGCTTCAGGAAATCCACGTCGGCAAGCCCCGGCGCGAAGCGCTGCGCGACCTTGCAGACCGCCTTAAGGTCGATGACTTGTCAAGCTTCATCGGCGCCGTGATCATGGCCGAACAAATGGGCGTGCGGCTGGGCAACGTGCTCAGGGTGCAGTCCGACCAGATGCGCCGTAAACGCCGGCAGAGGGCCGAGGAAAAGGCATTGAAGGCGCCGATCAAGATGCTGTTCCCGCTGGTCTTCTTTATTTTCCCGGCGACCTTTATCATCCTTCTGGGCCCGGCCGTGATCCGGATTACGGCCGCACTTTGAGAGGTGAGAAGTGTGAGGCGGGAAGTAAGAAATCTGGGGTGGATACCATGGCGCGGGTGATTAACCTTTCTCGAGGGAATGCCGTTCTTGTCGAAAACCTTGAGTTTGCCATAACCTTCGGCAAACGCTTCCTGGGGCTCATGGGGCGACGCGCCATCAACCCCCGGGGAGGGCTGCTTCTTCAACCCTGCCGCAGCGTTCATACTTTCTGGATGCGTTTCCCCATCGACCTCGTCTATCTCGATCCCGCCTTCCGCGTCGTAGCCTTATTAGAAAACGTGCCCCCGAGCCGGATGGCGCCCGGCAATCGCCATACCCGCAGCGTCCTGGAGCTCCCCGCTGGCCGCCTTAGAGAAACGGGAACATCGGCAGGAGACATCTTGCGCATTGAGTAGGTACAAACGCGGCACGATAGTCCGGGCCTGACGCGATACGAGTTAAGCCTGGAAGCTTCCCAACGCCTTACACTAATACCTTACACCTGCAAAACACACTGTAGTCTCACAGTGTGTTTTGGCGTTATGGCAGGAATTTCATGCGCTCGCGTGAAAAATACTAGCCGTGAACGTTTTTACGTTTTAGTGACAGTTTTTGGCACCGCCGGTTAAAACCAGCCGAAGGCGAGTTTTTCCGAGATGGAAGGGAAGAAGTAGGACCTATGATGTTTGATATCCTGCTGCCGACCCGGGTCCTATTCGGTCCGGGCAGCACTTACCGTCTGGGGGAGGAGATCTCGCGGATCGGGAAGCGCGCCCTGGTGATCACCGGGCGCCGCAGCCTTGCCGAGTCGGGCCAGGTAGAGCGCATAACCAACCCCCTCCAAATAGCAAAAGTGGAGACCGTGTGGTTTCGGGTGGACCCGGAACCGACCGTCGACACCGTCGACGAAGCGCGCCGGCTGATCCATGAAGAGAAGGTCGACCTCGTGGTCGGGGTCGGCGGCGGCAGTGCCCTGGACGTGGCCAAAGCGGCAGCCGGCCTGGCGAAGGTCGACACGCCCGCAGGCACCTTCTTCGGCGCGGTTCCGCTGAACGCCCCCGGGCTTCCCTGGGTGGCCGTTCCCACCACAGCCGGAAGCGGGTCGGAGGCGACCAAAAACGCCGTGCTCATCGACCCCGAGCGAAAGCGCAAGGCCAGCCTGCGCAACGAATGGTGGCTGCCGGTCGTCGCCGTGGTCGACCCCATCCTGACCATGTCCCAGCCCCCCGAGGTTACGGCCGGCACGGGTTTTGACGCGCTGACCCACGCCGTCGAATCGTTCACCTCGCGCTGGGCGACGCCTTTCACGACCGCCCTTAGCCGGGAGGCTGTGCGCCTGATAACCCAGAACATCTATACGGCATACGATACGGGCCGGGTGCGCGCGTCCAGGGAATACATGATGCTGGCCAGCCTGATGGCCGGTATCGCCCTGGCCAACGCGGGAGCGGGGGCCGTACACGCCCTGGCTCACCCGGTCGGGGTGCGCTACGGCATCCCCCACGGGGTTGCCTGCGGCATTCTGCTGCCTTACATCGTCCGTTTCAACCTGGCCGTGGCACACGACGCCTACGCCGACCTGGCGGCGGCCTCCGCTATGGTACCCCTTACGGCCGACAAGGACGAGGCTGCCCGGAAATTCGTCGTTTACCTTGAAAAACTGCGCGACAAGCTGGGACTTCCCGCAAAGCTTTCCGAAGCAGGGCTCAAGGAAGCCGACATCACGGAGATAGCCGACGAAGCCTTGCTGAGCCGGTCCCTGTCGGCCAACCCCCGCCGGGTGACGCGAGTCGACCTTTTAACCATACTGCAGGAAAACTTGTAAATAAAATTGACTGAGAGGAAAATTAAATGCTTTTGAAGAAAACGAGTTGGGTTACCGAACTGTTGCTGACATTTTTCTATGTGGCCTATTTTGTAGCGGCCAACGAAGTCCTTAAGTTTTACTCGCGGTTCTTTCAGACCACCTTCAACCCCAAGCCGTTTCTCCTGGCCGCCACCCTCGTTCCGATGCTGTTCGGCGCCGCCCTGGTCGTGCCGGCCTTCATCGCCTCCGGCGGAAAACTCCGCGTCAATTTCCAGCGGCTGCTCATCCAGGGCATTCCGGCCCTGCTGATCGGTGTTCCCGTCCCTCTTTACGCCTGGGAAGCCTTGAACCAAAAGTGGGTTTTCTGGTGGCCGCTGCAAAGCGAAACGTACGTAATCACGCTCCTGTCCGCGGTGTGGTTCGGCTGGGTGGTCATGTCCAGCATTGAAAGGGCGGAAGGGGACCGTCCAGAAAATAGCGCAGCGCCGCCCGGACCTGAAAAGGAAACGGCCGGTGAGCTTTAAAATCCTTAGTCTGATCCGGGCTGGAACCTGGCCAGTCTTTTTAGCGCGGCGATCTTGTCGTTTCTTCCCAGGCGCGCCGCGTCAACCGCGCGGCGCAGGCTCTCTATCGAACGGTCGTAGACCCGGCGGTCGACGGGGAAGGGATGGCCGTCCTTGCCCCCATGCGCGAAACTGAACCTGGCGGGGTCGCGGTAACTCGCAGGCGTCCCGTAAACCAGTTCCGCAATGAGGCTCAGGGCGCGCAGCCCTTTGGCGCCGACACCTTCCAGGCCGAGAAGCTCGATGAACTCCTTGGGCTGCGCCGCGTAGGACTTGAGGAGAACGCGCTCGACGCTCTTCGGATGAAGGTCGCGAAGCAGCAGGCTGTGGTGGCGTGCCAGGTGCAGGTGCCGTTCCTGCAGCCGCTGCAGGTCCTTAACCAGGATGTCCGGCCGCGTGCAGGCCAGCTCGCTGGAAAGCTTGCGCGCTTCTTCGCTTTCGGCGGCCACGAGGTTCAACACCACCTGCGAAGGCCGCTCAGCGCATACAGCGGCATGCGGCTCGCAGGCGAAGTCGGCCAGGCCCTCGGACAGCCAATGATAGCGGCGGGCGTACCGGGCCGTCTCGTTCATCCCTTGCTGGACTACGGCCCACCTTCCGCCGGCTGTGAAGAGAAAAACGTGGTGGTAGAGCTGGTAGCCGTCCTGAACGGCCGCGTTATCGACCTTGGCCGTCAGCCGGCTGGCCCTGACCAGTTCGGCCGGGTTCAGGGAGAGGGCGAACCTGTCGCCGACCGCTTCTATCTCCCGGGGGGTCCGCAGAGAGGACTTTCCCTTGCCGCCGCAGACAAAAAGGCCGATTTCACCGGCGCGGTCTTTGAGAGCCTCCTTGACCGCCCCCGTAACCGTGGTGGTCAGGCCGGAAGAATGCCAGTCAAAACCGAGGACGCACCCAAAGGACTGGAACCAGAACGGGTCCGCCATCCTGTTTAAAACCTCTTCGGAACCGTCGTTAAGGACGAGGACCTCGATGATGGCGCCCGACATCTCCACCATGCGGGAGAAGAGCCAGGCCGGGCATTTGCCGCCGTGCAGAGGCAGATTGGCCGTTCCGGTGCGCAAGGGTAAACCACCTGCTTTTGGCTGTTTCGCCCGGTACGGATCTGCGTATATTATTGGTACACGCTAGGTACTGTACCGGGTATATCGTTAAAGGAGAGTCGCCATTGATACCGCTCCGTGACACCATCCGCTCGCGCTCGTTTCCGATCGTCAACGTGTCGCTGATCGCCCTCAACGTCGTCGTCTTTGTTTTTCAATTAGGACTGGGACAGGCGGGGTTCGAGCGGTTCGTGGGGACTTACGGCGTAGTTCCGGCGCGTGTCGTGGAAGGCCTGGCCCAGGCCCCCTTGAGCCCCGAGACCTGGGTTCCTCTTTTTACAGCGATGTTCCTCCACGGCAACTGGTTCCACATCCTCGGCAATATGCTGTACCTGTGGGTCTTCGGCGACAACGTCGAGGACACCCTGGGCCACCGTGGCTACATCCTGTTTTACCTGGCCGTCGGCCTGGTCGGGAACTTTGCCCACGTCCTTACGAACGCGGATTCTTTTATTCCTACCATCGGCGCCAGCGGAGCGGTGGCGGGAGTTCTCGGAGCCTATTTCATCTTGTTCCCGCGGTCCCGCATCCTGGCCCTGGTGCCGCTCCTGTTCATTCTCACCTTTATGGAGTTGCCCGCCGTCGTCTTCCTGTTCCTCTGGTTCGGCCTGCAGTTGCTGAACGGCCTGACGTCCATCGCCGCTCCCGGGAACCTCGTGGCCTGGTGGGCCCACATCGGCGGCTTCGTCGCCGGCATGCTCCTGATCAAGGTCCTGCGCCCGGTAAAATAAAAGGGTTCTATCGTTTCACCGTAAACTCGCCGTCGATCGTCAGCCCGCGCCAACCCGCATCGCCCCTCGTCTCTCCGAAACAGGCGCACATTCTTCTTCCTATCGAACGGGCGAACAGGTAGTTTATGCCTCCGACCAAAGCGACTCCGATCCACGGCAGCAGACGGAACAGGATCGTCCTTTGACCGGCCCGGAAACCCAGGGCGAGCAAGGAACGCTGGGTGGCGCTCGAAGCCATGTGCCCCATCCCGCGGGCCGCCGCCCCGGCGACGTGTTTGCCGGCTGCTTCCATTCCAGCCGCGGCCGCAAACACCCACCTGATCTCCTTTTGCACGTCCCGGCTTTCCGGGTTGCGTCCGTAGACGACGGCAAGTTCATAGAGTAGTGTCTTCAGTAAATGGCCGAGTACGGTCAGGTCGGCAAAGGTGCCCGCCAGGACGGCGATCAGCGTGCCGATGCCCGGCACGGCCGCCGGAAGGGCCGTAATCGAGCCCACAACGGCGGCGGTCCGCGCTTTCCGCTGGATGAGCTTTTCGGCGAGCTCGGCCGGCGATGCAAAGGGGTGCGTCGCCCGCAGTTCGTTCACGCGCCGCTGCGCCGCCTTCATGGCCCGTCTTTCCCAGATGCTGAAGACCACGGCAAACCCCCCTTTGGCAAGATGATAACATAAAAAGGGGACGGAGGGTTCGCCGTGCAACCGCATAAAATGAGGGCCTATTCGCCCTCAATTTCAATGTCCAACGCTTAGCGCCAGTGCTCAACGCCCAACTAATACCGTATGTCGGTCCGCCAGTTCCAGCCGCTGTTGTTGTCCCAGTTGCCGGCGCTGTCCTTGAAGCAGAATTCGCAGTGCTCCCGGCCCTTCATCGGCACCGAGCACACGAAGGAGCCGTCCGCTTCCCGCCGCATTTCTTCGGTCGCCGGGTTTTTCCACCCGTCGAAACCGTAATGGATAAACACCCTGTCGGCGCCCGCGTTTTTCAGGATGCCGTCGTACCTTATGGTCGCGTAGCGGTCTTTAAGGCTCGGGGAAGGGATGACGTCCACGCGCATGTCCATATGGTTTTTCCCTTTGGAAACGTACATTGTCAGACCCTCCAGCCTGCATTGTCTTTGTTACAAGGTTAGGATGCCTGCCAAAGCCGCGCTCAATGCCATATATTTCGTTTAATGTATTGGTATCTTATGCCGCCGCTTAGACAATCTTCCTCACCGCCAAAGAAGGGGTATAACCCGTCCTTGTCCAATATTTCAACACAGCCTTAAGAGACTTTGCCCCCTGGGGGCTATTTATGAAAAAGATACGCTTTGGCTTGCACACCAAGATGGCCGTACTGTCCTTCGGTTCCATCTTGATCGCCTTGTTCTCCAGCGGCCTGCTGGTTATAGAGCGGGTCGCGTCGCAGCTCGAGAACGAAATGGGGATGCGCGCCCTGGCCATCGCCCGTACCCTGGCCCAGATGGAGGATATTCAGCACAACGTCGGGAAACCGGGCGGAGAAGTCGTGATCCAGCCCCTGGCGGAACGCATCCGGCTGGCGACCGGCGTCGCCTATGTCGTCGTGCTGGACAATAACGGCGTGCGGTATTCCCACCCCGTCCAGGACCGTATCGGCAAGAAGTTCTCGGGTGAGGACATGGCGTACGCCATCGTGGCCGGGGGAGAGTACGTATCCCAGGCCGAGGGCGTCCTCGGCCCGTCCGTGCGGGCCTTTGTCCCTGTCAAGGTCGATGAGGGGACACGGCAGGTGGGGGTTGTCGTCGTCGGCATTCTGACCCCGACCATTTACAGCGTTTTGCAAAACATCCGCCTCGAACTGTATTACACCCTGGTCATAGGGCTGGTCGTGGGACTGGCCGGCTCAGTTTACCTGGCCCGGCGGATCAAGCGCGGGATGTTCAACCTCGAACCCGAGGAAATCGCCCGCCTGCTGGAGGAAAGGGTGGCCCTGCTGGAATCGATCAGCGAGGGCATCATCCACATCGATAGATACGCCCGCATTACGCTGATGAACAGGGCCGCTTACCGCATCACCGGGGTTACCGACGCAATAGGGAAACCGGTCCAGGAGATCATCCCCAACACCGGCCTGCTGCGCGTCCTCGCCAGCGGCGAGCCCGAATACAACCAGGAAATGATCATCAACGGCGTCACCATCGTCACCAACCGCATCCCGGTACGCGTCGGCGGGCAGACGGTCGGCGCGGTGGCCACGTTCAGGGACAAATCCGAGGTCCAGCGTCTGGCTGAGGAACTGACCGGCGTCAAAAGGTTTATCGAGGCGCTCAGGGTCCAGAATCACGAGTACCTGAACAAGCTCCATACCATTGCCGGGCTGATCCAGTTGAACAGGCACCAGGAAGCCGTCGACTTTATCTTTGCTGTTACGGCCGAGCAGCAGGAACTGACGCAATTTCTCTCGCGGAGGATCAAGGACTACGGGATCGCCGGCCTGTTGATGGGGAAACACAGCAGGGCTAAGGAGCTTAAGATCGACTTCGAGATCGACCGCAACAGCAAGCTCGCTTATTTGCCTCGGACCATTGACTCAAGCGCGATGGTGATCATCATCGGGAACTTGCTGGAGAACGCCTTCGAGGCGGTTAAGGGGCTTGAGCCTTCGCAAAGGAAGGTCTACCTGGGCCTGTTCACCGAGGGCGCCGGGATAAGACTGGTCGTTGGAGACTCTGGCCCCGGCCTGCCCGACGTCCTCAAGGAAACGGTCTTCCAGCCGGGATTTACGACCAAACTGCCCCCGAACAGCGGCCTGGGACTTTCCCTGGTCAGAAACTGCGTCGATCTCGCCGGCGGGACGATAGAAATTGCAAAGTCGCCGCTGGGAGGGGCTCAGTTCGTAGTTACTATTAAGAATGGTGAGGCGAAGCATGACCATCAGCACGTTGATTGTTGAAGACGATCCGATGGTAGCCGAAGTTAACCGCAACTTCGTGGAATCGATAACCGGCTACGAAGTAGTCGGCGTGGTCTCGACCGGCGGCGAAGCACTCGCATTGATTGAAAACCTGCGTCCCGCGCTGACGCTTCTGGACGTTTACCTGCCCGACATCGACGGGGTGAGCGTCCTCCACGAGATCCGCAAGCGCCAGCTGCCGACGGACGTCATCCTGATCACCGCCGCTCAGGACGTTATGACCATTCAGGACGTCTTCCGTTACGGCGCCATCGATTACATCGTCAAACCGTTCAAGCTCACGCGCCTCAAGTCCGCGCTTGATTTGTACGTGAACCTGCGGGAGAGCCTGGACCATTGCAGTTCCCTTGACCAGGACGCGATCGATAAATTAACGCGGGGCCAGACCGCCGAACACCACCCTAGCAGGCTGCCCAAGGGGCTTCACGAGCTGACCTTGAGGCAGATCTACGTCTACCTCGTCCAGCAGGGAAGGAGCCTCTCGGCCGACGAGGTGGCCGCTGGAGTAGGGCTGGCCCGGGTCACCGCGCGCCGCTACCTCGAATACCTGGAGCGCAACGGCAAAGTGGCCCTGGAGTTACAATACGGTTCGGTCGGCAGACCGGTGAATAGATACCGCATTCGTGACCATAAAGATTAAAATAAACATAATTACCTAAAGATTGAACCCATTGTGGTTTGTATTTAGAATTTTCTAAAAGTGTTGGCGTAATTCCTAAATGCGCTAACTTTAACAGGCCGTTCGGGGAATAAGGAGAACTTATTCGTGCAAAGAATCATCCTACTTGCACTGGCGCTGGTCGCCTTTGTTGTTTTTACGGGGTGTGGGCAACGCGTTGTCGACAATGAGCAAGTCAGCCCCGAGCAGCCCATCGTGATCAAGTTCTCCCACGTTACGGCCGAAGACAGCCCGAAAGGACTTGCCGCCCGGCGTTTTGCCCAGTTGGTTCGCGAGCGGACCAAAGGCCGGGTCGAGGTTCAGGTCTTTGCCAACTCAATGCTTTTCAAAGACGGAGAAGAGCTGGAGGCCCTGCGCGAGAACCAGGTCCAGCTGATAGCGCCCGCGACGTCAAAGATTGTAGGGCTGGCGCCTCAGTGGCAGGTTCTGGACATACCGTACCTGTTCCCGTCGGTTGAGGCCGTGCACCGTTTCGTCGACGGCCCGGCGCGGGCTGAACTTTTCGGAAGTTTCACCGCCCAAGGTTTGCAACCCCTGGCTTTCTGGGACAGCGGGTTCAAACAAATGACGAACAACACCCGGCCGCTGGTTCACCCGTCCGATTTCGAAGGGCTCCGTTTCCGCGTAATGATCAACAGCCCTGTCCTGGAGGCGCAGTTTCGGGCACTGGGCGCCGACGCCGTCCCGCTTCCTTTCAGCGAAGTCTATTCCGCCCTGGAGGCCCACAGGGTTGATGGCCAGGAAAACACGTTTTCCAACATTGTTTCCATGAAACTGTACGAGGTGCAGCCTTACCTGACGATTTCCGACCACGGCTTCCTGGGTTACGTCGTTCTGGCCAACAAAGATTTCTGGGATGGCCTTCCGCCCGACGTAAGGAGCGTGCTGGAGGCGACGCTGGCCGAGGTTACCGTGTGGGAAAGGGAACAGGCAGTCGCTATCGAGCGCCGGATGATGGCTTACCTGGAGAACGAGGAGCATATCGCCATACATCGCCAGGCGGCGGCAGAAAAACAGGAGTGGAAGGACGCGCTGGCTCCGGTCAGCCAGAAGTTCAAACGGGAGGTCAGCGCTACATTAATCGAGGCAGCCCGCAACGCTGCCGGGGGAGGTGACTGAACGCTCACGCGTAGACCTCAGGCCCCACAGATAGAAAAGATTTAATTATTGGGAGGTTCGTTATGAAAAGGCGTACGTGGACAATTATAATGGCTTTGATGCTCCTGGCCGTCTTTGCCTTTGTCGTCACCGGCTGCGGCGGGGGAGACAAGGATCAGCCCGGCACCGCCGATAAAGCCGACAAGGACAAGAAAGTCGTCATCAAGTTTTCGCACGTGGTGGCCGACAAGACCCCGAAAGGCCAGGCCGCTTTGAAATTCAAGGAACTGGTTGAAGCCAAGTCCAACGGCACGATGGAGGTCCAGGTTTTCCCGTCGTCGTCCCTTTACGGCGACAAGGAAGAACTCGAGGCCCTGCTGACCAACAACGTCCAGATTATCGCCCCTTCGGTAACAAAACTGGTCAAGTACAACCCGTCCTTCCAGATTATTGACATGCCGTTCCTCTTTGCCAGCGACCAGGCCGCTTATAACTGGTTCAAGAGCGAGTACGGCCAGAAGCTGCTCCACAGCCTCGAAGACAAGGGCATGCTGGGTCTGGCCTGGTGGCCCAACGGCGCCAAGCACTTCATCAACGGCAAGCACCCGTTGAAGACCCCGGCTGATTTCGCCAACCTGAAGTTCCGCGTGCAGAGCGGCGGCCTGCTGGTCGACCAGTTCGAGGCCCTCGGCGCCTCGGCCCAGCCCATCCCGTTCTCCGAGTGCTACCAGGCGCTGCAAAACGGCACCGTCGACGGCACGGAGAACACCTTCAACAACATCGACACCCAGAAGTATGCGGAAGTCCAGAAGTACCTGACCGTTTCGGCCCACGGCCGTCTTGACTACGTCGTCCTCACCAACACCACCTTCTGGAACGGCCTGACCGACGAGCAGAAGAAGATCATTGAAGAGGCCATGGCCGAAGCTACCGAGTTCGCCACCCAGCTTGCCGACAAGCTCAACGCCGAAAGCTATGAAAACTTAAAGAACAGCGGCAAGCTCGACGTCTACGAACTCACCGCCGAAGACAAGGCCAAGTTCGAGGCCGCTTTGAAGCCGGTATACGACAAGTACGTCCCGATTATCGGTAAGGAGTACATCGACTCCGCAAAAGCCGCGAAATAAGTTCAGGTTTTCCAGGTGCCAGATGCTTGGGGGGGCGGGCCCTTTCCCGCCCCCCAACTTCTGACTGTTAGAGGATGGAGGCGCAAGATGCAGAAGTTTAAGAAGTTCTACGCCGCCTTTGAGGATTACCTGGCCGGGGGACTGCTCTTCACGGGGCTGATGCTCATCCTTGTAAACGTCGTCCTGCGCTACAACCCGATGTGGCGCCCCAAGGCCTGGATTGACGAGTACTCGCTCTACCTCGTGGTGTGGGGGACGTTAATCGGCATCGCCGTCGCCCTCCGCAACGACCACCACATCAAGGTGGATATGCTCTACAACTTTTTACCGCTCAAAGCTAAACGCTGGGTCAGCGTCTTTGCCATGACCCTCGGCATGCTTTTCGCGATGCTTTTCGCCGTTTATGGAGTCCAACTGGTTAAGTTCTATTACGTGATGGGCCAGCGCTCTATCAACACACAGACCCCCGAGTGGATCCCGGCCCTGTGCCTGCCCATCGCCGGCGTCATGTTTACCGTTCGGTTCATCGAAAAGCTCTGGATCCTGCTTGCGCACGGCGGCCGTGAATGGTTCAGACTGCAAAAGGAAAAGGAGGAGGACGACCTTGGAAACATTAGCCCTATTTAGTCTCTTTGTTTTCCTCTTCCTCCTCAACGTTCCGATTGCCGTAGCGCTGGCGGTTGCAGCGATCACCATCATGTATTTTATGGGCGATTATACCCTCTTCATGATCGTCCAGAGGATGTACGCCTCGCTGATGGTGGAGACGCTGATGGCCATCCCGGCCTTCGTTTTTGCCGGCGTCGTAATGTCCAAGGGCGGTATCGCCAAATACTTGATTTACGCCCTGCGGTCATGGTTCGGGCACCTTCCCGGCGGCCTTGCCGTGGTAACGATCATGTCCTGCGCCATCTTTGCGGCCATCTCCGGCTCCAGCCCGGCGACCGCAGCCGCCATCGGTGCGATTATGCTGCCGGCCCTCCTCCAGGGCGGTTATCCAAAACGTTACGCCATGGGCTTGATTGCCGCTTCCGGCACCCTCGGCATCCTGATCCCGCCCAGCGTAACGATGGTCGTTTACGGCGTAACGGTGGAGGAGTCGATCGGCAAGCTTTTCATGGGCGGTCTCATCCCCGGCTTGTGTCTGGCTTCAATACTGATTATCTCGGCGATCGCCCTGGCATTGATAAAAAACTACGGGCGCGCCCCAAAGGCGACGTGGGGAGAGCGCTGGAAGCACACCTTAAAGGCTGTACCCGGATTCTTTCTCCCGGTATTCATTCTCGGCACAATTTATATGGGTGTGGTGACGCCCACCGAAGCCGCGGTGCTGTCGCTGCTCTATGCCGTTCTCGTTTCCGCCTTCTTGTACAAAGAGATGTCCCTCAAGGATATACGGGTGATTTTCCGCGAATCCATCAACATCTCATCCATGATCTTTCTGGTCATCGCCGCCGCGATGGTCTTTTCGCTCTACCTTACTTACAACCAAATTCCCGGCGCGGTCGCCAACTGGATCGCGGAGAACAACCTCAACAAGTATATGTTCCTGTTCGCCTGCAACCTGATGTTCTTCGTGATGGGCACCTTCCTGGAAGCCGTATCGATCACGTTGATCACCATGCCCATCCTGCTTCCGATGATCCAGCACCTCGGCATTGATTTGATTCACTTCGGCGTTATCATGACGGTTAACATGGAACTGGCCATGATCACCCCGCCTGTCGGCCTCAACCTCTTCGTCGTGGCTTCAATGGCCAAATCCAAGCTGGAGGAAGTGGTCAAGGGCGTGCTTCCGTTCATCATTATCATGATCTCATTCCTTGTCCTGCTGGTCTACTGGCCGACTCTG
Organism: Desulfosceptrum tomskiensis; assembly: GCF_049818055.1. Lineage (GTDB taxonomy): Bacteria > Bacillota > Desulfotomaculia > Desulfotomaculales > JASEER01 > JBFLVT01. The sequence goes on from NZ_CP187479.1 coordinate 881,331, forward strand.
TCCCTGTGGATCCCGCGGACCTTAATGTCTTAACCGCTTTCGTCTCAGTATCGGGGGAGGAAATATCTTGCGCACCGTCGACTGCCTGGTTGTTACCGACATTATCGCCCGCCTCTGCGAGGAGGCCTGCTTGGAACTGGAGGCCGACGTCAAGGCCGCCCTGGAGGACGCCCGCGCTATTGAGGCGTCTTTGGTCGGCAAGGACATCCTCGGCATTATCCTGCAGAACGCCGCCGTCGCCGAACAGGAACGCATCCCGATGTGCCAGGATACCGGCATCGTCGTCGTCTTCGTCGAGCTCGGCCAGGACGTCGCCGTGACTGGCGGCAGCTTGGCCGAAGCCATTACCGAAGGCGTCCGCCGGGGCTACACTGAGGGGTACCTGCGCAAATCGGTGGTCAACGACCCGCTCCGGCGCATCAATACCGGGGATAACACGCCTCCTGTCATCCACTTCAAGGTCGTTCCCGGAAACAAGCTGAAGATCTCTGTTGTGCCCAAGGGAGCCGGCAGTGAAAATATGAGCGCCCTGAAGATGCTGAAACCCGCCGACGGTATCGAGGGCGCCAAAAAGTTCATCCTGGAAACCGTTTCGGCAGCCGGACCCAACGCCTGCCCGCCCCTCACTGTCGGCGTCGGCATCGGGGGGACCATGGAAAAGGCCGCCCTCATGGCCAAGGAGGCCCTGCTGCGCCCTATCGGAACCCCGAATCCCGACCCGCAGGTAGCCGCGCTGGAGTCCGAGCTTCTGCGGGAGATAAACGCTCTGGGCATCGGCCCTATGGGGTTAGGCGGATCGGTAACCGCCCTGGCCGTGCACGTCGAGGTTTTCGCCACGCATATCGCGTCTCTGCCGGTAGCGGTCAATCTCAACTGCCATGCCGCCCGGCACAAGACAGCCATTATATAGCTGTTAGCTGTCAGCTATGAGATGCTTTACGCTGGATGCAATATGGTTAGTAAATCCTTGGAGGGTATCGGATGGAAGCGTTACGCATCAACACGCCCCTGAACGAAAGCATCGTTTTGAGCCTCAAGGCCGGACAGCGCGTGCTGATCAACGGCAAGATCTTCACCGCCCGCGACGCCGCTCACAAGCGCATGATCGCCCTTCTGCAGGAAGGCAAACCCCTGCCCATCGATATTCGCAACCAGATCATTTACTACGTAGGACCCTCGCCCGCCAAGCCCGGCCGGATCATCGGCGCGGCCGGTCCCACGACTTCGGGGCGAATGGATGCCTACACCCCGCAGCTAATCGCCCTGGGACTCAAGGGGATGATCGGGAAGGGGTACCGTTCCCCGGAGGTCGAAGAAGCCATGCGCAGGTACAAAGCCGTTTATTTCGCCGCCGTGGGAGGGGCAGGAGCCTTGTTAAGCCGCTGCATTAAGGCCACGCGGGTCGTGGCTTACCCTGAACTGGGCCCTGAAGCCATTCACGAGTTTGAAGTCGTGGATTTTCCTGTCGTCGTAGCGATCGACGCGCACGGGAACAGTCTTTATCGCCAGGGACGCGCATCATTTGCCGGCCCAGCATTCAACCCCTGATTGGCGGGGAAATCTTCTTGTGTTTTGCCGACCCGCGGTTATAGTAATTCCTCGAAAGACATGGTTGAGTGCTGGATCAACCAGTCAACGAGATTATGAAACGGCCTGACCTTGTTCATACGGAAAGGAGTAGCTCAATGTCGGTGCAAAGGATCCACCCAAACAGCCTGAAGACCGACCTGTACCTCGACCTGGCCGAGATGGTCAGCGGCCTGCTCCTGGTCGGTTTTTTATGGACGCACATGCTCTTCGTAGGCGTAATCCTGTTGGGCGCCCAGTCATACGACTCCTTCGCGGCCTTCCTGGACCGGTATTATCTTTCTTACGTCGGCATCCCGTTCATCGGCCTGGTAGCGCTGGTTCACGTCTTTGCAGTCTGCCGGCGCATCCCCAACCGCTACCGCGAATTCTGGGCGCACGCGCGTCTCGTTAAACACCCCGACACCTGGGTCTGGATCTTCCAACTCATCACCGCCGCCGGAATCGCCGTCCTGGCGAGCATGCACGTTTCGTCAATCCTTCTCGGTTGGCCGATCGAGGCCGTGAAGAGCGCCGACCGGATGACTTCTTTCTGGTGGTTCTACCTGATCCTGCTCGTCCTCGGCGAATACCACGCCGGGTTCGGTCTCTACCGCATCATGGTCAAGTGGGGCTGGATCGATCGCCACACCGTAGGCTGGGTCACGAAGATGATCACGCTCTTGATCCTCATCCTCGGCGTCGCGGCAATGTTTGCGTTCGTGCGTTTAGGAGGTGCTCTCTAAGATGTATCAAACGCATGTCAGTGACGTACTCGTGATCGGCGCCGGCTTGGCCGGCGAACGCGCCGCCATTGAGGCATCTTCACACGGACTCGATGTCGTCATCCTGAGCCTCGTACCGCCCCGCCGCTCGCACAGCACGGCCGCCCAGGGCGGCATGCAGGCTTCTTTAGGCAACTGCGCCATGGGAAGAGGCGACAGCCCCGACATTCACTTCGCCGATACGGTCAAGGGCTCCGACTGGGGATGCGACCAGGACGTTGCCCGCCTCTTCTGCGAAACCGTACCCGTCGCCGTACGGCAAATGGCCGCCTGGGGTGTGCCCTGGAACCGCGTCGTGGCCGGGAAGCGCAAGCTCCCCGACGGGCACGAGGTCGAAGACCTCCCGGAATATGAAGGCCTGATCACCGCCCGCGACTTCGGAGGAACAGCCAAGTGGCGCACCTGTTATACGGCGGACGGCACCGGCCACAGCCTGCAGTACACGGTGGATAGCATCGTCATCAAAATGGGGATAACCGTACACGACCGCATGGAAGCCATCGCCCTCATCCATGACGGCGAGCGATGTATCGGCGCGGTGGCGCGCTGTCTCAGGACAGGCAAACTTACGGCTTACCTGGCCAAAGCTACCGTGATCGCCACGGGCGGTTACGGCCGGCTCTACGGCGCTTCCACCAACGCCGTGATTTGCGAGGGTACCGGCATGTCGATCGCCCTGGACACGGGCGTGGTCCCCCTCGGCAATATGGAGGCTGTCCAGTTCCATCCCACCGGTATGGTACCGGTCTGGATTCTTATTACCGAAGGTGCCCGGGGCGACGGCGGCTATCTCCTCGACAAGAATCACCATCGCTTTATGCCCGACTACGAACCCGTGAAAAAGGACCTAGCCTCGCGTGACGTCGTGGCACGGCGTATGGTCCAGCACATGCGCAAGGGCCTCGGCGTCGACAGTCCCTACGGGCCGCACCTGTGGCTGGACATCCGGCATCTGGGCGCCAGGCACATCAATACCAACCTCCGTGAAATCGCCAACATCTGCCGGAACTTTGCCGGCATAGATCCCGTCAAGGACCTCATTCCCGTGCGACCCACCCAACATTACAGTATGGGCGGCGTAAGGACGAATATCGATGGCGCGGCCTACGGTTTGAAAGGCCTGTTTGCTCTGGGCGAAGCCGCGTGCTGGGACCTGCACGGCTTCAACCGCCTGGGTGGCAATTCGCTGGCCGAAACCATCGTTTCCGGGATGATCATAGGCAGGAAGATCGCCGAATATGCCCTGGGCGCAACGCTGGAGTATTCTTCAAGGATAGTAGAGGACCACGTTAAAGCCCAGGAGGCCAGAATCAACGACCTGATAGCGGGCCGTAACGGCAGGGAGAACGTTTACAAGCTCCGCCACGAGATGGAACAGACCCTGATGGACAACGTGGGTATTTTCCGTAACGCCACAGGCCTCCAGCAGGCCGTCGGCAAGCTCCGGGAACTGCACGAGCGCAGCCGTAAGCTCGCCCTGGTTTCAAGCGGCCAGGGAGCCAATCCCGAACTGACGGCCGCTATCCGCCTTCCCGGCATGATCAGGCTGGCCCTGTGCATCGCCTACGGCGCCCTGGAACGCAAGGAAAGCCGCGGCAGCCACGCGCGCGAAGATTTCCCCAAGCGCGACGACAAGAACTGGCTTAAACGCACCCTGGCCTACTGGCGGCCCGGCGCCGATCTGCCGCAGCTCGACTACGAGCCGGTCAAGATTACCGAACTGCCCCCCGGCGACCGCGGGTACGGGGAGTCCTCAGTTGCCAACCAAAGCAATGGAGCGCAAGGAGGTAACAATGGCTAGTCGTCAGCTAACCTTTAACATCTTCCGATACAACCCGGGTATTTCCGGGGTCAAGCCGCATATGCAGGCCTACCAGTTGGAAGAAACGCCGGGTATGACCCTCTTTGTGGCCCTTAATAAGATTCGCGAAGAGCAGGACCCGTCCCTGATGTTTGACTTTGTTTGCCGTGCCGCCATCTGCGGCTCGTGCGGTATGCTGGTTAACGGGAAACCCCGCCTGGCCTGCAAGACCCTGACCAAATCCCTGCCCGACGAGATTACACTGCTTCCGCTGCCGGTATTCAAGCTCGTCGGTGATCTCTCGGTCGATACGGGCACCTGGTTTAGGGAGATGAGCCTCAAGACCGAAGCCTGGATTCACACCTGCAAGGAGTTCGATCCCGCGGCCCAGGAAGAGCGCATGGACAACGAAACGGCTTTGAAGATTTACGAGGCCGAACGATGCATCGAGTGCGGCTGTTGCATCGCGGGGTGCCTTACGGCCAACATCCGCGACGACTTTCTCGGCGCCGCCGGGCTGAACCGCATCGCCCGTTTCATGGTAGACCCGCGCGACGAGCGTTCCGACTGGGAATACTACGAAATCGTGGGCAACAACGAGGGGGCCTTTGGCTGCGTGGGGCTTATGGCTTGCGATGACAACTGCCCGCAACAGCTCCCGCTGCAAATGCAACTGGCCTACGTCAGGCGGCGCATGGCAGCCATCGGATTAAGAAGAGGCCGTTGAAAAACTTCGCCGCAGCTTCTTTTATAAAAGGCCCGCAGCTTTTAAGAAGGCAGCGGGCTTTTTTCTTTGCCGGTCTTTGCCGGCCTCCGATTGATCGGCAAGGATCGGCAAGGATTTGATCATTTTTTTCGGATTAGCCAGAAATCATTCATATTGTCAGAAAACTTGCGCCGATGGTATAGTGTATCCAGGAATACAGTATCTTGTAGACAAAATAAAGGTGGGGGAACAAATGCCGCTTCGCGACGAGGCACTTGAACTGCACCGCACGGTCAAGGGTAAGATCGAAATTAAATCCAAGCTTCCCCTGCGTGACGAAAGGGACTTATCGCTGGCTTACACGCCCGGCGTGGCCGCTCCCTGCGAAGAGATCTATGCTGACCGCCAAAAGGTTTACGAATATACAGCCAAGGGCAACCTTGTGGCCGTCGTGTCCAACGGCTCCGCGGTCCTGGGGCTCGGAAACATCGGTCCGGAAGCGGCTTTACCTGTAATGGAGGGTAAGGCCATTCTCTTTAAGACCTTCGGCGGGGTGGACGCCGTGCCGATATGCATAGACGCCGGGGACGCCCCGAGCATCATCGAGACCGTGCGCCGTCTCGCGCCCACCTTCGGCGGGATCAACCTGGAGGATATCGCCGCGCCGTTGTGTTTCGAGGTGGAGGCGGAGCTCAAACGCATCTTGGACATACCGGTGTTTCACGACGACCAGCACGGCACGGCTGTCGTTGTAACGGCAGGGCTCTTGAACGCCCTTACGCTTACGGGCAGAACCCTGCGGGACATCAGGATCGTCATCAACGGCGCGGGTTCGGCCGGACTGGCCATTACCCGCCTCTTGCTGAAGCTGGGCGTGGAGCACATTCTCGTCTGCGACAGGAAAGGGATCATTTACCCGGACCGGGCCGAGGGTATGAACAGTTACAAGCAGGACATCGCGCTCCAGACCAACGGCGCGCGCATCACGGGTACCCTGGCCGACGCGCTTGCCGGAGCCGACGTCTTTATCGGCGTATCCAAGGGCAACCAGGTGGCCCCGGAAATGATCAACCGCATGGCGCCGGACCCGATAATCTTCGCCCTGGCCAACCCCGATCCCGAGATCTGGCCCGACGAGGCGGCTGCGGCGGGAGCGGCGATCATCGCCACCGGCCGTTCCGATTTCCCGAACCAGATCAACAACGTGCTGGCCTTTCCCGGTATTTTCCGAGGAGCGCTGGACGTCCGGGCCATCGACATCAACGACGAGATGAAGCTTGCCGCTGCTCGCGCCATCGCTTCCCTGGCTGAGGAAACCTTGAAACCCGATCACATCATTCCCGAGCCGTTTGACAGTCGGGTCGCCCCCGCCGTAGCCGAGGCTACGGCGAAAGCAGCCATCGCCTCGGGCGTGGCCCGGGTCGGCGGCGCGCTACCCGGCCCTTAACTTCTTTCCAAATCATCGCGGCGCAGCGGCTTCGCCAGCGCCGGCCCCAGTATCGCTTTCCACGTTAATCCCCTGTCTTTCGGCTGTAGGGCGCTGTGACGATAGCTGTATCCGAAGTAGATGATCAGGCCCAAGGCCATCCAGACCACAAAGCGCACCCAGGTCAGAGGGGGAAGATTGGCGATAAGATAGAGGGAGGACACAATCGCCAGCAGCGGTGTCCATGGCATGCCCGGCGTCTTGAAAGGCCTGGGCATGTCCGGTCTCGTATACCTCAATACCAAAACGCCCACGGAAGCGATGACGAAGGCGGTCAGCGTCCCGATGTTGGCCAGCTGAGCCACGACGCCGATCGGCAGGAAGCCGGCGGTGAGGATAACGACGATGCCCACCACGAGCGTGCTGACGTAAGGCGTGTTGTAACGCGGGTGAACGCGCGCAAAGACCTTGGGGATCAGGCCGTCGCGGGACATGGCGTAAAAGATGCGGCTTTGGGCGTAGAGCGTGACCACGAGGACGCTGGTGATCCCCGCCAGCGCCCCCAGGGCCACGACCGAACCGGCCAGGGGGATACCGGCCCGCAAGAGGGCCGTCGCGACGGGGGAGGCCGTGTTAAGCTGATTATACGGAACGATTCCCGTTAAGACGACGGTGACCAGGATGTACAGTATGGTGGAGACCAGCAGCGAACCGATAATGCCGATAGGCAGATCGCGCTGCGGTCTTCGCGCTTCTTCGGCGGCGGTCGCGACGGCGTCGAAGCCGATGTAGGCGAAGAAGATGATCGCCGCCCCCTGGAAGATGCCGATCATGCCGAACGGGAGGAACGGCTGCCAGTTTGCCGGGTTGATGAAACGCACGCCGAGGACGAGGAACAGGACGATGACGAACAATTTGACGAGCACGACGGTTTTCGCCGTCCTGGCGCTCTGTTGCGTTCCCCTCACCACCAGGAGGGTGACGGCCAGAGCGACGAAAACGGCAGGCACGTTGACCACCCCGTCCTGGGCGGGCGCGCCGGTAACGCTTTGCGGCAGGGCGACCCCCACTGAACGGAGCAGGTCCACCAGGTAGGACCCCCAGCCGATCGCCACCGCTCCCGCCGCAACCATGTACTCCAGCATGAGGTTCCAGCCCACGATCCAGGCCACGAACTCCCCAAGCGCCGCATAACTGTAGGTATAGGCGCTGCCCGCCACCGGAATCATCGCCGCCAGTTCGGCGTAGACCAGGGCCGCCAGGCCGGCCGCCACCCCCGCAACGACAAACGACACTATGAGCGCCGGGCCCGCATATTGGGCGGCGGCTACACCGGTCAACACGAATATCCCCGTGCCGATGATGGCCCCTATGCCGAGCGCCACCAGATCAATAGAGGTCAGTGAACGGCGTAGTCTGGATTCCTTCTTTTCCGCTTCCAGTTCCACGAACGGCTTTGTCCGCCAGATGCTGATCCCGTCGCCCAAACTTTATCCATCCCTTGCCGCGTTTTCTCCATTATTCTTTCTTTGTCCGGGTGATCGTATCCGCGCGGTATAGGGCGACGGTGAACAACCGACAATAAGGAACGTGAGGACGGGTGGAGGAATCCAAACTTTTATGTAGAACCGAAAGGCAGAAGATGGCAAGATCGGGGGGGTGAAAGAATGAAGATCCAGTGGCTCGGACACGCCTGTTTCCTTATGACCGCCGAAGACGGGACGAAAATCCTTACCGACCCCTTCAACGAGCAGGTCGGCTATCCGGTGCCCGAGGTACGGCCGGACATCGTCACCGTAAGCCACGGGCATTACGACCACAGCGCCATCCACCTCTTGAAGGGTAACCCGCGGATCGTTAATGCGCCGGGGAGGCACAAGATCGCGGGGAACATCGTCGTCGAAGGCTTCCGTACCTACCACGACAAGCAACAGGGCGCGCTGCGGGGCTTGAACACGGTGTACACCATCGCTATAGACAGCCTGAGGGTATGCCACCTTGGCGACCTGGGTCACCTGCTGGAAGACGATCTTGTCGGGGAACTCGGTCCGATCGACGTCCTCTGCGTCCCCGTCGGGGACCATTACACCATCGGCCCCGAGGAAGCCGTCAAGGTAGTGGAGGCCGTCAACCCGGCCGTCGCCCTGCCGATGCACTATAAGACCGACTACATCGACTTCCCCATCAAAGAAGCGGCCGAGTTCACGAAGTATTTCTCCCACGTCCAAAAACTGCCCGAACTGGTGATTACTCCGGAAACCAAGCCGGAACCCATCAAAATTGTCGTTCTGGAGTTAAGCACGGGAGGAGTGAGCCTTGCAGGTTCTGGTCGGCGACATCACCGGATGGCAAGCAGATGCCATCGTTAACGCCGCCAACGGGCTGGGTCCGATGGGAGGGGGAGTGGCCGGGGCGCTGCGCCGCGCCGGAGGGCAAGAAATCGAGGAAGAAGCCGTCCGGGTCTGCAGGGAACTCGACCCCGAGCCCGGCGACGTGTACGTCACGTCGGCGGGCCGGCTCAAAGCGCGATGGCTGCTTCACGCCGTAACTATGAAGCGGCCCGCCGAGCCTTCCTCGCCGGAAATCGTCCGGCGCTGTCTCCGCAATGTCCTGGAAACCGCCCGGGTTCTGGGGGCCCAATCCCTGGTTCTTCCCGCTCTGGCCACAGGCGTGGGGCGGGTTCCCAGGCCATCGGTGGCCTTGATTTTCTACGAGTTGCTGGTGCCGGTCCGCGATCTTCAGATTGCGGTCGTCGACCGCAATGAGGAATTTATCGGGTATCTGCGGGATTTTATCGAACGTTCTTACCCTTGACCCCGGCGCCAGGTCTTGCAGAAGGAGCAGACCGGCGCTGAAGTGGGCATCCCGCAGACAGCGCAGGGCTGCAACTGGTATTCGGCCCTGGCCTGCGCTTCGAAAAGACCGGCATGCTTAATGTACCCTTCGTAAAACAGGCGCTTTGTCCCCGGCGATTCTTCTTCAACGCCGTTGATAAGTTGCTTGTATTTGGGAAACGAGGCCTCCGCGGCATACGGACACCTGGCCTGAACGACCCTGATGCCGTGGATGGCGGCGTAAGTGGCGATCTCACGTTCAGTAAGTAGGGCCAGCGGCTTGATCTTGCGGGCAAACCCGTCGCCCTCGGGCAAAACCGGCAGGTTTTTGGCCAGGTAGCGCACGTCCCAGCGGAAGATGTTGGCCAGAAGGGCGGAAGACAAGTCGTCCAGGTTGTGCCCCGTAGCCAGCACCATACCCGCCCGCCAGGCCTCGGCGTTCATCAGGTAGCGCTTGGTCATCCCGCACAAGGCGCAGAAGCGGGGGAAACGGCGGCCCGCCTCCGGAACGGTTATCCCGAAGGCCTCTTTAACGTCAAAGACGCGCAGGGTCAGCCCCCGTTCGGCCAAAAAATCCTTGCAGACCGCCAGCGACTCGCCGGCAAAATCATTTTCAGCTATCCCCAGGGAGATGTGCAAGCCTTCTACGTCGTAACCCAGGCGGTGGAACACGTCCACGACGATCAGGGAGTCCTTGCCTCCCGAAACGGCGACCAGACAACGTTCCCCGGGCTGGAGCATCTTGTAACGGCGGATGGCTTTCTCGATCTGACGCATAAAGAACTCGTCAAAGTGCCGTTCGCAGAAGTTGGCGTTGTGGGCGGGGAATTGAGCGATCGCGGGCCCTCTGCACACTTTGCACTTCATAAAAGAAAAACACCTCCCGGGAGAATGCTAAAAAAGAACATACAGTATCAAAAGTCTCGCGGGTTGTCAGTCATCTGATTATAAAACACAATACCGGAATTAATCAAATCTCCGGAGGTTGGTAGACTATGAGCAGGATCATCGCCGAAGTGCGCATCACGGGCAAAGTACAGGGAGTATATTTTCGCTGGGCCACCCAGCAAGAAGCACGGCAACGCGGTCTCACCGGCTGGGTGCGCAACAACCCCGACGGCTCGGTATCCGCCTTATTCGAGGGGGAAGAGGAGCAGGTCGCCGAGATGCTCAAGTGGTGCCGTTCCGGGCCTCCTGCAGCGCGGGTGGACAAGGTTGAAACAACTTACAAGCCGGCACGGGACGGCGATGCGCGCTTCAAAGATTTCTCGATCACCCGGTAAGAAACTGTTGCCAAAACGTATACGACGGCTTCCGGCGTCTAACTTCCAATAGGCAGGTGTAGAGGTCTCTTGCGGGTTGTCATTGACACCAACATCCTGATGGCCGGCCTGATTTGCCCGGAAAAGGCCTCGGGCAAGATCCTCGAGATGTGGCGCGACGGCGATATCGACGTTGTCGTCAGCTCCGGCATCGAAGGCGAATACCATGACATCCTGTCCAAAATGCGCTTTGGCAGCAGGGAGGCCGTACAGCGTAGGGAAGAGTCTGCCGACCGTCTGCTGGAGCTTTGTACGGTGGTCGAGCCTAAAAGACACGTGAACGTGGTCCTGGACGATCCCGCCGACAACAAGTTCATCGACTGCGCCCTTGCCGGCAGGGCCGACTATATCATCACCCAGGACCATCACCTGCTCGATATAGGACAGGTCGAAGACACCAAGATCGTCACTTCCCGCCGGTTCCTCGACGTCCTCGGCACGACCCGGAACTCTTGAATTTCCGAAAGGGAGGCCGGGCCCGTTTCGGGGGGCGGGGGCTCGCGGAGTTTACCAGGAGAGTTTGTAAAGGTCCGGCATGAAAAGGTATTACACTTTCAGCAGGTTCCTGCGCGAAAAGTTCGGCTGCTCTGTATACAAGATCCCCGTTCACGCCGGTTTTTCCTGCCCCAACCGCGACGGCGCCATAAGCCATGGAGGCTGCAGCTTCTGTTACAATCCAAGCTTCAGCCCGGCCGTCGAGAAGGCAGGCCTGTCCGTGCGCGAACAGGTGGAGCGGGGCAGGGAAGCGGCGCTGCGCAAAGGCCGGCGGAACGCCAAATTCATAGCCTACCTGCAGAGCTATACCAACACCTACGGCAAAGTGGAGCAACTCCGGCGCGTTTACGACGAGGCCCTGAGCGTGCCGGACATCGTAGGGTTGTCGATCGGCACGCGGCCGGACTGCGTGCCCGATCCCGTCCTTGATCTTGTCGCGTCTTACGCGCGGCAGCACCACGTCTGGCTTGAGTACGGCCTGCAATCAAGCCACGACCGGACTCTCCGGCGGATCAACCGCGGGCATTCATTCGCCGATTTTGTGGATGCCGTAGAGCGCACTAGAAACCGCGGCATCTATATCTGCGCCCACGTCATCATCGGCCTGCCGGAGGAGGAACGGGACGACTGCGTGCAGACGGCGTTGAAGTTGTCGGAGCTCGGCGCGGACGGGGTCAAGATTCACCACCTCCAGGTGGTGGAACACACCCGCCTGGCGCGGGAATACAGGGAGGGAACCGTGCCGACCCTGTCCCTCAACGAATACGTCCACTGGGTTTGCGACTTCCTTGAGCATCTCGACCCCGGCATAACGGTGCACCGCCTCTGCGGCGAAGTGCTCCACGGCGACCTGTTGCTGGCCCCCCGCTGGAAGGCGGGCAAGGCCGAGGTCATTCAGGCCGTGGACCGGGAAATGGAAAGGCGCAATACCAGGCAGGGAGCTAAAGTTGGGGGTTAGGTGTTATATTGGGTATTGGGGGTTGGGAGTTGGGTGTTAGAAGGTGTGGAATAGAGGTTGGTGAACCGTGTCGGTATCGTTTCTGATCTTCCGCCTGTACAACGTGGCTGATGAAATCGACCTTGAAAAGAGTGAGAGACTCCTCGCCGACGGTAAATCCGTCTCCCGGCTACGTCTGAAAAGAGTGCCTCCCAAGTCGATTTCGTTTAAAAACCCGCCCGTTAACGTGGAACTGGAGGGCTGTCGTTTGCCGCTTGGCGAACGGCTCCTTCACGCCAGGGCGGGAGCGCGCCTCTACGACTACGGGGTCGTCACCGTCACCTTGAGCCTTGACATTCCCGCGGTTGCTTACGGGGAAGTCCTGGAACTAGGCTACATCGTTAATGAGAAGGACCTGGAAGAAACGTTCCTTGATTACCTGCGAACAACGCTTGCGGCCATCCAGCCGGCGCTGGTGGGGGCGAAAGAGCCCGAATACGAGGAAGAGGACCTGATCGTCTATTACTTTAGAAAGTGGGAGAAGGGGTGGGACCCCGTTCCTTTGCTTCTGGCCGAAAAAGACCCCGTGAGCGAGGAGATGAGGCGGGAGACCCTCAAAAACCGGTTTTCCTACGCGGAAGATTTTGCGATCCTGACCTGGGATTCGGCCATCGTGTACGATCCGACGGGCAGCCCGGACGTTCCCGACTTGCTGGAGTTCGCCAACGCCCAATTGCTAAAGCTCCGCTACTACGACCACATCCTGGACCAGGAAATCGAGGAAATGTATGACGCGATAGAAGACGCCGACCGGGGAGGGCGGTTCCGCCGCCTGGGAAACTACCGGTGCATCATGCGCCAGCTCCTGGGGCTTGTGGCTGACATCACCGAGATAACAGAACGTATCCGCAACTCCCTCAAGGTCACGGAAGACGTCTTCTACGCCAGGATTTACACCGCGGCGCTCAACATCCTGCGCGTAAGAGAATGGACCGAAAGCATCACGCAAAAAGTGCAGGTCATCGAACGCAGCTACTCGATGCTCAGCGAGGAAATCGTCACCTACCGTTCGACGGCGCTGGAAGTGGCGATTGTCTTGCTCATCGCCCTTGAAATCGTGCTCTTCGCCCTGATCGAGCTCCGCCCATAATAGCACTCGGCACTCGGCTCTCAGCACTCGGATAGAACTACGGTCCAAAGACTGAATGTCTACAAAGCTGACTTGTGCACTCAGCTATCGGTATTCGGAAAGAAACTGCTCAGAGAGAAACTGTTCAAAAACGAGCATGGCGCGGAAGGCGCCCCTGGGCGGCGCGGAGCGTACTTAAAATGTACGTGAGCAGCCGGACAGGGACGGCTGACAAAGCCAGGCGAAATTTTTTCAACTGTTTCACTAACTCCAGGGCCATTCTCTATGTTCATGTAACCCCGTTTTGTACTTTATGCCCAGCCGGACTTCCTTGTTTGTACCGTGGCGGTGCCGGCTGTTCAACTGGGCTTTTTGTGACGATGTTTCACGGGGCTGCGGAGAGCCCGGGGGCCGGTGCAGATAATTGATTAAATCAGGCTCTTCACGGCGTACACCTTTCTGATAGGGAACCCTTTCCATTTAACACGACCTCCTTTCGAGTTTAGTATGTTCATGACGGCGGCTGTCCTAACTGCGTAATTTAACCAACAAAAAGTGCCTGCGGCGCCGCTGTTGGCTGTTAGCTGTTGGATGGCGTTACTAACAGTTAGCTTTAAATGTAATGGATCTTCGAGTTGAGTGCTGGGGAGCCCTACAGCTTAACGCTTACAGCCAAATTGGGGTGGATTATGCACAACAAGAAAGTGGCGGAGATCCTGCGCTGGGTTGGCGAATTGCTCGAAATCAAGGGCGAAAACCCTTTTAAGGTGCGCGCTTACTACAAAGCGGCCGAAAAAGTGGCGCACCTCGGCGAGGATGTCGCCCAATTCGCCGCCCGCGGCGCCCTGACCGGCATACCCGGCATCGGCAAGGACCTGGCGGCCAAAATCACGGAAATTATCGAGACAGGCAAGCTCGAATACTACGAGCGCCTGACGGAAGAGATACCGCCGGGCATTCTGCAGTTGCTGGCCGTGCCTGGCATCGGCCCCAAGAAAGCGCTGGCGCTCTTTAAAGAACTCAACGTCCGCAGCCTCGAGGATCTGGAGGCTGCGGCCAAATCGGAGAAAATTCGTCACCTCAAGGGCTTTCAGGAAAGGACCGAAAAGAATATCCTCAGGGGCATCGAGTCTGCCAGGCGGTCACGCGCGAGACACCCGATTGGCGAGATGCTGCCTTTCGCCATGGCCCTGGTCGAAGCCCTCCGCCGGCGTGCCCCCGCCCACCGTGTCGAGCTCGCCGGCAGCTTGAGGCGGCGGAAGGACACCGTCAAGGACATCGACATCCTGGCCGCCTCGGGACGCCCCGAAGAGGTCATAGAAGTGTTTCTCAGCCTGCCCGTCGTCGAGACCGTCCTGGCCAGGGGTACGACAAAGTGCAGCATCTCCGCGCACAACGGCGTGCAGGTCGACCTCAGGGTCGTGCCTGTAGAGGTCTTCGGCGCAGCCCTCTGTTATTTCACAGGCTCGAAGGAACACAATGTCCGCATAAGGCAGCGGGCCATCGACCTGGGCTTAAAAGTCAGCGAGTATGGGGTGTTCCGCGACGACAAACGCATCGCCGGAGAAACGGAGGAAAGTGTTTACGCAGCCCTGGGCATGTCCTACGTCGAACCCGAGCTGCGGGAGGACACCGGAGAGATCGAGGCGGCCCTGGCGCACGACCTGCCCGCTTTAATCAAGCCTTCGGACCTTAAGGGCGATTTTCACGTGCACTCCGCCTATTCCGACGGGACAAGCAGCCTTGAAGAAATCGCCCGCAAGGCGCGCGCGCTCAACTACGAGTGGGTGGCCGTCTGCGACCACTCGCAGTCGCTCAGGCTGGCCCGGGGGCTGACGACCGAGGATCTCCGCGCCAAGCTCGCCGCCATCCGGCAGTTCAATGCAAGCAGCAGGGACATCAAGCTCCTGTGCGGGGCGGAGGTGGATATCCTGCCGGACGGATCTCTGGACTACCCCGACGAAATCCTTGTGCAAATGGACTTCGTCCTTGCCGCCGTGCACAGCGCCTTTCGCCTTGACCGGGAACGGATGACGCACCGCCTGCTTTCGGCTGTCAGGCATCCCCTGGTCCATTCGCTGGCCCATCCTACGGGAAGAATCCTCGGACAGCGGGAACCCTACGACGCCGACATTACAGCCGTGCTGGACGCGGCCGCCTCGACAGGGACCTTCCTTGAATTGAACGCTTACCCCAACCGCCTTGACCTCAACGACGTCCACTGCCGCGCCGCTCGGGACAAGGGCGTCCTTATCACGATCGGATCGGACGCCCACACGTCCGAACAGATGGAATTGATGCCCTTCGGCATAAGTGTCGCCAGGCGGGGCTGGCTCGGTCCCGCCCACGTGGTCAACACCCGTTCTTACGCGGAGATCGCGGCCATACTGCAGGATGCAAAGAAGTTGCAGTTTGGAAACAATAGTTTATAATTAGATAGGTATGATTAGATAGGAAAATCATAGATAGGGTGGTAAGACAGTGTCAGATCGCATTAAGACAGCCTGGGAAAAAGCTCTCGAAAGGGCGGCCGGCATTAACATAAGCGCCGAAGACCTGACCCGGATGGAAGAGATGGACGCCGGGAAAGCCCTGGGCGCCAGGTACATCCGGGACACGAACGTGGATCTCGAGGCCGAACTCGATAAATACCAGGATTCCAGCCGCGAGAACGTACGCAAAGGACTGGCGGAAACCCTTTTGCGCGCCATCAGCCTCCCCACGGACGAGACAACCCTGCAGCACAACCTGCGCGCCATGCAGGGGCTCCTAATGCTGACGTCGAACAAGGGACGGCTGCAGAGCATCTTCACTGAACTTGACACTCTTTTCAATTACTACGCGCAGGCCTACAAGCAGGCTTACCTGACCGTCAGGGACAAATACGAAAGAAGGGCCGTCCAGACCCAGCAGGCCTTGGAGATGCAAACAGGCGTGAGGATGCGCGTCAACGTGGAACGCATGCCCGAGTTCATGGACGAGTGGATGAGAACGCTCGGCAACCTCAACGCCCAGTACGAACAGCTCCTGGCCGAAAAGAAAGAACGCATCAAGGAAATTATTTAAAAACTATTTTTAAAGAAGTAATTTTAAGGAGCAGAGCATTGAGCACCAGACGCTACCTTGTCGCAGGCTTGGCCGTCGTCCTGCCTTTAGCCGTAACAATATGGCTTCTCTTTGCCGTGTTCCGTTTCATCGACGGGGTCGCCGGCAGCCTGGTAATTTTCCTGGCCGGGGAGGAATTTCACATCCCCGGGCTCGGCATTCTCATAACCCTTGCCGTCATCTTCCTGGCCGGCGTGCTCGCCACAAACATCATCGGCAAGAGGCTGCTCGCCTTTGGCGAAAACCTCTTGTTGCGCATACCCTTGGCCAGCCCCGTTTACCGTGTCAGCAAGCAGATTTTCGAAACGCTCAGCAAAAACAACAAGGACGCCTTCCGCCAGGTGGGGCTGGTGGAATGGCCCCGTAAAGGCATCTGGACGATCGGCTTTATCGCCGGAGAAAGCTACCTGGGGAATTTCGTTCCCGAACACCCGGAAGTTATTAGGGTATTTATCCCCACGGTGCCCAACCCGACAACCGGTTTCATGTTTATGGCCCCTAAGGACGACGTGATTATTCTCCCCATCAGCGTGGAGGAAGGCATCAAGTTCCTGCTCTCGGCGGGCATCGTCGCCCCCGAAGTCTTCAGCAGGAAATGCCCTGACGTCACCGGTGCGGAAGCGGAGAATCAGCCGGGAATGTAAGCAAAAAGAAAAACCTTGCGGGTCAAGGCCCGACCTTCCACCCGCAAGGTTTTAATTATGTAGTTTACTTGCGTTTAGAGAATCTTGCTGAGAAAAGCTTTGGTCCGTTCTTCGCGCGGGTTGTTGAAAATCTCCTGCGGCGAACCTTCTTCCACAATGCGGCCCCCGTCAAGAAAGAGCACACGGTCGCCGACCTCCCGCGCAAAACCCATCTCGTGGGTGACTACCACCATCGTCATGCCTTCCCTTGCCAGGTCTTTCATCACAGCCAGCACTTCGCCGACCATCTCCGGGTCGAGAGCGGATGTACACTCGTCGAAAAGCATCACCTTCGGCTGCATGGCCAGGGCCCTGGCGATGGCCACGCGCTGCTGCTGTCCACCTGACAACTGGCTCGGATAAACGTCAGCTTTATCGGTAAGCCCGACCTTGGCGAGCAGGGTACGGGCCAGGTTTTCAGCTTCTTGCGGCTCCACTCTCTTAACCTTGACCGGAGCCAGCATGATGTTGTGGAGGGCCGTCTTATGGGGGAATAGGTTGAACAACTGAAAGACCATGCCGACCTTCTGTCTCATTAAGTTAATGTTAGTGCGTTTATCGGTTAGCGAAGTACCGTCAATGATGATTTCGCCGCTCGTCGGCTCCTCCAGCAGGTTAAGACAGCGAAGGAACGTACTTTTCCCTGAACCGCTGGGACCGATAACGCACACGACTTCACCCTCAGCTATGGTACAGCTAATGCCGCGGAGCACTTCCAAACGCCCAAAACTTTTGTGGAGGTCTCTTACTTCGATCACCCGGTTTTGAGTCTCCTTTCGAGGTAGTCTACCAGCCGGGAGAAGGTGAGCGTGATGATCAGATAGATAAAAGCGACCGACATATAAATCGGGAATGGATCAAAGATATCGGCATTGATCAGCACCCCCCTGCGGGTCAGTTCGGCCACGCCGATCGCCGACACAAGTGATGTATCCTTGAGCATGGCGATGAACTCGTTGCCCAGCGGCGGAACTACGCGTTTGAAGGCCTGAGGGAGGATAACATAGCGCATCGCCTGGTTATGGGTCATGCCAAGTGAACGGGCGGCCTCCATCTGGCCGCGCTCAATGGACTGTACACCGGCCCGGAAAATCTCGGCAATATACGCGCCGCTGTTCAGGCTGCACGCAACAATTGCTGCCGCCAGCGGCTCGAGGGCCGGCTTCGAGATCAGGATGGGCCAACCCAGCGAGGTGTGCCACCAGTTCTGAAGGTCGGTGAACAGCGCAGGGAGTCCGAAGAAGACAATAAAGATCTGAACCAGCAGGGGCGTACCCCGTAAGAAGTCGACGTAACAAGTGCCGAGTAGACGCGGGATCTTCCTACCCGACAGTCGCGCGAGCCCGGCAATGAGGCCGAGAACGCATCCGATACCAACCGACACGACGGTGATAAAGAGCGTTAGCTTGGTGCCGTCCAACAGTAGCGGCATTATGCGTATGGCGGTCTCCAAAAGGACTTCACCTCAGAGAATAATGTGAAGGAATAAGCGCTACAAAAGTAGCGCTTATTCCTTCTCATACCTTACTTGCCGTAGGCTTCCAGCGCCTGCTCAACAGTAATTGTCATAAGGTCGGCCGGCGGCTCCTGACCGAACCATTCCTTGTAGATCTCTGTGAACTTACCGTTCTGCTTCAGTGTGTTAAGGGCCTTGTTCAGGTCTTCGTAAACCTCTGGCTTGCTCTTAGGAACAGCAATGCCGTAAAACTCGCTGGAGAGCATATCACCGACGACCTTAACGGCGCCCTTCTCGTCCTTATTAATGGCGTAGAGAGTAACCGGAGCGTCATTTACGACGGCGTCAACGGAACCCTGCTTCAAGGCAAGGAAGGCTTCAGGAATCCGGTCGTAGTCAGTGACTTTAGCACCTTCAACGGTACG